>NZ_JBPYDA010000008.1:0-167387 GCF_051847375.1 Psychrobacter sp. 2Y5
CGGCGGTTCGAATCCGTCATCACCCACCACTTATTAGCAAGTGGGTCTTTTATAAAGACAAAATGCTAGACGACCTAAGCAGCGGTAGTTCAGTTGGTTAGAATACCGGCCTGTCACGCCGGGGGTCGCGGGTTCGAGTCCCGTCCGCTGCGCCATATTTAAAACGAATTTAAACGGTTAAGTTTAAGCAAGTTTCGCCTCAAGTATTAGTTTACTTGGGGTTTTTTTGTTTTTAAGTTTTAATGCATTATGAACGAGGCGTACTCATTATAATAGGGTCACTTCTTCTATTACACTAAGTATCGGACATTAACGGTATTAGTGAATCAATATTTTTCTCAGAATTTTACTATCAATACCTTAAAATATTTTTTTAAAATAATTAGCCCTATTTCATCTTAGCCAATAGTGACTCACCTATTTTTGAGTAATCAGCAGCGCAAAATAAAGCTGCTCACGTCGCAACCATTGGCTAGTCTTTTTATATGACAATCAAAACATGTGATAAGTATAATCACATGTCAAGGAAACGCTATGGCTTTTCGCCCCCCGTTAAAACAGTTACATATCAAGACTCAAGATACAGGGTTTTTTGAGGGTCTCAATCGCTTTGTGGTTTTGACCGCTCTAATATTAGTGACTTTAGTAGTGGCTTGGATATTAAGTGATATCGAGCGCTCTGGTATTACGCTCAGCGCTATAAAAAACTGGTCTTATGCCAATCTCAATGGTTATTACACTTACGCTATCGCCTTTTATATTATTGTCTGTTTAACCGTCATACTTTGGCCCTCATTTGGGCGTACTAAACTTGGCAATGATCCCAAGGGTAAGCCTGAATTTTCAAACTTTTCATGGTTTTCGATGATTTTTGGTGCCGGTATCGGTATTGGGGTATTGACTTATAGTGCTGCCGAGCCGCTTTGGCATCTAGCCAGTAACCCTGAGACTATCATGTCAAAAGATCTAATTATGGCTGCGCTAAATAGTAATAACATCAAGCTATCTGAAGGGGCGGATGTCTTTGCTGTTTATCAAGAGCAAATTGCGGCCAACACGATAGCGCCTATTGAGGGCGTAGTGATGCCGAGAAGCGCGGAGGCCTTAACAGCCGCTTATCGCTATTCTTTTTTGCATTGGGGCGTTGCTGCTTGGGCGACTTATAGTTTAGTGGGTATCTGTTTGGCGTTTTTTAGTTACGCCCGTGGCTTACCACTAACGATGCGCTCTGCTCTCACGCCACTATTTGGCAAGCATTTAGAGGGCAAGCTTGGCGATATCATCGATATCTCGGCGGTGATTGCCACTATCTTTGGTATCTCGCAAACCATTGGCGTTGGGCTCAGCACCTTTGCGTCAGGCTTGTACAGCATTACCGGAGCGGAGTGGCTAGTGACTAGCACAGTCAGCCCAGAGCCCACGACTGGCGCGTTATTGCTGTCTTTATTTATAGTCATGTGTTTATCGACTGCCTCGGCTCTATCGGGAGTGGGACGCGGGGTAAAATGGCTCAGTAATATAAACATGGTATTGTCTATCCTACTACTGGCTTTCTTTTTGATCTTCGGTGCGACGATGTTTGCCTTAGAAATGCTCGGTAAAGGTATTTTTAACTATATCGTCAACCTACCGGCGATGATGTTTACGGTTTGGGATCCAAGTACAGAGCTTGGCGGTTGGCAAACCAGCTGGTCTATTTTTTATTGGGCGTGGTGGATTGCTTTTGCCCCATTCGTTGGTATGTTCTTAGCGCGTATCTCCAAAAACCGTACCATTCGTGAGTTTGGCTTGATAGGTATCGTGGCCCCTAGCCTGACGCTATTTATTTGGTTCTCTTTAATCGGTGGTACGGGTATCGATTTGGAGCTAAGCGGTATCGCAGGAGGTCAGATATTCGACTCAGGCGTAACCGCACAACTGTTTGAGATCATCGGCTTTATGCTACAGCCGGCTATGGCTATTGGCGTTTCTGCTATGGTAGTGGTACTACTACTCACTTATTTGGTTACCTCAGCGGATTCTGCGATATTAGTCGTCAATATTATCAATGCGGCAGGTAAAATCAAAGTCAAGAATAGAGCCAAGCACATACTGATATGGATTGTCGCCCTGACCGCAGTGATTGCCGCACTGCTTCTTGCAGGCGGACTAGATGCCATTACTTCTGCCATGATTATTGCGGCTGTGCCCTTCTCTTTTATTATTATCTTAATGGCGATTAGCTTATTAAAAGCGCTTATTGTCGATCTCATACAAGCGCGTAAGTCCTAAAGCCTTGGATCTAACAATATCGAATTTAAGCTCTTCTGACCCCAAGTAGTGATCTACTTGGGGTTTTTGCTCTTATTTAATGGGCTATCTTTTAATCCATTCTTTTTTTAAGCCCACCTTTCTTTCAAGCTACCTTTTGACTCCTCCCTAGTTCAACATTTTGCATCCCCTTAATTACCTCAGTACAGCTGAATATTTTCATCATTCTTTTTAAAGAATAATTAAATCTCTTTACTATCACTAAAGCCTCTGTCTTGTTTACAAAAAAATAAAGCTGACCATTTGGTCAGTTATTCTTTATAAATCATAAACTTAGCAATCGACCTCTTCTTTAATTATCTATATGTCTGATTTCATTCGTTAATTTAGTATTGTCAGCACCTTTAGAACGTGATTAACTGTTTCAGATTGTTAACAAACATTGCAACGAGTAACTCAATAATCTTTTAACTGGCTGCTATTTAAAGTACTGCCGTCTTTAGCATTTGCAGCAATTATCAGTATTCTTCGCCGCTATTAACCAACGGCTTGTCATGATTATTAGCCGTTATGGCAAAACAAAAACTTCGTTCCTAAAGCTAAAGACTAGCTTTTTTATTGAATAATTTTTGTACATTGAAGCAGCTCACGATAGGCAAAAATGACACCCAACGACTGTACATAAAGGAGTATTACTGTGCGTTATCACACCTCAATCAAACTACCTTCTGTGGCCCAACTCAAAAAGCCTCGCTTAAATGTTAAGCGCTCTGTTGCCAAGCCTTTAACCACTGTTCTCATCGCAGTGATGGCTCTAGCAGGTATGAGCCACTCACAAGCCAAGGTATTATTCTCAGATACAAGCGTCTCACTGCTGTACGGCGAGGATTACGAGTTGGCAAAAGATGGCGAGCTGACCACGCTCACTCTTGAGCATGCTTCCACGCATACTTGGGGCGGGGTGTTCTTCTTTGTTGATCGCCTGCAAGGCGCTAGCGATAACGAGAAAAGCCGAGCCAAAGATATCTACGGCGAGCTGGCTCCTAAGTTCAAAGTGGCGACCTTTGATGATAGCTATATCAAGCAAGTCAACTTCGCCGCTCAATATGAGTTTGGTTCCAACTCCAGCGGCTTTAGCCAAGACAACTATATGGTTGGGGTCGGTGCTGATTTGGACGTACCTATCCCAGGTATGAAATATGCTTCTGCCTCCTTATATCACGTCTTTAACAACAACTCTGGCCCTAATGACGCCGATGATCAGCAGATTACTTTGACTTATGGCTGGGAGAAAAACAACTTCGTCATCGATGGCTATGTTGATTACTCCTTCAACAATGATGACTTAGAAGATCAGCTACATATCAATCCGCAGATTAAGTACAACTTACAACAAGCACTAGGCATCGATAATCGTATCGAAGTCGGTATAGAGTACAGTTATTGGAGAAATAAATTCGGTCTAGATGGCGTCAATCAGAGCGTTCCTAGTGCCTTAGTAAAAGTGCATTTCTAAGTCCCAGTATGGTTAATTGAAAATAAAACTGTCATAAATTGAAAGGCGCTACTGGTATAAATTTTCCTTGCGTGCTGCTGACACAGAGGCTGCGCAAAATCCATCTCTGTAGCGCTACAACATTTTTATATTGAATCTACTCTAGTACTATTTAAATAATGTTAGATAACGTCTACTCCTCATTCAAGCCTTATGGTCGAATGAGGGTTTTTTATGATTACAATCTCATAAAATAAGTAAAATTCTGAATCTCGATGCTTATCGTTGTAGAATACTAAGTGTAGCGAGCAGCTAATATCTAACGCAAATACTAAGTGTGTGTTTCGCTTTGAATGACTATAAACCACTCCTAAAAATGGACTTTCTATGACTCACAATCTCCCTAAAGCCTCGCTAGGCTACTTCCCTACGCCCTTGATCGAATTGACACGCTTAAGCGCAAAGCTTGGCGGCCCAAAAATCTATATGAAGCGCGATGATAATACCGGACTGGCACTCGGCGGTAATAAAACCCGTAAGCTTGAATACATCATGGGTGATGCCTTAGCTAAAGGCGCGGATACCGTGATTACCGCAGGCGCTATTCAGTCCAATCATTGCCGGCAAACTGCTGGCGCTGCGGCAAGTTTAGGGCTTGAGTGCCATCTGGTATTGGGCGGCGAAGAGCCTACTCAGCCACAAGGTAATTTACTGCTTGATAAGGTATATGGTTGTCATATCCACTGGGCAGGCGAAAACCGTAAAGGTGAAGATATCCCAGCCCTCGTTGAACAATTAAAAGCTGAGGGTAAAAAACCCTATATCATTCCCTATGGCGGCTCCAACGAGCTTGGTGCTGTGGCCTTTATTGAGGCTTATAAAGAGTTAGACTCTCAGCGTAGAGACTTGAATGTAACCTTTACTCACATTATCTTTGCTTCTAGCTCTGGCGCGACTCACGCTGGCTTAATTATTGGTAATAAAATTTTAGAGACGAATTGTCAGCTAGTCGGTATTAATATTGATAAGGGTGAAATGGACAAAGTGCCGTTTGATGAGCGTATTATTAGCTTAGCCAATAGCACTGCTCAGTTGATTGAAGCCGATTATCAGTTTACTGCAAACGATCTGATACTCAACTCTAACTATGTCGGCGACGGGTACGGCGTGATTGGCGAGCTTGAAAATGAAGCCATCGCAATGACTGCGCAAAACGAAGGCATCTTGTTAGATCCGGTTTACACGGGACGAGCTATGGGCGGACTCATTGACATGATACGTACAGGGCAAATCAAGTCAGAGGATACTGTGTTGTTCTGGCATACCGGCGGCGCGCCTGCGTTATTTGCCTACGCAGAGGATTTAGATATACGTTAACGAAACTAGCACAGCGGATAAAACCTTTTAAATTGAAAAAACAGCAATGGGCTAGTATCTTCTTTGCTTAATAACTGGATTTTTTAAACAACTCTATTTTAAAGGTTTTTCATGGGTCAGATCAGTGACTGGATACTCTCTATCATGGCGAAGTTTGGCTATTTTGGCATTATCTTCGCTATGTTTGCCGAAAACGTCTTTCCGCCTATTCCCTCAGAAGTCATCATGCCCGCTGCTGGTTTTGCCGCGTCCAACGGCGAGCTTAACCTCATACTCGCGATACTAGCAGGGACACTTGGCGCGGTACTTGGCGCTTTACCGCTATACTATCTAGGCCGGGTGTTTAATGAAGAACGCTTAATATCTTTTACCGAAAAATACGGCAAATTTGTTTTTGTAAAACCTGACGATATCAAAGCCACTAATGAGTGGTTCGATAAACATGGCAAAAAAGCGGTATTTTTTGGGCGTATGGTACCTGGTATTCGCTCGTTTATCTCTATTCCTGCAGGCATGAATAACATGTCGATGCTGCCCTTTTTGGGACTCTCTGCACTTGGCGCCAGCATTTGGACAACTGGGCTGACGCTCGCAGGTTACTACTTAGGTCAGAACTACGAGGTGATTGAATCGACACTCGCTCCTTACTCGACAGGGATTGGCATTATAATCGTGGTGCTTATTATTGGCTGGTTCGTTAAGCGTCGTTTATCTAATAAACACTAAAGCCAATAGAAGCTAAATGCTGACGCTTTAGCCTATTTATCAATAGCGTCTAAGCCTAAGCGCATCCATTCTATAGCTTGCTCTTGATGTTCCGTCATAGCGTTCCAAATACCATCTTCACTAAAGATAGAATAGGCCTCACCAGAGTGCTCAATGGTGACATCAGCCTCACGATCTTGCATCCACTGCGGGCTTAGATAATAGGCCTGTATCTCAGATAGCAACGCCTCCGCCTCCCTCCACTCTTGCTGCGCTTGTAGTAATTTTGACTGTAGAGCAGACCAACGCTCAAATTTTTGTTGTATATCCTGTGGATCGACAGTGTCAGTCATAATATAACTCCTATTTATAATTGAAATTTAAAAAATTACCCGAATTAGCTAATAACTTGTCTTTATACTGCTTTTTGCCAATGATAACTTCAAGCAAATAGTCCGCTAAAACTATAAGACTTTAGCGGACTGTTTTATAAAGATCATCGAAGCAAAATTAGCATTTAACCAACGGTTTGCTCGCGGTTATGCGGCTCATTAAAATCGATAACAGGGCCAAGCGGTACGATCTCAGTCGGATTAACATTATCATGGCTGGTATAATAATGCGCCTTGATATGCTCCATATTGACCGTTTCGCTAATACCTGGCATCTGGTACAGCTCTTTTAGATAATTCCAAAGGTTAGGATAATCAACAATACGGCGAATGTTGCATTTAAAATGACCGACATAAACGGCATCAAATCTTACCAAAGTAGTAAATAGTCGCCAATCGGCTTCAGTGACGCTATCGCCTACGAGATAACGACTCTTTGCCAGACGCGCCTCTAACTTATCTAAACCATCAAACAGTTCAATGACTGCTTCTTCATAAGCTTGCTGAGTAGTTGCAAAACCTGTTTTGTAGACACCATTATTGACGGCTGAATAAACAAACTCGTTAACCTCATCGATCTCGTCTTTCAAGTCTTCTGGTAGCAAATCAAGCGATTTTGCCCCTACCTCGTCAAACGCCGAATTGAACATACGAATGATCTCAGAGGATTCGTTGCTGACGATAGTGTTGGTCTTTTTATCCCACAGCACAGGCACCGTCACGCGGCCGGTGTAATCAGGTTTCGCCGCTGTATAAACCTCATGCATATAGTCAGCATGATGGATTGGATCCTGAATAACGCCTGCGCCCTCTTTAAAAGTCCAGCCATAATCGCGCATAAAAGGATGCACGACGGACAGCGATATCATGTCCTCAAGCCCTTTAAGCTTACGATATATTGTAGTGCGATGCGCCCAAGGACAAGCTAAGGAGACGTATAAATGATAACGATTTGGCTCGGCTTTAAAACCACCTTTTCCCGTTGGCCCTGCACTACCATCGGCGGTTACCCAATTGCGAAAACCGGACTCTTCGCGTTTGAAGCGCCCACCAGTAGCGTCCGTATCATACCACTGGTCCTTCCATTGTCCTTCTACTAATAATCCCATTATATTTTCCTCTTAAAAGCTATCTATTGACTGAACTGTCATCAAAGTAAACTGTCGTCTAAGTAAAGAGTAACATCAATCAACCACCGCCATTGTTCATAATTAGCTAACTTTTTATACTGCCTACAATAACAATATGATGAATATCAATTGCTATCAGCGACTAGCCTTTAGAAAAACGTCTTCGCAAAGGTCTCTTTCAGGCTCTTAGGCTCACGGCGCTTGACGTCATTGAGCTGATGGCGCGTCTCTGACGCTATTTGATAAGCCTTGAGGCGTGACTGCTGCAAATTACCGATAGGACGGTTCTCTTTTAGGCAGCGAAATGGCGTAAAGGATAGGTTTTCCATAATCTCAAAGTGACCATCGTCGGGAACGTCTTGGCAAGGAATCGTTAAGCGAGCCACAGTAACGAAAGGCGCATCCGACTCTTTCCATTCAGTAGTAATCTCTTCGATCGGCTGTTTTTTTAGGTTGCGGCACAGCTGAATCTGTATATCAAACTGGTAATCGTGCTCGCGTATTTCCTCTAAGATAAGCGGACGAATCGCCTCTTCACGCGCCTCAACATCGACTTCACGGCGAGTGACCTTTTTATCTGACTCAGCCGTCGGTGTGACTCTAATTTTTGCCATGGAGTCACCGTGACGCACCACGCCTTGTGAATGAAAATCGTATAGCAAAGTATTTTTGGGCTCAATAGTGGTAAAACCAATCACTGCTTTAAAGGTTTTGATAGACTCTTTAGTGGGCAATCTTGAGCCATAATTGGTCAACCAATTAAAAGCTAATTTCCCTTTACCAATAGCGCCATTTTCCGTGTATTTTGGCAGGTCTAAAAACAGACGCGAGAGATAAGTGTATTCTTGGATTCTATTGCAGAAAAACACCGGATTGTTAATAAAGTTAAAATCAAAAGTGGTGCTATCTTCTTCGCCTGGTGCTAGCTTTTCGCCCGGCACATCAAAAACCTTAATCGCAAGACCTTGCGCAAAACCAAGCTTACGATCAGCGAAAACTCGTGAGGAGCCATTAGAGAAGCGAATTACGGAATCATGAATGCCTGCTTTAGCGTACAAGCCTTGCGCATACTCTTTAGGGATATTATCCAAAATCTCAAACTTAGCTTTTAATGCGCAGTAGCCTTTGGCATGGGCATCACGAGTGTGATAATCAACATTACTGGCTTTATCACTACGAGCGATATAGCTTTTGATATCGTCAATAATGGTGCGTATGTTACGCTCGTCATCGCTGCTAAGCTCGATATACTTTGGATCGTAGGGGACGTATTTTGGCTTAAATAATTTTTTTAGCATAGCGTTTCCTGAGTTTTATTGTTTATGAAAGATTCATTAAAAATTAAGACAACTCACTAATCCATTTAAGCGCTGATAAGCTTGGAATAAATAAATACTCGCCGCCATATAAAGTGTTAAAAGTTTCTATACCATGATAACGCTTACGCATAGGTTCAGCAGGCACGGTAAATTTATCGGCATCGCTGTCTTTGTCACTATGATGTAGGCCGACCATCGGGTCTTTTTCTTCGCCTAAGCTCATAAAGTTGCCGTCGTTTATCCACTGCGATTGCAAGAACTCAACCGTCTCCATCGCATGAGCATTAATCCCAATAAAGAATAGACCGCGCTCTCTGCCGTCGTCCTCAGTCACATCAGATGGCAAAACGTCACCAAATCCCACGCTGCGCCTAACAATACGGTGAATACGCACATCTGATAAGATAAAGTCTTTACTATCACGAGGGTTCATACGTCTGACATGAGCGCCAAACGGGCACTTCTTACCGTAAGGATCATCTTTATAGCCAAAATCGTTGTTACGACCTGGATCATCGCCCAACTCCTTGTCATCCTTATCAGGAGATAACATCAGCGGTGCGCCGGAGCGCCAGCGCCCCCACATTTTCGCGCCTAATAGCTCAGCTTCTTCCTCGCTATCGGTATTGTCTTTGCGAAATTTATTAAAAGCGGCGACATGGCTGTCATAAGCACGCAGTACCATAAACGAGCCATTTTTACCTAATATTTCAGGCTGCGGCATCGGTGCGACAGTCCCCGCTTCTCCTTCGTATCCCAGTACAAACTCGCCGGCGGCAATTGGCTCGCCATCGCGGCTAGGCGGCGTCTGGATACCGCTACCTTGAATCTCAGGATTACTAATGCCATCGCGGTAACCAAAGACGTTTTTGACATTATCGTCCGAACCAAAGTCATGCTCCATCAAGATCTCAATATCGCCATCGGCAGGTTTATCGTAATTGATATGATCTTTGATGGTTTCTTTTAGCTCTTTGAATTTGGCATGCCATTTCTCTTTACTATCAGCGATAACGGCAGCGCCAATATGAATATCACCTTTGTCTCCAAAAGGCGCCATCCAGTTATCGGGAGCATTGATATCGAAGTCGCGTAATTTATCAGCGCGCTTCGCCATGCCTGCTTTAAATGATTCAGGGAAGCTATCAAGCGAGGACTGCGGCACGCCTAGCGCCTTTAGACCCTCATAAGTCATGACGATAGAGAGGGTTGCCTGCATGTCTTTATGCCACTCTTTGCTGCCCGTCACATCAGATAACACTTGCGCTAGCATCTGCCGTCCCACTTTGGCGTTATTGACCTTAAAAGCGATGATGGTTCCGTAATAAGGCGTCGGACGTTCGCGCAAGATGATGGACTGGATGTCTTCTAATTGCATAGTGACTAGGTTTGGATTGAAGACGCCGCGCGCCTTGCGACTCACCAGCTCTATACCATCGCCAACCTCTGCTTTGACGCCTTTGAGCCAAGTCTCAAAATCACCATTTTCGATACGATTGCCAAACTCGTCTTTTAAGTCCTGCAATTTATCAGTCAATCCTGATAACGGTTTATTGTTGTTATTATTGTTCATGTCTAAGCCTACTATTTGAATATTTCTTATTTATTTAATTTTAAAATTCAAAATTAATTCGCTTGTGCTTCATCTAGTGCTTTATTAACTCCTTTTACAATACGCTCATTACGGCGTATATCTTGTACGGTAAGATGCGGCACACCAACATACCAACCTGCAGCAGTGATTTGGTGGTCTAATATAAATTGCTTGACGCTAGGATCTTTGATACCGGGCCAACCTTTGACGTTACCGAATAAGATATCCATCAGCTCAGGAATTTTGGTAGCGAAATCATCAATATAAGGGTCCCAATCACCATCATAAGCGGTACAGAACAGCACTCTTGTATCGTCATCTATAAATACGAAGCGCAAGTCATGTAAAGTGCCTACGCGCGTCGCTCCTTTAAGATTGCCGCCTGCGATTTTTAGGATTTCTTTTAAGCGCTCAGCGCCGCCTTCTTTTAACGGCGCAATAACGGTCAACTCTGATACTTTGCCTGATCTCAAGCCTTTCTCGCCTGCCGTAGTCGTTGAATGGTCATAGCCATCATCGCCGCCCTCTTTTAGATTGGCGACTAGCAATTCTGCTCGCAGCTTAAAAGCATCTAACGATTCGGTAAATTTGTCTTTTAGGTCTTCTGAATTATTGTTTTGTGGTTTGTTGTGATTATCATTACTCATATTATTTTCCTTTTTTAATTATTTATCGAGACCCTCATTTTATGATTGTCTGAGTAAACGCTATCCAATCTGTAAGCGATATTAAGTTAAGCCATTTTCAAATCATTTTGATGCTACAAAATATAGCTCGAACCTTATGGGTCTTACCTTAGCAAAAACCCCTTATCTAAATCCAACTTAGTAAGCGAATTCAACAAATAACAACACAAAACTCCAAACCTTATTGCTAGTTATATAGCTAATCCTAAATAAAAAGAGTACAACTACAGTAGCACTGTATTTATTTTATAGTGGATTAGCTATATAGAGAGTAATGCTAATTCTAATATTCTTACTATCCACCATACTTCTCAGTACTCATATTAGTATTTGCGAAAACCCATAAAGACTATAGCAGACGATAAAGAGGTTAATTCGGACGTTAAACACTTAATACATAACACTTTTTTACCTAAATTACCCAACGTTACACTTAGGCTATTTTTGCCACACTTTTCGCCTAATCCCCCTTATCAAACCATATTATTATGAGCTTCTATCTAAGCATTAGCTTGTTTGCTGCATTACTGACTTATGCTTAAGACTATAAAAATAAATTAAAACTCTAATTCTCTACGACTGACACTATTAGCCACAAATTACCTGAATGCTCAAGGATAGAACATGACCGTGAATAAAGTGACTACTTTTACGCCTAACTTAAATAATCAGCATAGCCCTAACTCTAGTAGTGCAAGTTTAGACAGTGATAACGATACCGTTAGTCTAAGCTTTCAGATTATGACCCGCGCTGAGCCTTTAGAAGTGGTCGTAGCGACTATTGAGTCTCTGCTAGCGATAAAATCGGCTGATGATGAGGTTTTGGTTATTGATAATAACCACACTAATAAAGCCTTGTATGAACCTTTAGCTGCCTACTGCACAAGCTTAGCTAGCAGACTAAAAGTGCGTTTTTATCACGTGGATAAAGTGGATAACTTTAAGTCGGGAGCGCTGAATTTAGCTTTACAATGGATGGATAAGCGTTGTAGCCATATCGTGGTGGTTGATAGTGACTATCAGGCGTTGTCTCACGCAAGAGTGGCTATCACTGATGCTATCAAATATCATCCTGAGCATGCACTATTGCAGTTCCCGCAGTTTTATCGCGATAAAGGTCTTGTCGATGTGCATAGCGAACTCAATCATTATTTTAACTACCATCTGTACCGTCCTTTCAATCGTCAGCGCGCATTATCGACAGGTACATTTGCGGTAATTCGTAAGCAGGCGCTTACCCAGTTAGGCGGTTGGTCTGGCGCCTCTATTACTGAAGATGCACAGATGGGCGTCTTAATGCATAGGCAAGGTCTAAAAAGTGAGTTTATTCCTAAAGTGATAGCGACGGGTTTATTGCCGACTACTTTGCCTGATCTTATTTGCCAAAGACAGCGCTGGATCTACGGCAATATGCAAGTGCTGACTTCTTATTTTGCTAGGGATGAGCAAAGATTAATAGCGGATAAATTGCCTTTTAAAGCTCAGCAAAAATCTGAACGCTTATCTTATATTAGAGCGCATCTCTCGCAGCTTAGCGCTTGGGTGAACTTCACCGGAGTATTTATTCTATTGCAGCTGACGTGTGTGCTAATAATTACTGGTGCTTTGGTGCTAAATATTGAGGCTAATATGCAACCGTTATTAGCGCCGCTCTACGCAGTTTACGCAAGCTATGCGCTATTTTTAGCTAGACGTTTTTGGGCTTATAGCCAGGATAGCTCACCCCTTAATCAGCAAGTGCATCACTCTAAACATGCTAGTAACAATGCTAATTCGCCATTGCAGAAACTTAAACAGTTAAAAAGACAAACGCGAGCTTGGCTGCTGCACCTAAACTTTTGGGAGTTTGGCGCTCTATCGTGGATGCCAGTGCTATGGGGTCGTGACAAGCCTTTTATTTGTACCCCGAAACAAGCGCTTAGTAGCAGCACTCGCTCGACTTTTATAGCCAATATTAAGGCGCTACCTAAGTTGTTGTTAGTCCTTAATTTAATAACTCTGCTGCTGGTGTCGCCTTTATCTAGCCTCTATTCGCCTGTGTTATTTACAGCCGCTTTAGCTATCTGTTTGATAAAAGTATTAGCCGCAAGCGTGGTACTACAGAACTATCGCTATCAACAGTTAGAGGCGCAGGTTATCAATTTTAAGCCGCGTAGTCGTCCTAAAAGCGCTATCAAGCTAAATAAAACAGCACTCTCATTATCGAAAGTAAACTCTATTAATCCGCGCACTATGAGCAACCCTTATAAAGATAATAAAGCGGCCAATTCTTAATTAGGTTTGCCTTGAAAAAAGCGACTATTTTTATTTAAGCCTTTTTTAAGCTGACAGCTATCACCTTTTAACTTTATAACTACTTGCACTTAATGGAACGCTTTATGTCACTGACAAATCCACAGCCTTCAATAGAAAAAACCTGCGCAGACAGTAGCGAAGCGCCTCTAAAGATCGCTATTATTGCTCATTCGCTGTATCCGATTGCGCAGCCTTATGCAGGCGGACTTGAGATGATTACTCAGTTGCTATGTGATGAGCTAGTGGCGCGCGGTCATCAGGTTTTGCTCTATGCCCATGAGGACAGTCAAACACAAGCAACCCTAGTGCCTCTAATGACTCGCAAACAATTTGATGCTCTAGTTTATGATAATGAGCATGATTCTGTTGGTATGAGCCGTGAGGATATGTATCAGTATTTAGTTTATCAGCAAGCGCTCGGCGATATCATCGCCAGAGATAATCGTGGTGAGATTGATATCGTCCATAACCATAGTCTTTATCATGTGCCGATGCTAACGGGACAGGTATTTGGCAAGCGCTGTTTTACTACTTTTCATACGCCTATTTTTCCGCATATTCGCTTGGCGCTGCTAACCTTGCAACAAGGAACCACTACTCAATTTACCGCAATCAGCGCTCATCAGCAGCAGCTATTTGCTGAGTTTGTACCGTCCCATGTGGTCTATAACGGTATCGATGTCGACTCTTTTAGCGCCAATATTGAGCCGGTTAATGAGGAGGTTTATTTTTGGTATGGGCGTATTTGTCCCGAAAAAGGCACGCATCTAGCTATGCAATATTGTCAGGCAGCAGGTAAGCGTTTAATTATCGCAGGCCCTGAGAGTAATCAACAATACTTTGATAATCAGGTCGCGCCACTACTAGCCGCTGATGCCAATAAAGCGGATAACGAAAGGCTATTTACTTACGTCGGTCACTTAAGCAAAGAGCAAATCAACGACTATCTCTGCCAAGCAACCGCTATGCTATTTACGAGCACTTGGGATGAGCCTTACGGTTTGACCTTAGCGGAAAGCTTAGCGTGTGGAACGCCAGTAATAGGCTTCGATGTAGGCGCTGGCGCTGAGATTATCACTGAGAAGACAGGCATCATTGTCCCTAAGTGTGATGAGCAAGCCTTTGTAGCAGCTTTTGATGGCATCAAAACGATCTCAAGAAAAGCTTGTCGCGCGCGTGCTGAGCAGTTTTGTTCGGTAGTGGCAATGGTCGACGGTTATGTTGATTTATATAAGCAGGCTTTATTGTCAGAAACGCCAACAGCGGCTGCTATATCCAAGGCTAGTGACTTCAATTTTGACGCTCAGCCTCTACAAAGTAATGGTCATAACAGTAAGCAAAAGGCCATTTAGTCTTAACTTTTACTCTAAACCTTTTATAACTTATTTTCGGAAATCCGGTTATGCGCATTGGCTATTATGCTCACCATCATGGCTCAGGTCATTGCCGGCAAGCAGATAAATTGGCGGCTCTCTTACCTGCAAGCTCATGCAAAAACTTTATCGTCTTTACTAGCTTAGCGCTTGATGCCTACGCATTTAATACTGTAGCTAAAAGTCAAATTGTTCGTCTTAACCCAGAGGATGAACGAGAGGACGATGTTCTGCTAGGCCGTGCAGGCCAACATTGGCAGCCTGCCAGTTTGCACTACTCGCCGGTGGGTAATAGCGATATTCAAACTCGTAGCTGGCAAATTTTAAATGCTATTCAAGAGCATGATATTGATCTAATGATTATCGACGTCAGTGTCGAAGTCGCTATGCTGTGTCGCGCTGCTAGCGTGCCCTATCTCTACGTCAGGCTTGCTGGTATTCGCGATGATACGCCGCATCTTAACGCTTTTGCAGGAGCACTTGGCCTGCTTGCGCCCTACCCTAAAACTTTAGAAGCCGCTGAAACTAACGACTGGCTTAAACAGAAAACCTTATACTTAGATTTTTTGCCTGATAAGAATTCTAAGTCTATCTCCTATAATGAATTTATAGCTTCGTTCGCTAATTTGACAGATGATAATGAACGAAATAAAGTGAGTTCTAAATTAACTCGACAATTTAATATTAGTGAAAATAGCAAACAAAAACCAAAAATTATCACAGTGATTAAAGGTTATGGCGGCCACGAGGCGATTGATGCTAAGTTACCTGAGTTACGTGCTATGCAACTTAAAGCCTTAATTATATCGCTCGGACCAATCGCTGACGATAAACGCGCTTATGTCGATATCGCCACCCAAGTAGTCGACGTTTCGCCTTTTCTCATGCACAGCGATCTGTTGATAATGGCTTGTGGCTTAAATGGTATCGCGCAAGCTTATCATCACGAGACGCCATTAGTGGTATTGCCAGACGAAAGGCCGCATCGTGAGCAAGAAGTGATGGCTGCAGCTTTGATTGCACAAGGGCGAGCATTGAGTTGGCAGCAATTTGTTGAGCAATCTAACAGCACTCAAAATACTGACAGTTTACTCACCTTATCTGCTAAACCGGACATTTATCAAACTCGTAACAACCTAAATATAAAAATAGCGGCCCAAGCTTTAATGGATAGCTTTATTGACTATACGGCTACCAAATCCTGGTTTGAGAAGTGGTTGTTACCGCAACTAAATCTGACACCTGAGCGTATAAATAATAAGAATAAACTATGAATCCTACAACCGAAACCCAGTACAAAACTATCGATATCAGTGTGATCACTACTTGCTATGGTCGTAATCGCCATCTTTACAATCTTCTGAGTAGTTTAGCCAATAGTAGCGTGCGCCCAAGCGAGGTCATTATCGTCAATGATGACGCTGACCCTAAACGCTTAGCTCAGTATCCGCTCAATATCGTGCAAATTCCGACTTCTAAAAGCCAGTTAGTAGCAAGTATTGAAAATAATGAGGTCAGTAATAAGGTTAGTAATGAAGTCAGTAATAGAGGCAGTAAAACAGGCTTTGATATTGGCCGTAACCGCAATCTTGGTGCAGCAAAAGCCAGTCATGAGCAGCTGATATTTTTGGATGTCGACTGTATCGTATCGACAACTTTTATCGAGTACTTAAGCGCAAAGCTAACGGCGCATCCCGACGCCTTGCTCATGGGTCAACCGCTATATCTAACGAGGCCACTCACTGACGAGGAGTCTCTACAATCACAACAAGGTAATCTCGGTAATACTCCATTAAACGCTCTAGCGGTGACGAATCCTTATCGTCATAATCTTGTTAATCAAGCTGTCGAACAAACGAATGAAATCGAATCACAGTTAGTCGATCAAACTCAAAGCGCTTATGAGTGTACGCAAGATTACGGCGCATTTTGGAGTTTATGCTTTGCCATTACCCAAAGCCAGTTTCAACATATAGGCGGTTTTGATACTCATTATATCGGTTATGGCGCAGAAGACACGGACTTTGCTTTTATGGCGCGCGCGCTAAATATTGAGTTTTATCTCACCAGCGATGTGGTTTTTCATCAGCAGCATAGCGTCTATCGTCCGCCGCTCAATCATCTCTCAAGCATCGTTATCAATGCCAATCGCTTTTATGATAAGTGGCAGCACTGGCCCATGGGCGGCTGGCTTGCGAGCTTTACGGATATGCAGCTTATCGACTGGCAGCCTGAGCAGCAAAACTCGATTACTATCATTCGTCAGCCAACAGATAGTGAAATTGAGGCTGCGTGTTACCCTGATGCGCCTTATGTTTAAGTTTACTATTTAAATAGTATCAGTTTAACCTTGTAATGCAAAAAGCATCCTCATTAGGATGCTTTTTAGGTCTTAACCGTTTTTAAAGAGTCATTTTTAGTCTTTAAGCTTTAATCTATGCCAATAGTCACTTTTAAAAAAAGGCATGATCAGATCCGCTCACCAACCTGTCAGTGACACGGCACTACGCTGAGTGATAAAACCGTCCGGCGTTTGCCCATTAGCGGCCTGCCAGCTCTGAAAAGCCTTGCGCGTATTGGTACCGATAATGCCATCAGCGCCTTTGGTATCGTAGCCAGAGCTAGTCAAACGCCGCTGCAGATTGGTGACTTGCGAAGTAGATAACGGACGCTCGTAACGCGGCCATGACTTGCGTAAGCCACTTTGGTTCATTATGGCTTTGCCGAGCAAACTCACTCCCAAGGCATAGTTGGAGGAATTGTTATAGACTTTGATCACATCGAAGTTTGGACTCAGTAATAAGATAGGACCATCTTTACCCGCTGGTAACCACAGCTCCATTTCGGTATTGGCATCTAGATTGACATCTTCTATGGTGTCAAGACCCATTGACGCCCATCTTGCCGCTGTTTGCTTAGTGCCGACTAAAGAGTAATCGAATGAGGCGGGAAGCGTTGCTTCATAAAACGGCGCCAAACCGCGTACCCATCCGGAAGCATTTAGATAGTTCGCCGTAGAGGCTAAGGCATCCTTAGTGGACCAAGGGTTACGATGACCATTATAATCGCCATCGACGCCGAAATCTAACCAAGTCTTAGGGATAAATTGAGTCTCGCCCATACCGCCTGCCCATGAACCATCAAGCTGCGACCAAGAAATATCACCGCGCTCTAACAAGTCCGACAAGGCTAATAGCTGTTCTTCAGCAAACGGTTGGCGGCGTCCATCATAAGCGAGGCTCGCCAGCGAGCTTGGAATATAGCTGTTACCTGTGACTGCGCCAAAAGAGGACTCCATACCCCAAATGGCCGCGATGATCTCCGCATTGACGCCATAACGCGACTCGAGGCTGGATAAATAAGTGCGCTGTTCGTTAAATTTGCGCTGACCAGTACTGACCCTACCATCTGATACCGCAGAATCGGCGTAGTCCCATGGCATTTTTGAAAATTCAGCTTGGCTGGAGTCCAGTGAGATAACTTGTTGGTTTAGATTAGCTGACGCTAATAAACGCTGAATATTAGCAGGGTTTTTGCCTGCAGAGATCGCGCGCATAGTGAAATCTGACTTCCAGTCTGAGAAACTAGTATAGCTTGGTTTTGGCGCCGGCGTCACTACCTGTGGTCTGACGACTGGCTTGGGCTTAACGGTGATGGTCTGTGTTTGGGTGACTTGCACATTACCTTGACGTACAGGCTTAGCAGGTTGAGGCGCTGTCTTTTGGGTACTACAGCCTACAATCATAAGCGCAGGTAGTAAGATAGCGATGTGATGTTTTTTAAATGTCATGAGCGTCTCGAGTATTAATAACAGGTGAAATAAAGCAAATATAGAACAAGGTAGAACGAAGGCAGCAGTAGGACAGTCCATTGCCAGCTAAAAATCACTTTAGCAATAAATAATAATAAAGTCGATAATATCAGTAAATATTCTAAATTATAAAAAAGGTCGCTATCTTTGGATAACGACCTTTATACCATTACGTTTATGGTTATACTTTTGCGACAAGAAACTACCTTGCCAAATAAGCGGTCATATCCTCCACCCCATGCAAAGTCATCGGATACATGTGGTTGTCGAAGATCTGTTTTATCTCAGTGATGGTTTGGGTATAGGACCAAAACGCTGCTTCTTCTGGGTTAAGCCAAGCGACCTTATCGAAGTGCGCGAGCATACGCTTCAGCCATACTACTCCAGCTTCATTATTCATATACTCGACGCTACCGCCGACTGAAAACAGCTCATAGGGGGACATTGAGGCATCACCAACGAAAATAACACGGTACTCGCGCCCGTATTTATTAAGCAGCTCATAAGTTGGCATAGGGTTACTATGTCGGCGGTTATTATCTTCCCAAACGTAGTCGTAGAGACAGTTATGAAAGTAGAAAAACTCTAAGGTTTTAAATTCATTTTTCGCCGCTGAAAACAGCTTTTCTAAGGCTTCGACATGGATATCCATACTGCCACCGACATCGAATAGCATCAGTACTTTGACACGGTTACGACGCTCAGGCTGCATGTGAATATCGAGCACGCCCTTCTTAGCGGTGCGCTTAATGGTCTCATGGATATCGAGCTCATCCTCGCTACCGGTACGCGCAAACTGACGCAGATTACGCAAAGCCATCTGGATTTGCCGCGTGCCTAGCTGCTTATCATCATCGAGATTACGATATTTGCGCTGCTCCCAGACTTTGACCGCGCTGCCCTTACGTGACTCACCGCCGACGCGTACGCCTTCCGGATGGTCGCCATAAGCGCCAAAGGGTGAGCTACCACCAGTGCCGACCCATTTACTGCCGCCTTGATGGCGCTCTTTTTGCTCTTTAAGGCGCTCTTCAAGCGCTTTCATCAGCTCCTCTAGCGAGCCGTACTTCTTTAGCAGACGGCGTTGCTCATCGGTTAAGTTTTTGGGGTCCAGTTTTAGATCGAGCCACTCTTTAGGGATATCGGTCAGCTTGTTCATCAGCTCGTCGATATTCAAGCTATCCACGCCTTCGAAGTAATCCGCCATCGCCCGATCAAACTTATCGAAGTGACGCTCGTCTTTGACCATGCACAGTCTGATCAGCCGATACATATCTTCGCGACTGGCAAAAGTCTGCAGCTCAGAATATTCTGAATCTGCTGAACTCTCAGGATGCGGCTGCATCATCAGCCCTTTATCGAGCGCGGCATTGAGATCGAGCAGCTCACGGGTCGTAACCGGCACGCCGTAAGTCCGCAGCGTATAGAAGAGTTTTATAAACATGATTACCTCTCACTTATTGACTGGCATAGCTAGCAAAATGGCTCATACGAGTACATCGTAAACACACTACTAAGCTCGTTATTAGCGGCGCATCATATTGGCAAAGCGCTGCAATAAGTTAACATCGGCTTCATTCTTCAATAGCGCCCCATATAATGGCGGAATAGACTTCTCACCGCGCAAGTTTTCTTCTAGCTCTTCTTGCGCCATGTCGTCAGCTAGTAATAAGGTCAGCCAATCGACCAGCTCTGAAGTCGAAGGCGGCTTTTTAAGCCCTTGTAGATTGCGCAGTTTATAAAAGATGTCGAGCGCATCATTGACCAGTTTTTCTTGAATGTCAGGGAAATGCACCTCAATAATTTGGCGCATAGTTTGCTCTTCTGGGAAGTCGATGTAGTGAAAGAAGCAGCGACGCAAAAAGGCATCGGGCAACTCTTTTTCGTTGTTCGAAGTGATGATGACCACCGGACGCTGCTCAGCTGAGATGGTCTCACCCGTCTCATAGACATAAAAAGACATCTTATCTAGCTCATGCAGCAAATCATTGGGAAATTCGATGTCAGCTTTATCCACTTCATCAATGAGGAGCACACTGCGCTGCTCACTAGTAAACGCCTCCCACAGCTTACCGGGCTTGATGTAGTTGCCGATATCATAGACTTTGTCATCGCCGAGTTGCGAGTCACGCAAACGCGATACGGCATCATACTCATACAAGCCTTGCTCGGCTTTGGTCGTCGACTTGATATGCCAAGTAATCAAAGGCATACCTAAGCTTTCGGCCACTTCTTCAGCGAGTAAAGTCTTACCTGTACCCGGCTCGCCTTTTATAAGCAGTGGCTTTTGTAGAGTCATCGCCGCATTAACGGCTAGCTGTAGATCGTCGGTGGCGATATAAGTATTGGTACCGGTAAAGCTTTTTTTACTATCATTTGTCATAAAAATAGTCTCAATTATGGTGATAAATACTAGGGTTGATTCGAAGTATTAAACAGGTCAAGCGATGTAATTTATTGCTTAAGATTAGCACAGCCACTGTTAATGCCAAAATACTCATGCGTTTGTCATTTTTAGTCGATAGGTGTATTTATGCCTAAAGCTTAGTCGAGCTTGCTAAACAGTCGCTAAGCTAAACCAAAAAAAAGACACTGCTTTGTGTCTTTTACTGCTCCGTCAAAGTCAACTGACAAAACTACTGACCATCACCATCATTGTTTTTATCTACTCTCGTTGCCGCTTCATCACTCGGTTCTTTGCTGTAAAACCCTTTTACAGGCTTTTTTGTGAGGGTATCAGTCGTCGTATCGGCAGCTTTTACTTGTTGAGCCGCTAAGCTATCTGACAGAGCGTTCTGTGCGGTCTGTGCTGCTGGTACCGGCTCGCTAGGCGTTTTTTCTAAATAGTTGCCTGATGCCAATTGCATATTGGCTTCAGTATCTTCAGCACTGTTACGGCGCGCCTTATCGAGACTCGACTCAAAAGCGCCGCGAATCAGCTGCCAGACAAAACCGATAAACAAACCGACCACTAAAACCACCAAAATAGGCAGCGCACTACTAACGGCTGACGTGGTATCTTTCATCATCAGCGCGTAAACCACACCGATGCTAGCAGGCGCGATCTCGCCTTGTTCGCCAAGCGCGGTGCCTGGCGCTAACAACACTGCAAAGATAACCATCCAACTCATACCGCCGAGCGGTTTTGGCATAATGCGCGCGACCAAAATCCATAACAGCAAAACGATGACCGTACCGCCTAGATAAGCGTACATAGGTAAGTCGGCAGGTGGTACGTTTTTGACCATCTGGCTCCACCAAATCACAATCTCACCGAGAATCTCGCTGAGCTGCTCTAGTGGCAAGAAATTTAAAATACCTTTCAACCAATCCATGCTTATTCAATCACCTGCGTTTAGTGATGTCGGTGTCAAACGACGTCTAAGTTAAAACTATGTTAAAAAACTATTTTATCACGACTTGTGAATGTACAACACGTTCTAATCATACTTCTTATCTTGAGCTTCTTTTGCTCGCATCTCAGCTTGCCTGCGCATCACATCTTGTGGCGGCATTTGTACAAAATAACCTTGTGATTGCAGCTTAGCCAATACTTCCTCTTTATCGACTCTCGCCAACTTCTGAGTAGTACTAATGTCTAAATGCATCACAAACTTGCTCGTACCTAGTCCTGATCGGAAGTCTTTGGGTAACACACTGAGCCAGTCCTTAATCTCATCGGTATCATCAGGGTAATCAGGGCGTGCTATATAAACGTACATATCTGGATGTTTGGGAAATTTATAAATGTCACAATGCATAACGACTACCTATCTAAAATATTTATCAAAGTTATGGCAGTAGCCTAGCATAATTTGACTAATTATCAGTAGTGGCTTTACGTTTTATTGCGGTAAAGGTAACAGTTGATCAGCTATTTAAAGTACCGCTAAACCTAAAACAACAGCTGTAAAAGTCCGAATAACCTCTTAACTCACAGGAAAAAAGACGGTTATAAAAATTAATTTTGTTTAAACGCTTAATTAAACGGTTAGATGCCTTGTAAAACAGCGGGGAACCTTTCATAATAAAAGGGTTTTTCAGGAGAGAGTTTTGTCATTGAGACAATAGCTTGTAGCTATGGCCAACGACAAGACCACCGAAGGCGCATCCACCCTGCCAATCGCTCAGGTAAAAGGACTGAAAAACTCATGCCTAATATCGTAGCTTGATAATAGCTCGAACCGCTAATCTATTATCATGACTCACAACCGGGCATAACAAATCTGGAGAGCGGTGAAAACCTATAAAATTTCACCCACCGAAGGGGAGAAAATACGCTATTACGGCCCTATCACTACAATAGGTGATGCCGCAATAGCGTATTGAAAATCTCAGGTCACAGGACAGATAGGGCTTATATGCAATTGACACTACCAGTGTTTTTGCGTAGCTTTATTTTGTGCCACCCTTTATTGTAATGTTTGCACCTTACACTCTTGCTTCCCACTATTGTTTAAATGCTTATTCTATACTGTAGATAATTAGCTCGTTATTTAATTATTTATTTACAGTATAGATGGCCTAAACACAAGGATTTGTTATGACCGACACTACTACTCAAGCCCCTCAGCGCACCCCTCTTTATCAATCACACGTTAATAGCGACGGAAAAATAGTCGATTTTTCGGGTTGGGAATTACCTATTCATTATGGCTCACAAATCGAGGAGCACGAAGCGGTGCGTACCGATGCCGGGATGTTTGACGTCTCGCATATGGTGGTAGTTGATATCACCGGCCCAGACAGCAAAGCTTGGCTGCAAAAGCTACTAGCCAACGATGTCGATAAGTTAAAAACCGTTGGCAAAGCCCTGTACTCGCCGATGCTAAATGAGCAAGGCGGTATTATTGATGATTTAATCGTCTATCTAATAAATGCAGACGAAACTGAGTATCGTATCGTCTCCAACGCCGCTACTCGTGACAAAGATATGGTACAGTTCCATAAAGTTGCAGAAGGTTTTGACGTTACTTTAACTGAGCGCCCAGAGCTTGCCATGATCGCGGTGCAAGGTCCTAAAGCGGTTGAGAAATTAGCACAAGCCAAGCCAAGTTGGTCAGAGACATTGTCAGGTCTGAAGCCTTTCGTTGGTGCGGATTTGACTGATATCGAAGGCCAAGATTGGTTCGTTGCGCGCACAGGCTACACCGGTGAAGATGGCGTTGAAGTCATCATGCACGGTGATGACGCGCCGGCCTTTTTTGAATTATTAAAAGATAATGGCATCAAGCCTGCTGGCCTTGGCGCTCGCGATACGCTGCGTATGGAAGCGGGTATGAACCTTTATGGTCATGATATGAACGACGAGGTTAGCCCTTACGAGTGCAACATGGGCTGGACGCTGGCGCTAAAAGATGAGCGTGAGTTTGTCGGCCGCGAAGCTTTAGTCAGTAAGCGTAAGCAGGCAAAAGACAACCATACAGCGATGAAGCAAGTCGGCCTTCTCATGACCAGCCGCGGTGTGCTCCGTGAAGGTATGGAAGTGACTATCAATCAAGGCACTGACAATGAGCAAACTGGCGTAATCACTAGTGGTACATTCTCCCCTAGCCTCAAAAACTCTATCGCCATCGCCCGCGTACCTGCAAGCCTCTCAGAGGAAGATACGGTACAGATCGACTTGCGCGGTAAAGGTAAATTCGTCGATGTACGCGTGCTAAAGCTACCTTTTGTGCGTAACGGTCAGCAGCAATTCGACTAATACTGTTTGTTTTGCTAGTCCTATCACTGATAATATTACAGTCAGCTTTGGCTATCAGCTTTAACTGATTATAAAGTTTGAATTGATTATAAACCACCCTCTACCCCTTAGGAGAGAACTATGAGTAATGTCCCAGCAGAACTGAAGTATATCGCAAGCCATGAGTGGCTTCGTTTAGAAGATGACGGCACTATCACTGTCGGTATCACTGACCATGCGCAAGACTTGCTAGGCGATGTGGTATTCGTTGAGCTACCTGACGTTGGCGATACCATCGCCGTTGATGATGAAATCTCAGTTGTTGAGTCTGTCAAAGCCGCCTCTGATGTTTATGCCCCTATCTCAGGCGAAGTCGTTGCTATCAATGAAGCGTTAGAAGATGATCCTGAAATCATTAACTCAGACCCGTATGGCGAAGGTTGGTTCTTTAGAATGAAGCCTGACAATATGGACGATTATGAAGCCCTATTGAGTGCTGAAGAGTATGAGAACGAGCTGTAAGTTTTAAGCTCTAATTACTGATGCTAGAAGGTTTTACAGATATTGATATCAGTAGCTACTGGTATCAATATTTGCCCTTATTTTTAAACCTTTTTAAAACGTTTAAGCGTGAGCTGCTAAATACCTTACTATTAGAAAATTAGGCTATAGCAGCATTATCTAAAAATTATGCTTTATCAAGTTTTATTATAAGTGCAGCTTAGCGATTTTGCCTATTTCCTATCTTATCTATGCATGCCGACTTATGCATTTTGCCCACTCTAACGACACTAGCACGGACTTTGACATGAGCACTGATAATACAAGCGCCAACAATAAAGACACCTTAGCCATGCCGGATCACACCCCTCAACTCCAAGCTTTTACCCAAGTAGTAGAGTCGCGTCGCTCAGTACGCCGCTTTACCGATACGCCAATTACTGATGAGGTTATGGCCGACTGCTTGCGTTTGGCGATGCTAGCGCCGAACTCGAGTAACTTGCAGCCGTGGGAGTTTTATGTCATTGACAGCCCAGACAAGCGCAAACGCGCCGTTAAGAATTGCATGAATCAAAACGCGGCTAAAACTTCCGCGCGCTTGATCGCCGTCGTGGCACGTACCGATATTTGGCACGATCACGCCAAACAAATCCTCGATGAATATCCAGATAAGCCGGTACCGAAAAAGGTTAAAGACTACTATACCAAAGTGGTTGCTTTAGACTTTTTGCGCGGCCCTGTCAATGTTATCTCTGCTGCCAAATGGAGCGCGACCAAAGTCTTTAGACAAATCAAAGGCCCTATCAAGACGCCTTATTATACCTTTGACGATGTCAAAAACTGGGCGACCAACAACACCGCCCTCGCCGCTGAAAATCTCATGCTAGCTCTCAGAGCACACGGGTTTGATAGCTGTCCGATGGGCGGTTTCGATGAACCGGCGATGAAGCGACTACTTAAGCTGACCGATGATCATCATATCGTCATGATGATTGGAGCGGGTGAGCGCGCTGACAACGGCATCTACAGCTCACAATTTCGCTTTGAGCAAGAGCAATTCGTGCATTACGTCTAATATAAGAGCGAAATCGCATTATGAACCATAGCGGTATTGCTCTTCTCAACTCATATTTGCCACCAAACTACTAATTATAAGTCACTTAATAAATGACCTTATCTCTCTACCCCTTACTCTAAACACTAATAAGGACTGTCATGACTACTTCTCAAAAACCAACGTTCGATACCTTTAAAGGTCTATTTAATGAGTCTGAATTCGTCTATCGCCACTTAGGCTCTAATGAAATCAAGCAAGCTGATCTCTTAAGCGCCATTGGCTATCAAGACATGGCAAGCTTTATCGATGATACGGTGCCAGAGCCAGTACGTTTGCATAAAGATCTTAATCTGCCCCTAGCAATGAGCGAGCATGCCGCTTTAGCCAAACTGCGCAAAATGGCAGATAACGTTACTGTAAATAAAAGCTATATTGGGCAGGGCTACTCGCCTGTACGTATGCCAGCAGTCATTCAGCGTAACGTGCTCGAAAACCCAGGTTGGTACACTGCTTACACTCCGTATCAAGCCGAAATCGCCCAAGGCCGTCTAGAAGCTTTACTAAACTTCCAGCAAGTCTGTATTGACCTGACCGGTCTTGAGATGGCAGGAGCTTCACTGCTTGATGAAGCGACGGCGGCGGCTGAAGCGATGGCGATGTCTAAGCGTATGAGTAAAAGCAAGTCAACGCAGTTCTTCGTTGACGAGCGTATCTATCCGCAAACGCTGGACGTTATCCAAACTCGCGCCAAGTACTTTGGTTGGGAAGTGGTCGTTGGTGACTTTGAGCTAGCCAAATCAGGCGATTATTTCGGTGCGATCTTTCAGTATGTCGGTAAAGAAGGTGATGTTCAGGACCTAACCGACGTCATCAGCGCGGTTAAAGAAAAAAAGACTTATGCCAGTGTCGTCAGCGATATCATGAGCCTCGTGCTGCTAAAGTCGCCTGCCGATATGGGCGCAGATGTCGCTTTAGGTAGCACGCAGCGTTTCGGTATTCCGATGGGCTATGGTGGCCCACACGCCGCTTACTTTGCTTTTTCTGACAAAGCCAAACGCTCAGCGCCTGGCCGTATCATTGGTGTCTCAAAAGATGCGCAAGGCAATACCGCGCTACGTATGGCACTACAGACTCGTGAGCAGCATATCCGCCGCGAAAAAGCCAACTCCAACATCTGTACCTCACAAGTTCTACTCGCCAACCTCGCTGGCATGTACGCTGTCTATCATGGCCCAAGCGGTGTCAAACGTATTGCAACGCGTATTCATGCTTTTGCTACGGCATTCGCGCAGGTTATCAATCAAGCTAAGGGCGAAAATAAGCTTAGCGTCGTACACGATCAGTTCTTTGATACCGTTGTCGTCGATTGCGGCTCGGAAAAGCTAGCGACCCAAATTTTTGAGAACGCCGATAATGTCGGTTATAACTTATGGCGTTTTGATGATACTAAGATCGGCGTTGCATTCAGTGAAACCAGTGACGAAGAGGATTTTAAAGTATTGACTCAATTATTTGTCAGTACCTCTCATGAGCTACCAGAAGCCGCTAGCGTATCATTAGACAAGACGCATCTACGTAACGATGATATTTTGAGTCATCCGGTCTTTAATTCGCATCACACTGAGCATGAAATGCTACGCTATCTAAAATCTTTAGAAGATAGAGATTTGGCGATGAACCGTAGTATGATTGCGCTGGGTAGCTGTACGATGAAGCTAAACGCCACAAGTGAGATGCTACCGATTACTTGGCCTGAATTTGCCAATGTGCATCCTTTTGCACCCCTAGATCAAGTCTCAGGCTATATCGAGATGATCGATAGTTTGCAAGAGCAGCTCAAAGCCATCACCGGCTTCGATGATATCTCTATGCAGCCCAACTCTGGTGCCTCTGGTGAATATGCTGGTCTGTTAGCCATTCGCCGCTACCATGAGTCTTTAGGCGAGACCAATCGTGATATCTGCCTCATTCCTATGTCAGCGCATGGGACCAACCCAGCGACCGCTATCATGATGGGTATGCAAGTCGTCGTGATCAAAACCGATGACAATGGCAACGTCGATATCGATGACTTAACGGCGAAATGTGAAGAGCACAGCGCCAATCTAGGCGCGTTAATGATTACCTACCCATCGACCCATGGCGTCTTTGAAGAAGGTATCCGTGACATCTGCGACCTCATTCATAACCATGGTGGTCAAGTCTATATGGATGGCGCCAACATGAACGCTCAGGTCGCTATCATGCAGCCTGCTGATGTCGGCGCAGATGTGCTACACATGAACCTGCATAAGACTTTTTGTATTCCGCATGGCGGCGGTGGCCCTGGTATGGGCCCTATCGGTATGCAGGCGCATTTGGCTCCGTTTAAAGCCAACCATGCCGTTGTCCCAGTACATAACGCGCCAAACGAATGTTCTGCGGTATCCGCAGCGCCTTATGGTTCAGCTAGCATCCTACCGATTTCATGGATGTATATTACGATGATGGGCCGCGATGGCTTGCTTGAGGCGACCAATCTTGCTCTGCTCAATGCCAACTATGTCGCTGACCAGCTCAAGTCCGACTATCCCGTTTTATATGCGGGTAAAAACGGCCGAGTGGCGCATGAATGTATCATTGATATCCGTCCGCTAAAAGAAGACACGGGCATCACTGAAAGCGATATCGCTAAGCGCTTGATGGATTATGGCTTCCACGCGCCAACGATGAGCTTCCCTGTCGCCGGAACGCTGATGATTGAGCCAACTGAGTCTGAGTCTAAAGAAGAGCTAGATCGCTTCATCAATGCGCTTAAATCTATTAAAGCGGAGATTATGAAAGCCAAAGCAGGTGAGGATAGCTGGACATTAGAGAACAACCCAGTGGTTAACGCTCCGCATACCGCTTCTGTCATCACTAATGAAGAGTGGTCATATCCGTATAGCCGTGATACTGCTGCTTTCCCGCTACCTTACGTGCGCGCGCACAAATTCTGGCCAAGCGTCGGCCGTATCGATGATGTTTATGGCGATAAGAATCTCATGTGCTCATGCCCTAGTATCGAAAACTATATGTAATTTTTGATATGATAGACGGCATCGAAAACTATATGTAGTTCTTAATACTTAGAATAAAATAAACCTCCAAGTCAGCTACTGACTTGGAGGTTTTTCTTGTTAAGCTGCTTTTGTTAGCGCTGCTATAATTAGCATTGCTATAAGATAAAATAAGTGCTCTAAGTTAAAGCTTGCACTACTCCATTAGCTTAAAAAAGTGCTGGCGATAGTGCTTCAGCTCGCGGATAGAGTCGCGAATATCATCTAGCGCTAAATGACTACCGCCCTTTTCAAAATTCTTTAGAATGTCAGGACGCCAGCGAAAGCACAGCTCTTTGACCGACGACACATCTAAATTGCGATAATGAAAAAATCGCTCAAGCTCCGGCATCTGTCTGGCCAAAAAACGTCTATCTTGGCAGATAGAATTACCACACATCGGCGACTTACCACTATCGACCCACTTATTAAGAAACTTGATAGTTTCCGCTTCGGCTTCTGCTAAAGTCACTTTACTACGGCGTACTCGATCCACTAGGCCTGATTGGCCATGCTGCTTGGTATTCCACTCATCCATTTGATTGAGTCTTTGATCAGATATTTTGATCGCAAATACCGGCCCTTCAGC
Organism: Psychrobacter sp. 2Y5; assembly: GCF_051847375.1. Taxonomy (NCBI): domain Bacteria; kingdom Pseudomonadati; phylum Pseudomonadota; class Gammaproteobacteria; order Moraxellales; family Moraxellaceae; genus Psychrobacter; species Psychrobacter sp. 2Y5. The sequence continues at coordinate 29,335 of NZ_JBPYDA010000008.1, forward strand.
CAAAACATTCAGATCCTCATCAGTGACCACGGTAGCAATCTCGATAATCTCGTCATTGAGCGTATCTAGTCCAGTCATCTCAAGGTCTATCCAGACCAGCCCTTTTTTGCCTTGATTCTTAATTTTTATCTTGTTGGGATGGTCATCGCTACTCATAAGGCGTCCTATTATTAAGGTTTAAAATATCTCATGATTTCTTTAGCTATAATGGTGTTTACAACTTTACAAAACCACTGTTAAGCTTAAGCTGTATGTTAGCAAATTTTCGCGCTACACTGAGCAATATTTTCGATATAGGCAGCACTCATGGCATTGATTCGGCAACGCAAACTCACCAAACAGCAGATTCGCCGCATAGACAAGCAGCAACTAGAGAGTCAAGATAGTATTGATGATAGTTTGATGGATGGTGTAGTCATGGCGCACTACGGTAAGCAGCTAGAAGTGCAAGTCACCAGCTTGCCCGCCGTTATCGCTGAGCAGCCAGAGATTGGTCCCGATGACCCTGAGCCTTTTTGGCAAGAGCTCGTAGTTGGTGATATTTGGCGCTGTCATGTGCGTACGAATCTGCCGATGCTAGCCGCTGGCGATCAAGTACGCTGGACTGCCGATTCTAATACTGGCTTTGGACGTATTGAGTCCGTAAAGCCGCGCACCTCGTTGGTCTCGCGTCCGGATCGTTATCACAAGCTCAAACCTGTCGCCGCTAACGTCGATATTTTGGCTATTGTTTTTGCGCCCCTGCCAGCCGCCGCCCCTTCTTTGATCGATCGCTATTTAGTCGTTTGTCATCACGCTGGTGTTAAGCCACTACTGGTACTAAATAAAGCAGACTTATTGGCTCAAGATGACTATGCTGATACCCATGAGCTCCTTACTCAATATGCCGCTTTAGGCTACGAGAGTGTCTTGACCTCTGTTGATTGTCCCGAAAATATCGCGGAGAATGACGAGCAAATAGGCTTAGGCGAGCTAAAGAGCTATATCGATCATAAGCTAGTCATTTTCGCCGGTCAGTCTGGTGTTGGTAAAAGCAGCCTTATCAACGCGCTGCTGCCAGAGTCTGCTCAAAGCGTCAATATCATCTCTGAGAACTCCCAATTGGGTCAGCACACCACGACTACCAGTCGGCTATTGCCTTTTAATCCGGATAACTTAACGGCTGGCGGTATCGTCGATACGCCCGGTATTCGAGAATACGGTATCTGGCATCTAACTCCTGAAGATATTATTTCAGGCTTTATAGAGTTGGCACCTCTAGCAGGTTATTGCCAATTTCGCGACTGTCGCCACACTCATAACTCTAAAGGCTGCGCGCTATGGCAAGCGGTAGCGGATGGTGAAGTATTGCAGCGCCGCGTTGAGAACTTAGTCACCTTAAGGCAAGAGGCAGATACTAAGCCATACTAAGCCACACCAGGGCGGGTTTGCTTTGATCGACCGTTTACTATAACGAGTCTTATCGGTATAATAGCGCCTGGTTCAATATGGTTAGACTGTATTCGCAGTCTGCTAGAGCCCTAATTTTTTGGAGGTCTGTTGTGGATCGTGCGCTTGAATTTGTAGGCAATCACCCCTTTTTATTTGGTATTTTGGCGGTATTAGCCATATTATTTTTTACCATTGAAAATAAACGTAGTGGCAAAAAAATATCCCCTAATACACTTGGGATGATGGTCAACTCGCAAAATGCGCAATTGATCGATATTCGTGCCAAAAAGAAATTTGAGACTGGCTATATTCAAGGCAGTCGTAACATTCCTTTCACCGAAATAAAAGATCGCTTAGAGGAAATACGCGCGATCGAGCAGCCTGTGATTATTATTTGTGATATGGGCGTGCAAGCGGGTGCGGCGATACAGATGATCGGCAAAGACAACGTCTATCGCTTAGAAGGCGGCGTAGGCGGTTGGCAAGGCGCTGGTATGCCGCTAGTGAGTCCAAAGGATGTGCAAGCTAAAAAAGGTAAATCTAAGCCGAAGCTCAGTAAGTAGCGGACATCGGGTCTGACAATTTTTTAACTTAGACAGTCCTATATTTGTTAGATATAAAGACATCAGAGCTGTTATCCAAAGCTATGATGTCTTTTTTTATGGCGATAATTTTTTATGACAATAACAATTGCGATTCTTGTGAACTTTTATTACATTTATCGGTATCCGCTTGAATTTATCACCTTGAGCCCCACTTCATAAATGAAGATAATAAAAACTAGACTGTTCAGTAATGGCGGCTAGTATGCGTTATGACTACTCATTTATTATAATTAAGGATTTATTATGACCGTTCCTGTTAAAGTATATACCACTCCAATCTGTCCCTATTGCTCAAACGCCAAACAACTATTACAATCTAAAGGCGTTGATTATGAAGAGATTGGCATGCACGATATTAGCAGCGATGAGCGCCGCGCTTTGATGCAAAAAACCAATAATTACCGCACGGTGCCACAGATTTTTGTGGGTGATACTTTTATTGGCGGCTTTGATGAGCTCAATCAATTCAACCAGCAAGGCAAGCTTGACGAGCTATTAGCTGGTTAAACGGCATAACTTCGCATCTTTTTGAGTAATTATTTTATTAATTTTTAGAGGAAATACCATGGCTGAAGAACAAGCACAACCCCAACTAGCGTTAGAGCGCATTTATGTCAAAGATATGTCACTTGAAGTGCCTGGCGCTGATGTATTCACCAAAGAGTGGAACCCAGAGCTAGACATCAATCTATCAAGCAATGCTGAGAAGTTAGACGACGATCATTACCAAGTGACTTTAACCGTAAGTGTCAATGCCAAAAACGCAGAAGCACCAGCGTTTATCGCGGAAGTGCATCAAGCCGGTATTTTCTTATTAAAAGATATTCCAGAAGATCAAATCGGACAAATCCTAGGCGCATATTGCCCTAATGTTTTGTTCCCTTATGCGCGTGAAGTGATCAGCGATATCGTCACTCGTGGCAGCTTCCCGCAGTTGCTACTCGCGCCGGTCAACTTCGACCAAGCTTATGCCCAAAGCCAAGAGCAAGCTCAAGTCGATGCGCAAGGTAAAGCGTAAGCCTACATTGAATAGACTTGATTGAACCAATCAATTGATAAAATAAAAACCGCCTAACTCATGAGTTAGGCGGTTTTTTTATGCACTGATATAAGCAAGTATTAGCTTATTGCTAGCCGTTTAGTCTTTTAACGCGGCTAAGATCTGCTCTCTTACTTCATCAATCGCTTGGGTACCGTCAAACTTATCGTAATCAGGAGTATCCGCGCCTTCTTTGGCTTTGTCTTGATAAAAACCGACCAAAGCAGAGGTTTGCTGATGATAAGTGGCTAAGCGCTCACGAATGGTCTCTTCTTTATCATCTGGACGCTGAATAAGCGGCTCACCGGTAACGTCATCGACGCCTTCAACCTTTGGCGGATTATGATCGATATGATAGATACGACCTGAGTCGGCATGCTGACGACGACCGGATAAACGCTTGACGATTTCGTCATCAGGAACGCTAATTTCAATCACATGGTCGATGGCGACATTCGCTTCAGCAAGGGCCTGCGCCTGTGGAATGGTGCGCGGGAACCCATCTAATATACAGCCATTGGCGCAGTCAGGCTTAGCGAGACGCTCTTGGACTAAGTTGATGATTAGGTCATCAGAAACGAGACCGCCTGCATTCATCACGCCTTGCGCTTGTTTACCAAGCTCAGTACCTTCTTTGATCGCAGCGCGTAGCATATCACCTGTGGAGATTTGCGGGATATCATACTCTTTTGAGATGAACTGGGCTTGGGTACCTTTACCGGCGCCAGGGGGACCTAGCAAAATAATACGCATCATTATACGTTTCTCCTCAATAGATGGGGTTTGAAAGTTCTAGAAAAATTTACAAGACATAGGGATTGGTGAATTGCAAGCCATACCTTACCTTGTGCTTTTATAAAGCTCAAGTTTTTTTGTCTTATATTGCCAAAGTTGCTATGACTTTACTGTTCATGTAAAGCAATTGCGCGCCAAAGCGACTAGTAAAACACTTAGCTTTGACACGCTGTTCGTAATAAAATTAAGGCGAATTTGTCTAAGACACTTGCTCAATAATCTAAGGAACTTGCTGATTAATCTCGACATTGACTTGATTTTGATCGGCGCTGATCACGACCGGATTACCAGATAAGTCTCCAGATTCAGCAACCGCATTACCGCTATGGCTAATACGGGCAATCACTGCCAGCTGCGTCTTGTTCGCGCGTGCAGAGGCTAAAGTACGCTCAGGCATCATAGCATCTAGATCGCTTAAGCTAACATTTGCTTCGCCTTGCTTAACCACCGAAATAGGCAGACGCTTAGCAGCGAAAGGTGGTCCGCCGTTGACATCACGTATCGCCACAAAGACCACATCATCCCCTTTCACTAATGGCAATAAGCTCGAGTTGATCATAACCGTGACATCGATACCTTGCGCTGCTTGCGCTTTTTGCGCGCTAACATTAGCGCTCAATTCATCTAGGCTGGCTAGTGCGCGGCTATGATCGCCAGGCTTAGCGGCAATGCTATTTCGCAAACGGCTAATCCAGCCTTGAGCTTCATCGAAGTTACTACTACGCGCCTCGCCCATTGCCATCAGCATTTGCGCGCCTTCGTGCTGCGGGTTTTCGACAAGTACGTCTTGCAATACTCTACGAATATTGGCATCGAGCTGACCTTCATTGGCGAAGAAACTAATCTGCGCGTAACTCGTCGCGATCTCTTCGTTTTCGGGCGATAAGCGATAGGCGCGAGACAGCGCTTCTATCGCGGAAGGTGTGGCTTCTAATGATAAGAATAGCTCTGATAGACGCATCCAACGATCTGGGTCATCAGCATGGCGATAGACATTGGTCTGCATCGCGCTGATGAGCTGTCTGCCATCTTCAATCGCCCAAGCGGGTGGCTGATCAATTTTACCGGTTAAAAGATCATCAGCGACTTGACCAACTTTGTCCTCAGCGGTCCATAGTTCAAATACCGGGGTACGATTGCCGATCAATAGATAAGCCATAGCGGCTAATACTGGCACCCAAACCATCACGATTAAACGGCTTTTGATCCCTGGCGCAACCATAGGAGTAACTTCTCGCTGAGCATCTAGCAACTGGCGCTCAAGCTCAAGCTTTTGGTTTTGATAATGACTGTCGTCGATAGTTCCGTTGTCTTTATCGCTTTTTAGTTCAGCCAAACGCTCACGAAATACGGCGGCGTTGATATCTAGCAGTTGATTGTCTACCGGATTTGCCTTAATACGCGCGGCGCGTAGCCACGGCGTAATAGCGATAACCGCAAAAATCAGCGCAATAAATAAGCTTAGAGCAATAAATAAGCCGATAGTAGAAAATAGGGTCATTTTTTGTCCTCTGGGCTTGAGATATCATGATCGATGCTATCAGTACTGGTATTGGCACGCGATAATAGACGATCTAGTTCTGCTTTTTCTGCCGGGGTGAGTGCCGCAGTCGTACTTTCAACCTTTACTCGGTTTTGGCCACGGGCCGCAACCTGTCGGCGTTTACTTTGCCAAAACCAACCGCCGATTAATACAATCAGCAATAAAGGCGGAAAGAACCATAGAATCCAAGTGGAAGGACGGACTGGCGGCTTATAACTGATAAAGTCACCATAGCGCTCTTGCATGTAACTGCGTATCTCACCATCGCTGCGGCCCTCTTTGACTAAGTCAAAGGTCTTTTGCTTTAGGTCTTGGGCAATAGGGGCATCTGAGCCTGCCAAGTTTTGGTTCTGACATTTTGGGCAACGCAGTTCTTCGATAAGACCACGATACTGCGCTTCTTGCTGCGGGGAGTCAAAATCATAGACATCAATAGCTGCGTAACTCGGTAAGCTCGCTAGGCTCAGCAGACACGCTAACATGACACTGGCTACTCTGAGTAGAATATGAATCATCACTGACAGGCCTCCGCAACTTGACTGGCACCAGGAATGGCATTGGTCTTATTGGCTTCATTGAGGACCATCAAACAAGGAGTGATACGGTCTTGCCAATTGGCTTCATTAATCTCACCAATAATATGCTGACGAATAACGCCATTACCATCTACCACAAAGGTCTCAGGGGCGCCGGTTAAGCCTAAATCTAAAGCAAACTGACCCGATGAATCCTGAATAGACATCGAAAAAGGGTCGCCGCCGCGGTTTAGATAGCTCAGCGCATTACCGATCTCATCTTTATAATTCACACCAACCAGATTAACACCGCGCTCCTCAAGCTCCATCAAAAAAGGATGCTCAACGATACAAGTTGGGCACCAAGAGCCCCAAACATTCATCAAAAAAGGCTCGTCAGGCAAATTCTCGTTAGTCATAATACGGCTAGTATCTGATAATAAAGGCAGCTTAAAGTCAGGCACTGGACGCTCAAGCGCGGTATTCATAACCACTTCAGTCGGCTTACCTAATTGGTTTCCTAGTAGATAAAGCACCCCAACAAACACTAGCAGCGGAATCAAAAACCATATTTTTAGCTGTTTTTTATTCATCTTACCTCTCCTCCGCACTTGCTGCTTGTGTTGCCGTCTCTACCGTACGAACAGCGCCGGTACTATTAGCCTCTAATAAAGAGCCTTTCGGTTTTTTGATACGGTAACGCTTATCGAGCATACTGAGTAGTCCGCCTAAGGCCATGATAATAGCGCCAAGCCAGATCCAGCGAATCAGTGGCTTGACATAGATACGCAAGGCCCACTCATTACTACCCTCAGCGATAGGCTCGCCAAGTGCCACATAGACATCACGCATTAAGCTAGCATCAATCGCCGCCTCGGTGGTCGGCATCGTACTGATAATATACGTGCGCTTTTCGGGCGTTAGCGTCGCCACTGCCCGACCGTTTTTACTGACAGCCACTTCTGCTTGCGTCGCATCAAAATTACTGGCTTTGATCTCACGAAAGTCCCTCAAGCTAAAGTCGTAGCCTTGAACATTGACAGTATCGCCCTCAGCCATAGCAACATCACGCTCGATGCTCAGAGTGGTCGTAAAAGCCACCCCAATCACTGCTATCAGCACGCCTATATGAGCGACTTGCTGACCCCAATAGCTTAGGCGTAGTTGTTGTAAACCTTTAAAGACATTAGGTGCGTTTTTGGTCTTATCTCTAAAATCAATTACCATCCATAAGAGTACCCAAAAGCTCACCGCTAAAGTCACGCCGATATTGAGCATAGAGGACGGATGAGCAAAGTAGGCAATAATTGCGGCTAGGACTAAACTGCTGACTGCAATGACCATTCCCACGCCTAACAAAGGCCGCTTGTCTTTTTTCCAGCGAATATTAGAGCCCATACCCATCGCTATCAATAGCAGCCAAGTTAAGGGGACAAATAAAGCGTTAAAATAAGGAGGGCCTACAGAGACCTGACCTAAATTAAAGGCGTCAGCGATGATAGGATAAAGCGTTCCCAACAGCACTACTAAGGTTGAGATCAAAATAATGACGTTATTAATAACCAAAAACGACTCTCGCGATATCAGCTGATATTGGCTCTCAACCGTCAAGCGCCAACCCCGTACCGCAAACATCAGTAAGCCGCCACCAATAATAATACCCAAAATCACCAAAATCACTAATCCGCGAGTTGGGTCAGCAGCGAACGAATGCACTGAGGTAATAACCCCAGAGCGCACCAAAAATGTCCCTAATAAACTCAGCGCAAAAGCAAAAATAGCGAGCATGATGGTCCAAGCTTTAAACACGCCGCGCTTTTCAGTTACCGCCAACGAGTGCAACAGTGCAAGCCCTGCCAACCACGGCATCAAGGAAGCGTTTTCTACCGGATCCCAAAACCACCAGCCGCCCCAACCAAGCTCATAATAAGCCCACCAAGAGCCAAGGGCGATACCAATCGTCAAAAAGCCCCAAGCTGCTAGCGCCCAAGGCCGTGACCAACGGGTCCATACCGCATCCAGACGACCTTCCCATAGTGCTGCCATACAAAAAGCAAAAGGTACTACCATACCAACATAGCCCATATAGAGCATAGGCGGATGGATAATCAGACCAAAGTCTTGTAGCACTGGGTTTAGATCAGCGCCATCTACTGGTAGGTTAGGCAGAGTGCGCTCAAATGGCGATGAAGTAAAGATCAGCATCGCGAGCATCATTAGCTGTACCGCTGCTAATATTACTAGCACTCGAGCACGCATAGATAACGGCAGACCGCGGCTAAAGTAGGAAACTAAGGCGCACCATGTGGCCATGATAGTCATCCAAAGCAGTAGCGAGCCTTCGTGCCCGCCCCATGTCGCGGATAGCTTATAGTACCAAGGTAGCAAAGTATTGGAGTGCTGAGCCACATAGACCAGAGTAAAATCATTATAATAAAAGCCTGCCATCAACGCGCCAAACGACACGATCATAGCGGCAAGCTGCGCCCAAGCCAGACTTGGAGCCAAGCGCTGCCAAGCGACTTGATGACGCATAACGCCAATGGTTGGTAATACGACTTGCAATATTGCCAATACAAAAGCGGCAAGCAAGGCAAAATAACCCAATTCTGTGATCAACATACAGTCTAACCTTGTCTACTTTAGCGCAAAACCTCAAACCGCCATTAAGCGGCATAAGCTCACCATCTTTAGCTGCTTATCTTTCAGGTTTTGCTTGATAACATTGTCGTTTACTTTTTGTCGCCGTGAGTGTAATACGGTTCAAGAATTTATAACTGCTCAATAAATGCAGCGATCGCTATTCGTTATATTGTCTTTTGATTATGGCGTTGTTTATCGCAGTTTTTATCCTGACTTGGATATAAAGGACCTAACCCACAGCGGGGAAAAACACCAATACTAAGTGGAGCCAACCGGCTAAAAACCCAGTCAAACCGCCGAGTACAATCAGCGTCATCTCATCCTCTCGAAAGGCGGGTCGCAGCAAGTTTTGAAACTCATGCGGGGTCAAAGCGCGAATGCGGTCGCGAAATAGACCAAAAATCTTACTAGCGCGGCTCTCATTAAGCTCAGGATCGCGTATCGGTACCATCGTGGCACTAATCGACTTATCGATAATGGTGTTTTTGAGTTTCCCAAACTCGCGTCGTCCTAAGCTCACACGTAAGGAAGTCTTGATGACAGGCGACTCTAACAATTCATAAAGGTGCGATTTCATCAACATGCGTGTCTCATTTGCACGCGCACCATACATCATCTCATTCATGATGTTCTCAAGTGTCACTAAGTCTTTGACGACAATCTCAGCAAAAACCTCAGAGACCTCTTCTTGACGCTTCATAAAGCCGCCTTGAAAGCGAAACTGAGCGATATGCGGTAGCTGTGGCACTAAGAAGGGAAAGCGGCTACTGCGTTTAAAAAACTTCACATAAGGAATAAAGCGTGGCTCTACTGGATTGAATACCATCCAAATAGCGATCCAGTTGGTCAAAAAGCCCCAGATAGCGGCAAAGAAAGGAACGGTCCAATGCTGCGGCACGACTAAGAAGATAAACATCTGAATCAGGCCGAATACTAAGCCAATGAGCGCACTAATATGCCAAATAAAGTTAATCTCTTTTTGCCCGACCCGTAAGAACATATTGACCATCAAGCGTCGATCGTTCTCCATCGTATTGACGATCATCTGGCGCATATCAACTAAGTCTTCGACGTTATTGGTCAAATCCAATACCAAAGACTGCATAATCTCTGGTAGGGCTTTGTGCGCCTGATTATAAATACGGCGTTTTATGGCGTAAGGAATATTACCCCACAAGGTCTCTGAGCGTTCAAGCATAATCTCATCGATGAGCGTCTCAAGGTTTTCATCGACCTTTTCGGTGATAAAAACCGCCATTTGCTCAGGCTCCATCGCTTTAAAAAACTCATCTAATGAGCCAAGCTTTGAGAGCGTCTGATCGACGATAACCCCTGATATCTTCCCCGCTTTACGCGGTACGATACCTTGCCATCCTATCCCTGGTAAACCAAAGAAGGGAAAGTTAGGAATGCGAATACCCCAAAACTTTATAGGATAAAACAGCATTTTCAATGCCATCCATACGTGTACCCAAGTGACAAAAGCGGTCACTGGCGGAATAGTCAGCATAGCAAGGAATTCTGGATGCTCAGCGAGCATCTGCCATATTGAGGTTACGTCCATGACTTTGCACGTCCCTTATATAAAGGTTATTGTCAGTCTATTGCGTTTATACTGTTGTGTTTATACTAGTAAGTTTTTATTAGGGCGTTGATACCATTTTGATACCGGCCATAAAACCGCCTGATTTTAACATACTTGCTATTTTTTAGCACCCATATAGCCTATGGAAGTTATGACCGTAGGCGACACTTTTAGTGAAGCTCAGTTGGCTCTACTGATTTAAAATAGTGAGGTAGAGTCAGCATCTAAAAGTAAAGTTAAAGGTAAGACTATCGGCCTTTTACAGCAGTCATTCCCTAGCGTCACTGCTCATTAATTTTCTTATCCAACACTCATTAATGAACACTTATTAGTGAACCTATGGTTTGCAGCGTTTATATCGTTTTATATTTAGCGAGCGGTCTCTGTTATAATCTGCGCCTTGCAGCTTCACTGACCCTGATAGTTAGCGTGGTTAACTCGCTATGTGATTGAAATTGTTATTGTTATTTTTGTCAGTATCCTATATATTTGCTGCCATCTGTTTTTGTTAAGCGCTCTAGGTGCTGCCCCTTTCGTTTTAGGTATCGATCTTCTATGAACAAACCGCTCACTCCAAATACTGAACAGGTCAATCGCATATTTATGCGGCGGATTATTATCCTTGGAGTGCTGATTTTTTTGGGTTTGAGCGGCTTGATAGTGCGTTATGGATTTTTACAGGTCTATGCTCACGATCGGTACAGTACGCAGGCGGACAATAACCGTATTAAGCTGATCTCTGCCCCGCCTAGCCGCGGCTATATCTATGATCGTAACGGTATTCTGCTCGCGGATAATCAGCCGGTATTTACCGCGATGATTAACCCTGATGTTGTCGAAGATCCTGAACGCGTTCTCGCGCTACTCGCTCCTATTTTTGATTTGAGCGAGAATGATATTACCGATATTTTAGCGCGGTTAAATAAAAGCAAAAGAGACCCTGTCACCGTCAAAATCGACTTAACGGAGACCCAACTAGCACAGTTTAGTGAGCGTAAGCCTTTTTTTCAGGGTGTGACTATTCAAAGTAAGCTTACCCGCTCTTATCCTTATGATGAACTGTTTGCTCATGTGATCGGTTATGTTGGCCGGATTAATGATAAAGAAACCAAGCGTATCGATAAGGATCGTTATGCGGGTACAGATCTGATTGGCAAAATCGGTATCGAAGATTATTACGAGGATATCTTGCTAGGCGAGCCCGGCTACCAGTCGGTGGAGACTGACGCCCATGGTAATATTCTCCGTCAGTTGGAGACTAAGCCGCCTATCGCTGGCAATGACATTACCTTGAGCTTGGATTATGGTCTACAAAAAGTAGCGCAAGAGCAGCTAGACGGCAGGCGTGGTGCTATCGTCGCCATAGATCCTCAAAATGGTGATGTGCTAGCCTTTGTGAGTAACCCAAGCTACGATCCCAATCCTTTTATCTCTGGTATCTCGTTTAAAGATTACGGTGCACTACGCGACGATATCGATCAGCCACTATACAATCGTGCCTTGCAAGGTATGTATCCACCAGCGTCTACTATTAAGCCTTTTGCAGGGTTAGGCGGTATCCATTACGGTCTGCGTAATTGGGAAACCACTATTTATGACCCCGGTTATTTTAGCTTGCCCGGGGACTCACATCGTTTTCGCGATTGGAAACGCGGCGGTCATGGTACCGTTGATCTTAAAAAATCGATTATGATGTCTGTCGATACTTATTATTACAAGCTGGCTTATGAGATGGGTATTCAGCGCCTGCATGACTGGATGGCTGAGTTTGGTTTTGGCGAGCGCACCGGTATTGATTTGCCTAACGAAAAGTCCGGCATTATGCCTTCGCCTAAATGGAAAAAAGATCGCTATGATAAAGACTGGCTGCCGGGCGAGACGATCTCGGTGAGTATCGGTCAAGGATATTTTTTAGCAACACCGTTACAAGTCGCTAATGCTACCGCGATGACGGCTAGCAAAGGCAATCATATCACGCCGCATCTACTAAAAAGCAGTGAAGGTGCAGCAGCAGTCAAAGTCATTAGCAAACCTGATGGCAAGATTGCTTATAATGGTAAGCCATCCGACTGGCTACGCATGCATGATGCTATGGAAGACACGGTGAAGAGTGGTACCGCACGTGGTATCTACACCAAGAAGTATCGTATCGCGGGCAAAACCGGAACCGCTCAGGTAAAATCCATTGCGCAGGGTAAAAGTTATGATAAATCGGCTCTCGATAAACGCCATTGGGATCATGCTTGGTTTACCGGTTTTGCGCCAGTAGAGAATCCAAGCATTGCACTAGCGGTACTGGTTGAAAATGGCGGCGGCGGTAGTGCTGTTGCCGCGCCTATCGGACGAGAGCTCTTTGATTACTGGGTGATGCAGCGCAGTAAAGACCCTATTATACCGCCGACCGCAGATCAGCTAAAAATCATCAAGCGTCATAAAGCGATAGAAAAAGCGCGCCTTGATGCTATTCGTGAAGCGGAGGCGAAAGCAGCAGCCGAAGCGGAGGCTGCGGCTTTGGAAGAAAAGGCTCTGCTAACTGCCGCTACCCCTACTCTCTAAAACAACCTTGATTTAACCTTTTTTATTATGAAAAAATCCTCAGCAGTACGCCAGTCGCCAGCCCAAAAAGCAAGAGTATCAAAATCAAAGACTGGTAGATCAAAAGACGCCACATCAAAAGCGCAACCACAAGCCGCAGGTTGTGTCCGTATCATCGGTGGTCAGTTTAAGCGGCGTAATGTCACCTTTATCGATGGTGAAGGCCTGCGTCCAACTCCAGATCGCCTGCGTGAGACGCTATTTAATTGGCTACTAGCGGATATTCATGGCGCGCGGGTATTAGACAGCTGCGCGGGTAGCGGCGTCTTAGGTTTTGAAGCTTTGTCTCGCGGCGCGGCGCATTGCACTTTTATTGAAGCCAACCCAGCACAAGCACAGCGGCTCTCACAGAATGCTGAGCAGCTACGTCTAGAAGCGGACAGCTTTAGCATAAGGTCTGGTAAAGCTGAAAATGTACTGACACAAAAACAGGATTTCACCCAACCGTTTGATATTATCTTTATCGATCCGCCGTACGCAGACGATCTGTGGCAGCCTATTTTGAGTACGCTAATCGAGCAAGAACTGCTCACAAGCGAAACCCTGATTTATTTGGAAGCCGATAAAGACTTAACTGTTCAATTGGCGCAATTAGCCGAGACTCTAAGTGATAATAAGGATGTGCAGTCAATAACTGGTTTTACTTGTCTAAAACAAAGCAAAGTAGGTCAAGTTGTTGCTGGACTTTATCAGCTGTCAGCGTCATAATCATCTCACTGCTTTTTACTATTGTCACAACATCTCATCAAGAAATAATGATAATGTGTTAAGATCTTTAATGCCAAAAAGTACAAAACCTGCTGAATATGACTGTTTAATGTAATGCAGGACAAAATAAACCCCATTGGCGCTTGCAAGCAGGAGCGCTACTGCTTATAATGTGCAGTCTGTTTTTTGAGAGCCCCGTTCCCAGCTAAACTCTCAACGAATTCTAAATTTAAGGTTTTATCATGAAAACACTTAGTGCAAAACCAGCTGAAGTGACCCATGACTGGTATGTTGTCGATGCTGACGGCAAAACCCTTGGTCGCTTAGCCACGCAAATCGCTACTCGCTTACGTGGCAAGCATAAGCCTTCTTTTACTCCGCATGTTGATACTGGTGACTTCATTGTCGTCATCAACGCTGATAAGATCACAGTAACGGGTAAAAAAGCGCAAGATAAAAAGTACTATCGTCACAGTGGCTACCCAGGTGGTATCAAAGAAACCAACTTCAATAAGCTGCTTGCACATAAGCCTGAAGATGTTCTACACAAAGCAGTTAAGGGTATGCTTCCAAAAGGTCCTCTTGGCTATGCGATGATCAAGAAGCTGAAACTATATGCGGGTACAGAGCATCCACATGAAGCTCAGCAACCTAAAGAACTAGACATCTAAGGATAATTTTATGGAACGCAATTACGGAACTGGTCGCCGCAAGACGTCTACCGCTCGTGTATTTTTAGCGAAAGGTAACGGTAGCATCGTTGTCAACGGCAAGCCACTTGATGAATATTTCAGCCGTGAAACCTCACGCATGGTTGTTCGTCAGCCATTAGAGCTACTTGAATCCCCTACTGCTTACGACCTTTACATCACTGTAAAAGGCGGCGGCATCAGTGGTCAAGCAGGCGCGATTCGCCACGGTATCACTCGTGCCCTAATCGAGCTTGACGAAACCAACAAGCCTGCACTAAAAGCAGCTGGTTTTGTGACTCGTGACTCACGTCAAGTTGAACGTAAGAAAGTCGGCCTACGTAAAGCACGTAAGCGCCCACAATTCTCAAAACGTTAATCAAAGCTATTGCTTATTGGTTTGCTACTCTATTGCTCGTCAGATAGTATTAAGAGTGGCAGCTAGTATTAGCATAGATTTGCACAACCTTATAAGTAGCTCGCTGCTTATAAGGTTTTTTTGTGGAAGAGAGCTAATGGTCGATAAACTGGCTTGGCTCAAGCGTAACCTGCCGTTTAATGCTAAGGGTATAAACAAATGCGCTGAGTTAAAGCGCTAGCCTACAAAACTCTGCTGCAAGCAAAACTCATCTTGTAAAGCAAGCTCATCTACCCCATCATAATAGCAACTTTTATTACAGCATCCTTATTATGAAAGCCCCTGAACAATACGATCCTAGTAAAGCTAAAAATAAAGCCAACCCGCAACATGGCGTCTCTAGCCAGCCAGCAAAATCGCCGGCTCTAGCTGTGGGTACGCCAACCATCACTGAGACACAAAAAAAAACCGCTCAAGCTGAAAAAAAGCCTTTTCAGTGGCAGTTTTTATTGCCGAAGTATTGGGGTATTTGGTTAGCTTTAGCGCTAGTATTACCGATGGTCTATTTGCCACTACGTTATCAGTTTTGGCTAGGCCGTAAGCTAGGTGTTTTGGTGTATAAAGTAGCGGGCTCGCGTCGCCGTGATACGCTGATTAACCTAAAGCTTGCGTTCCCAGAAAAACCGGAAGTTGAGCGGACACTGATGGCCAAGCAAGTGTTTGTCAATCAAGGTATCGGTGTGTTTGAGACTTTATGTGCTTGGTTTCGGCCTAATGTGTTTACTAAAACGGTATCGATATCGGGGTTGCAGCATCTGGTTAATGCGCAAAATGAGGGGCGCGCGGTCATTTTATTGGGTGCTCACTACACCATGCTCGATTTAGGCGGCTTGCTCTGTACTCAGTTCTTTGCCACCGACTGTATGTATCGCACGCAAAATAACGCGCTACTGGATTGGTTCATCTACAACGGTCGCACGACTATCTTTGGTAAGCAGATCTCTAGCCGCGATATGCGCAGCTTAGTTGATTCGATCAATGAGGGTCATGTGATTTGGTACTCACCCGATCAAGACTACGGTCTCAAGCAAGGGGTGATGGCACCATTTTTTGGGGTACCAGCCGCCACTATTACTATGGCGAGACGCTTGGCAAAGCTTGGCAGTAAGACCCATCCACCAGCAGTAATGGCGCTGCATACTTATCGTCAGACCCCTGACAATCTACCTCGGGGTAAACGCCCGCATTATCATCTGACTATTACCCCAAAGCTTGAGAACTATCCAAGCAATGATGAGATCGCCGATGCCACACGGGTCAATGAGATACTAGAGAGCCTAATCCGTATCGATCCGACCCAGTGGATGTGGTTTCATCGGCGCTTCAAACATGGTCCAAAGGGTCGCACGGATATTTATAAATAAAAGGCTTCATCACCTAACAGCGTGTTATTGCACCCTCAATATCGCTGCTAAATTTGCTATACTCTGCTACTGATATTTTGCGCGTAAGCGTAGGTATCCCCTCTAATAAAAACTAGTATCAACACAATGGACTTCTTATGAGCGATAATAATTCGGCCTCTTCACCACAAAGCAAACGCATCTTGACTGGTATAAAACCAACCGGCATTCCGCATTTAGGTAACTATGTTGGTGCTATTCGTCCAGCGATAGAGTCCATTCAAAACAGCGATGATGAAGCGTTTTTCTTTTTAGCAGATTATCACGGGATTATCGGCTGCTATGATCCCGCTATCATTCATGAGTCTACTAAAGCCATTGCCGCGACTTGGCTGGCCTGCGGTCTTGACCCTGAGCGCGTGACTTTTTATCGGCAGTCCGATGTTCCTGAGATCACCGAGCTAGCTTGGATCTTGAACTGTTCTTGTGCGAAAGGGCTTATGAACCGCGCCCATGCCTATAAAGCGGCGGTCGATATCAATACTGAAAAAGCGGACGTTGATCCTGATCAAGGAATAACGATGGGTCTGTTTGGCTATCCGGTGCTGATGGCAGCTGATATCTTGATGTTCAACGCCACTCATGTCCCTGTAGGCCGCGATCAGATCCAGCATATCGAGATGGCACGCGATATCGCCGGCACCTTTAACCATAGATACAAGCCTTTATTTACGCTACCAAGTGCGGTGGTCGATGACGACATCCCACTACTTACTGGCCTTGATGGCCGCAAAATGAGCAAGAGCTATAGCAATACCATTCCGCTATTTGGTGAGGCTAATGGGCAAGTGAGCTCAGAGAAGCAAATGCACAAAGCCATCATGAAAATTGTCACTAACTCACAACTTCCTGATGAGCCAAAAGACGCTGATGCCTCAGCTATCTTTGAGATTTATAAAGCCTTTGCAACGCCGACAGAGATCGCTGATATGCGCGCGCAATTTGCGGCCGGTATCGGCTGGGGTGATGCCAAGCAAGTCTTGTTTGATAAAATAAACGATGAGATTGCACCCTTCCGCGCGCGTTATGAAGAGCTAATGGCCAATCCAAAAGAGCTAGAAGAAATCTTGCAAATGGGCGCAGACAAGGCCCGCCGTCACAGCCGTAAACAGTTAGATAAAACGCGCCGCGCCATCGGTATTCGCCCGCTAGCTAAACTCAAATAATCCGTTAGCTAGTCAGCCGATAAAGATGCCTTCAACGATTAGTTTAGCGCCTGATACTGCCTCTGATTTAACCAACCAAGGTTATGTTCATGCAGCTGATGCCACGCTGCGAATTTATCAAACGCCAGTAGCAAACCTGCCAGAGGACCTATATGTGCCGCCTGGGGCGTTTGCCATTTGGCTTGAGCAGTTCGCAGGGCCGTTAGATTTTTTATTGTATTTAGTCAAAAAAAACAATGTCGATCTAACACAGATGGATATTCTGCCGATTACTGAGCAGTATTTGGCTTATATCAGCGAGCTTGATAGCGATCATTTTGAACTCGCAGGCGACTACCTATTAATGGCTTCGACTTTGATTGCGATCAAGACAGAGCTACTACTACCAAAAGCGCAAACCCCAACCGATGAGCGCGATCCCAAAGCTGAGCTGATTGAGCGCTTAGAGGCCTACGCGCAGATTAAGGAGGCAAGCCGGCGCTTAGATGCGCTAGTTCGCCTGGAGCGCGATGTATTCTTAGCGATGGTCAGTCTACCGAGCTTTGAAGTGATGCAAGCTGAACTACCTAGCTACTCACCCACCCTACTGATCGATAGCTTATTTAAGATGCAATTGCAGCCTGATTATCAAATGCATAGCATCAAAGTCGATGCGGTACCTTTATCTGATCGGATCGCTAGCATCAGTCGCCAATTAAGCACTGGCAGTGCTCGCTCCTTTTATCAGCTATTAGACAAATCTCAAGGAAAAATCGGCGTAGTAGTAAGCTTTGTGGCAGTGTTAGAGCTGATGAAAAGACAGTTAGTGGGTGTGGTTAATAGTGATGCAGAAGGTGATAAAGAGACCAGCCAAATAAACTCGTTAACTTTACAATGGTTGGTGTAGGGTTCGCGGTTGGAGTTAAACTTACCCCTAAACAGAGCAAACATGGTAAAAAATAACGATATTTCTAATGCTAAAGACCATAGCTTACAGATAGAGGTGCTGCTACATGCCTCAGATGCGCCACTCACTGAGCAAGCGCTAAAAAGGCATTTATCTTTATCAAATAAAGAGCTGGAGCTGGCCTTAGTGCAATTACAACAGCGCTTAACCTCTAGTGTGTTAAGACTACATAAAACCGCAAGTGGCTATCGGCTACAAATTGCTGATGATTATAGCGCGCTTATTCAGCGTGTGTTTCCACAGCGGCAACAGCGTCTTAGCCAAGCGCTGCTTGAGACACTAAGCGTCATTGCCTA
Organism: Psychrobacter sp. 2Y5; assembly: GCF_051847375.1. Taxonomy (NCBI): domain Bacteria; kingdom Pseudomonadati; phylum Pseudomonadota; class Gammaproteobacteria; order Moraxellales; family Moraxellaceae; genus Psychrobacter; species Psychrobacter sp. 2Y5. Next base: position 47,712 of record NZ_JBPYDA010000008.1, read on the forward strand.
TAAGCAGCCCGTCACTCGTAGCGACATCGAGTACGTGCGCGGAGTGACGTTGTCGAGTAGTCTGTTAAGGCAGCTGTTCGATAAAGGCTGGATTATGGAAGACGGCTATAAAGACACTTTAGGGCGTCCAGCCCTACTGCATACTACCCCGCAGTTTCTGGACGCTTTTGGATTGACAGCTTTGGACGAGCTACCACCAATGCCTGATTTTTCCGCGATAAGCGACGCGGCTTCGCATTACCCGTGAACCGGCTCATGGTAGCTTCGCCTTCTGCACATATACCGTGCATACTAATAACCATCTTAACCGTCTTAATCAATATGATGAGATCCAACCACAGTGTTTGGTTGTCAACGTACCAAGTATCAAGCTCAAAACGCTTTTGCCAACTGATACTATTGCGACCATTGATTTGCGCGTAACCTGTGACCCCTGGCAGCACCAAATGCCGGCGAAACTGTTCTGAGTTATATAGGGGCAAATACTCCATAAGCTGAGGACGTGGGCCTACTATACTCATCTCACCTTTGAGCACGTTCCATAGTTGTGGCAACTCATCGAGACTGCTCGCTCGAAGTTTCTTACCAAAATCAGTTAATCGGTACTCATCAGCTAATAGCTTACCTTCAGAATCTTTTTCGTCACTCATCGTGCGAAACTTAAAGATTTTAAAGGGTTTACCATTAAGGCCGGACCGAGTTTGACAGAATATAACAGGCGATCCAAAATTCCTCCTAACCTTGTACGCTACCAAAAGATACACAGGCAACAGTAGAATTAAGACCGTAAGAGCAAGACTGAAATCGAGGGTTCTTTTAAACATAGTTAGACCTCATCAGTTTTTGACATCTCCTAAAGCCGCTATACCTCTTTTTTAATCAGCTATATCAGGACATGTAAATGTAAAAATAAAGAGCAATTAGATTCGATTGTTCTTAAAACGATGACTCATAATTTCGTTGTATTGTGAAAATCTAACCTAAGCCCATCTCCGCTATCATCTGAGTGTTTACTTTTTTGACGTCATACTTATCTACCGCGATGTTTCTAGAAGCTAAGCCCATTTGTTCATACAGATAGGGATGGTCTATAAACTGGCGCATGGCACTTGTTAATTCATTAATTGCTTGCACAGGAACTAAATACCCATTTTTGCCAGAGACCACCGTTTCTCTACAGCCCGGAGCATCGGTGGTAATAATTGCTCGCCCCATGGACATAGCTTCTAACACCGAGCGTGAGGTACCCTCGCGATAAGATGGCAATACATACACCGAACTTGCTGCTATAGCAGGACGAACATCGCTAAGTTTTCCCCAGTAAGTGATATCGCCGTTCGCTATCCACTGATCTAACTGTGCCTGCTCAATCGCTGCTGGATTGTCATCTATCCAGCCCACAAGATGAAACTCAGCATTACAGTGATCCTTTTTTATACGTTTGGACGCTTCAATATATTCCAACACCCCTTTATCTTTGAGGAGTCTGGCGATTAATAAGAAAGAAGGTTTGACGCGATTGCACTCATCTCTTGGTAACGGCAACACCTCAAAGTCATGTAGATCAACGCCTGAGCCATTGACCACTACTGTTGGAATAGTTGACTGCACTATATTTAGTTTTTTGAATAAATTTAAGTCATCTTTATTCTGAAAAAACACTTTAGAAGACTTAGCTAATGCTTGTTGATATAGCGCGTGTACAAACCTCTGGAATACGCTGCGCTTATTGGTTTCTTCTACTTGCTGAAAGGTATACCCTAAGCCCGATATCAGCACAAAACGATAAGGTACTTTGGCAAGCCATGCGGCTAACGTTCCGTACACCACAGGCTTAATGGTGTAAGAAAGTACATATTGTGGTTTGATTTTGTTTAGGATCTGATAACTGGCCAAAAGCGTCTTTATATCTTTTATTGGATTAGTTCCAACGGGCTGCATAGTGATCTGATGAACGTGATAGCCGAGGCCTTTGAGCGTATTATGATCTGTAGCATAGTCCTCTAAGGCAGGAGCAACGACATGTATCTCATAGCCTAATTGAGCAATAGACGCCAAAAGCTTGCCTCTAAAATTTAAGACGTGAGGCAAATAGTTAGAAAATATTAAAAACCTTTTCATAGTAGTCATAATGTCTTCAACTTAGTTTTGAGTCATATTGAAAGGACAGTTGTGAAGGTTATTATTGAAACCAACAATCTAAGACCTATATCAGCGTTTGTATTTGTATATTCGTATATTTAAATATATGAATATACTATAGGTAATATTTCTAAGGATTACAATAGAAAAGACATAAATAATATTTCTATTTATGTCTTGAGAGAGAAATTATTGAGAGGTTTTTTAATCTATCTTAGTGGACGAGTTTTGTTTAGCAGGGTTTTTGTTTTCGAATAAAGTACGAATGTCACAATCAGCGCAGACGAATAAGACATAAATCACGACAAATACATAGCGGTATCGAACCGCGGTACCATAGTTTGCAACGACTAAGCCGTAGACTGACATCGATAGCACCATAAATAACAACCAAAATGCTAGTTTATCAGGGCTTTTTAACCAAGCTTTACGCGTGATCAAAAATAAAATAGCAAGAATAAATAGATTCTCAAAAGACTGTAATAATTGTAAAGCATTACTCGCCTCCCAAACAAAGGGTTTTGATAAGAAATACAGCCCTGAAGTTAACCCTTGAAAGACAAAGTCGGATGCTCCTGAGATGAGACTGATCTTATCTGGATCACCGCCATCCTCTACAAACATAGCGACCCTAAACTTATTGACTAACGGGATAGCGACAGGCGCGGAGAGCAGCAAAGCGGCAAGACTGATTGCGCCGATGATCAAAGCCTTGACCAATCCCATACCCTTTTTTGCGACATTAAAAATAAAGTACAGCAGGACTATAGGAGCTAAAATATAAAAATTCTGAAATTTGATTAGATAGACGGGAATGGTACAAAGAGCACTTTTAATAAACTTAGATTCTCGAGCAAAAACGATCGATAAAATCATAAAAAAGAAGATTGGCGTTTCTCGTAAGCTCAAAGCAGTATATAAAGCAACACTAGGAAACAACAGATAAAACCATACGGATACCTTAGTAAAGATATTTTTGACATACAAAACTAAGAATAAGACGATATAAAGAAAGGTATTATAAAACCCTAAACTAATGGCAGAAACGGGAGTAGGAAATGGCATGAAGGCAAAAAAAGCACTGGCTTGCAACACGTTTTCACCACTCGTTAGCGCCTCCATAATCCCTATCTCGCCCGTCCTTATCGCATTGACTCCGCGCCAATACCGGAACTGATCGCCCATATAGGACGTACTAAATAGCACATCATTTAAGACGAAAGGTAGCAAACAGTGTAAGGCAAGGACGACTTGATAGTTAGAGGGCACCCGAAACTTATAACCAGCAATCACAATCAATAACAAGCATATCAAAAAGCTAGGCAAATCAAAGAGCCTAATCCCTAAAAATCCATATGAATAAATCCAGCTTGGGTCTGTCATTAGATTTTCTCTATGTTGTTTTTTGAATATTGTAAATATTAAGCAGACTAATAATACTTAGCAGACTAACCATAATTGAAGCGGCGCTCTATATCATCTATGAGATACGAGTTTAAAAACATCTGCTAATAATGGCGCCTGCACCTGTAAAGAGTAAAAGTCTCTCACTGATTTCTTGCCGGCATCGCCGAGTAATTGTCGCCTTTCTTTAGAGTGTAATAATTTATACAATGCCCTATCCCACTGCTCTAGGCTATTGGCTAGATAACCACACTCACAGCTAGTGATGATATCTACATTGACCCCAACAGGGCTAGCCACTACTGGCTTGGCGCAGGCCATATATTGAAGGAGTTTATAACCACACTTCCCTCTCTCCCACGGACCGTCTATCAATGGCATAATCCCAATATCAAATTGCTCAATATAGCTTGCCTCTGTGCTCTCACTCCAAGAGAGTATCTCAACCTCTAGCCCATCAAGCTTATCTTGCATTTGCTGAGTAGAGCCGACCAAATGTATCTTAAAGCTGACTTTCTTTTGTAGCTCTAAAAACATCTCTTTTAACTCTAAAACGTATTTTTCAGTGGTTGGCGAGCCAATCCAACCAATGATAGGGACTTCGTTATCAGTCTCTATAGCTTGATAGCGGCGGTTATCGAGCACCGTTGGGATAATGACCACCTTCTTGCTTGCTGAGCTGGCGGCACGCTCTGCAAGATAAGCGTTCCCCGCGATAACTGTCGCGGCATTATGCATAACCTTACTAATTTTATTCGATAATAAAAGCCTGACCATCTTATGGTTCGAGAAGTCATAATTATGAAAAACAGCATCATCATAATCGACGACATAGGGCTTTCCTAACTTAGCGATGAGAGCCTCTGCCCAAGCTGGTAGATAAGGAAAAAGCTCTTTTTCTATCCAAATAACATCATATCTTTTGAGTGTAAATAGCTTATACAGCCTAGCTAAGTAGCACTGCAATACTTTGGCGGTAGAGCGACCCTTGCCAGCATACAACTGATGTAAATAGTCACTGTCATAAAGTGGAAAGACATCAACCGTTATTTTTTTATCTTCTAAAAAGGGTAAATACTGCATAGAACGTAAGCGACTACTAGCGCCCATACGCGTATGCCTAGAGAATAAAGCCACTTTGAGTACTTTATCTTTTTTCATGAGAGGTTATCCCCCTATAGATTTGACGATAGCGCTCAGCGCCTTTATCCGCAGAGAAATAATCATCGGCAGCATCTCTGCAGCGTTGACTTAACTGGTTATCTTGGTAAAGGATGTCCAACTTCTCTAACGCTTCATCAATAGCGCGTTGACTGCCGTCCTCTATAACGACACCGACTTGATACCTCTCGATAAGGCTTGCCATATCTCCTACGCCCCGATTACCAATGACCGGAATACCGCAAGCCAAAAACTCTCCTAGGCGGGTTGGCGCTGACCCTAACTTACTAATGCCTGCGGTAAAATATAGTAACCCCGCTTTGATATCGGCAATATTTTTTGCAATATCATTCGGGCTTGAGCTGAAAACTTCTAATTTTGAGGGCTCGATCTCATACTTTCTCGCCATTGTCCGTAGCGTTTGCGCTGAATCTCGGGTCACAATCTTAAAAGTTGCACTTTTATCTTTTTGCAATTGCGTTTTTAGCGATAAAAACAGCCAGTCTAAGTGATACCAGCCACTGATGACCGTGCCCATAGTGCCAAGCTTTCTATCCTCTATGGCGATGGTAGATAACTTAAATCTCTCCAGATCAACACAAGTGGTAATGACAGAGAACTTCTGAGTCCTTAATTGCGGCTGTTGTTGTTGCAAATAATCAACCGCCGCTTCGGTAAGGCTGACCACATGCGCGGCATCTTTGAGGAGCTTGGTCTCCAACCATGCCAGTACTTTATGGACCACGCTATGACGAACTAGCCGGCCGGCCTCTATCATCTCCTCAAGCCACAAAGCGCGCATATCAAAAATAAAAGGCACTTGGGTTTGTTTACCCACCACCCAAGCTGCTATCGCTGGTATATAACTACGGCAATGGATATAGTGCGCGCGATTAGAGCGCGAAAACTGCCAAGTGTAATAAAGCAGAGCCGATAAATCCCATAGCGTCGCTAATAACCTAGGCTTGTGATGATAGGTTTTAGGCTGCCAGTGAATGCCATAGTGCTCACACTCTGTTTTTAGCGCTTGCAGCTCATCAGTCTTTGCTAGATCCGAAGCCTTTTCAAAGCTGATGATAGTGAATTGATATTCATCAGCGAGACGTGACAGATAAGCCAATATCTGCGAGCGACCTAAAGGCTCAAGTAAGCCCGTATAAGAGAGATAAAGCACTTTTATTTTAGACATAGTTGTTTATCCCCTCAGGAAACATGACGTCTAAATATTGATTGGCTATTTTTTCTAGCGAGAAGTCAGCGGCTCGGTTCTTTAGTACTTGTCCATCATGAGATTGCTGTAAGGATTCAAGCATGGCTTTTGCTAACGCGTCAACGTCGTCAACAGGTACTAACGTTCCGTATTTTCCGTCTGCAAGAATTTCTCTCGGACCAGACTGACAATCGGTAGAAACCACAGGAACACCGGCAGTCATAGCTTCTACTATGACATTGCCAAATCCTTCACAATTAGACGATAAAACAAATAGATCTGCTCGTATATACTCAGCAGCGACATCTTTTTTAAAACCAACCAAAGTCACATAGTCTTGTAAACCTAGCCCTGCAATCAACTCCTCTAACTGACTTCTTAGCTCTCCATCGCCGACTATGACTAGCTCAGCATCGATGTTCTCTAAAAGCTTAGCAAAGGCTTTAATCAGTAAAGCTTGATTTTTTTGCCATTTAAGTGAGCCGACATTAATTACTCTACAACGTTGTTTAATAGTGTTTTCTGCTGCCTTGTCTTCTATAGGCATATCAATCGGATTATGAATCACATTAAACTTAGTGTTAGCAAGCCCTGCCAACTGCTTGATATCTGCTGCCACCCCATTAGAAACTGCCAAGCGTACGTCAGCTAAAGGGTAGACCCACTTAATAGTCTGCGCTAATATCTTCTTTCTATGCTTACTATATTCAGCAGTTGAAAGCGACAAAGTAGTATGGTCGCTGACTACCACGCGCCCCCTACATCTTGACAGTCGAAATGCAATAGTGGCTATCACGGTTAAAGGCCACATAACCGCAATAAGTATTTCAGGATCATTGTTTCTTAAGTATGACAAAAGAGGCGCAAACGACCCTCTTATTTTTTTACTATTGATATCAATGACACGAACCCTTTCATCTAAAGTATCCAATAGTTCACCTTGCTTTTGAATAAGGATCACATCGACTGCAAAGCCCCGCTGAATAAACGCAGTTGATAAACTCACAAACACCTTCTCAGCCCCACCGCCGTCGAGGTTTGGCAAAAATATGGCTATTTTTCTTTTGCATTTATCACTCACTTTTGCGGTCTCCTATAGTGATAACGTCAAGACCTTGAATATCATTTAGCTTATTGACTCTATAATGAAGCAAGTAGTTGGCATAAGCGCTAGCTGCCTTCGCTGCTGTCCATTGTTTGCTATAAAACACCCGACCGCTATCAATGTCATCTTGCTTAACATTAGGTAAGTCCTCATTGCGCGTAAAGCTTGCAATCGCTTGCAGCAACAGATCATGGCCGTGGGTCATCACCTTTTGATGTAACTCTAGTAAGCTCTCATTACCGAGTAGCAAAGTTCTTTCAGTACATATCAAATTACCGCTATCTATGCCTTCATCTAGCCACATAATGGTATTGCCTATCAGCTGAAACTCTTTGTTTGCTAAGCACCAGTTGGTACAATTAGGACCGCCTTTGACATAAGGAGAGAGACCGGTATGCAGATTCATTATTTTGCCACTAAGAGCAATGTTTTTTATCAGCTCCGCACCTAATAGGTTGGTTCCTGAGACGACGACTAACTCAGGTTTGGTTGCTGCTACTAAGTCTACAACGGCCTGCGCATTGACATCATCAACCACTAAACGTTTAACCGAGCTCAGGGCGCTGAGATCTTGTTGAAAGCTCGCCTGCATTTTTCGCCAGGCAATAGCGAGCGGCAAAGACAGTATTTTTTTCATTCCTTGAGATAGAAGACGACTTCTTATAGCCTTTTTTGCAGTGCTTTTTTTATTCACAATGACTACTGCATCTAAAGCAAATTTACGATTTATGCGTTCACATAAATACTTATGATTAGGCTGATCGCCTATGAGCGCTATAATTTTCATGTGATTAAAGCCCTCCTACCAAAGGATTTATACTTCGCTTCATCCATAGTATGAGCATCAAAGGTAAACCGATTGAACACCCCGCTCTTGCTGGTACTATATTTATCCCCTACCAGTAATATATGATCAACCCCTTGCCCTTTTGCCTGATGTACTTGCTGCTGTGTCGCACTACCATTGGGAAAGGCGTAAATATTACAATCAAGCAATAGCTCCTCTAAAAAATACGCCTTACACCTTTTTATATCCTCTAGAAAGTATGCTTCATGCTGATGCTCCATCGACAGATGCTCATAAGAGTGAGCGCCGATTTCATGTACAGCTGAGATCTCTAAGATGTCTTTTTTGCTCATGGCTGATGCACATAGAAACTCCGGATAATTCAACAAAAAATCTAGTAGTATTTCTCTTTGCGGGATAAACTGCGCCGCTGGCAGATATTTAATCGCAAAAGATGCTTTTCGGCCTACCTCATGTCTATCGCCATCGGTAGCTATTTCTAAAGGTATTTTCTTTAGTAGCTCAGTAGGCGCTTTACCAATGAAGTCTTGCAGTAGCACATTGACAGGAGGCAAGCCCGTTTCAATACAATAAGGAATGACATTTTGATTAACACGTATCTTATGCTTATCTAGTACTGGCACTGCATACTCTATAAAGTCTTTATAGCCATCATCAAACGAGAGGATAAGCTTAGGTTTACGGGTTTGTATCTGTTCAAAGTCAGCAAACAAGCAAATATGAAACTCTGTTTTTAAATAGTTAATAAGCTCGTCAAATAGCGCTGGCGCTAACGCATTATAGGTACTGCCGTTATTAGGAGAGACTCTATGAAGATTCAGCACCGTAACCACCTCGTTGCTCACTAGTCTTTTTTTTCTAGCGCGCAATCTAGCCGTCGTTGTCAATGTACGAAATGCGAGGGTCTTGAGCGAGTAACTTTTCATTGCTTAAATCTCTCTCGTTATTTATTAAATTCACTTACCCTTATATACTTTATACCACAAAAAGCGTGCGGATATTTTATACAGGCTTTGGGATAATTAATAATTCGGGATGATTATTCACTAGCTATTGAGCTAATCATCACCCAGCAAGTCAATGAAATTAATATCCTTATGACCTCTTAATGAATATGCAGCAGTGGTATCGTAGTGATAGACAGTTAATCCGTCTTTGCTAACGCACTGCATATAGTTTAAAACCGCCTCTGCTGGACTATTAAGCCTAATGACTTTTGCGTGGTTTAACCAAAGCTTTTCGCGCGGGTGCATAATGTACAAATCAGTGCTCGCCATTAGCTCTACTGCTTTTCGTCTTAACTTCGTTTGCTGGCATTCACTAAAGTCTTGAAAGGCGGTGCCTAAAAGGATAGCGCTAACCTGTGCTGGCAGCTTATCTAAATCTCTTTGATCTAATAGCTTGCTCCAATCCCACTGCAGAGTCATTACTCTATCTTTTTCGACAATGTTTTCTAAATCAGCGAATACTGTGTAGTGCCGCTTACTCCTAGTTCTTAAGTACTTAGCGCCGCCCTTAGGAAATAATAGTTTAGAAAGCAGCCCTTTAAGACCTGGCCTAGCCAAAGGCGTCTCGCAAAAATACTTTGATGTTTTTAAAACATTATAGGAGCCATCATCAAAAGTATTAATCTGAGCAAAAGGGAATAATTTAGCGGCAAGGGCAAAGGTAAAACTATCAACACCGGCCAAAAAAACCTTCCCTTTTGTCAAAGACGCTATCATCTGCATCAAAATATATTTAGCAACGTTCTTCAAAAACTTATCATTAGCAAATACATCTATACTAAAAACCGCATTTTTTTTAATTTTATCGTAGGTCGCATAAACTTCAGGCGCATCTTCGTTTTTATGATCAAAATAACAAATGACTAAAATATAAGAGCTTACTTTTTCAACACTGAGAATCTCTTCTATAATCAGAGATTGCAGTCTGGTTCTTACCATAAAAATATTCATCTTAATCGCCCCTTATGTCACCATCTGCTAAGCTTAATAATTCTGCTGATCTCGGCTACTAATATGAGATATGTATATTTATTATTGACTACATCTCAGACTCGAATAGCCCCGCTATACTATCGCTAGTCACCGCGGTATTCGCCTCGACGTTTTGTTTAAGCCTTCTTCCTATAATCTCATGCAGATATTTCGGCGCTAAGCCAAAACCTGGGCGTACGCTACGGACAGAGTCCTCAGTTATGATGTCGCCTTCATCTAGGTCTTTTATAAAATACAGTGAGCGCCGAAACTTGGTATTGGTTTTTTCACTGGCTTTTCGGCTGTAATTTACCTGCCCAAGCGCTTGCCAAGCGGTTTTGCTATCACGGCATAATTGATTCAAACCTGCAGGCTCCAGCGAAAAGCTATCATCAGGACCACCGCCATGACGATCGAGGGTGAAGTGCTTTTCGATGATAGAGGCGCCAAGGGCAATGCTAGTAATCGCTGTGGTGTTATCCAAAGTGTGATCAGACAGACCTGTGACCAGCCTAAAGCGCTCAATCATGTCTGCTAGGGTACGCAGGTTGTAATCTGCCGCAGGCGCAGGATAACCGCTGACGCAGTGCAAAATAGCAAGCTGCTTACAGCCGCCGACACGCGCCGCCTCTATCGCTTCTGCTATCTCTTCGGCATTAGCCATACCCGTAGACATGATCATCGGTTTGCCCGTACCCGCGACATATTTGATCAGAGCTAAGTCAACGACTTCAAAAGAGGCTATCTTATAAGCAGGAGCGCCTAGATCCTCTAGCAGATCGACTGCAGTATTATCAAAAGGTGAACTGAAGATAGTTATACCAATCTTACGAGCATAATCAAAAAGCGGCTTATGCCAGTCCCAAGGGGTATGAGCCCATTCGTACAAATCATATAAAGTGCGCCCGGCCCACAGCCCCTCAGTGATCTGAAAATCCGGTAGGTTTGACTTTAAAGTAATAGTATCCGGTCTATAGGTTTGTATTTTTACCGCGTCGGCGCCGGCGCGTTTGGCCGCCTCAATAATACGCAAAGCCACCTCAAGCTGGCCATTATGGTTGGCTGACATCTCGGCGATGATATAAGGCGCTTGCCGACGGCCTATCACCCGACCATTGATATGGATATTACTCATCATTTGCCTTCTCCAAAGTCATCTTATATCGCTGCCCATATAGGTCGATGTATGCCGGAAAGCGCTCAGGATCACAGACTCGTATCTTATCGAACTGGCTTGCTATACTCTTAAAAGGATCAATTACACTATCTGCTGGAGTACGCTTTGGATAATAGGTCGGCGCTATATTTGGGTCTTGCGGCTTAGCTAAGACACTATTAAAGTGATCAATAGCAAAATTAATCAGCTCAATCTCCTTTGTAAATAGCTGCTCGTTTATCTCGTTCCATAGTGCATGTTTGGGAACTTGAAACTTTAGCTTCTGCCATATTTTGCCGCTATCGACCTTGTCAGCAGCTTCTAATAGGCTCAAAGTGAGCTGCTCTTCTCCCTCTAAGATGCTCCAGATATGAGGGCTCCACCCTCTGCCTTTTGGTAAGTCGCTAGCATGCAGTACTAAACAGCTGGTATAAGCCATGCGCTCTTGGCTAGTGATAATCTCTGTACAGGAGAACAAAAATAACAAGTCACCGCCGGACAGATCCTGTTTCTGATGTACTAGCTCTATCTCATGCTGACTGTTATTCTCTTGCATCCAAGCGTATAGATAGACATTGATAGGATGTCTTGAGTCACTGCATAGGAAACTGACTCTCATAGTCTCTCCTTTATACCTAAAACAAAACCCTTGCGAGACGTGATGCTCCTAATCCATCATTAATGCTACTAGCCACCCTACCCATCTCGCTCATCTTAGCTACAACTGACGCTATACAATGCCCAAGTGCTGAGGGCTCAGCCTCTAGTACTGCTAAATCAAAGCGCTGTGCAGCGCTTACCTCCTCTAAAGCGTCAGCAATAACTCGTTGATTATCTGCTAGTACTAACATAATCGTCGGCAGTCCGAGACAGCACCTCTCCCATGAGGTCGACCCTGCCGCGCCGATAGCCAAATCACTATTGGCCATGAGCTCAGCCATGTTATCTACTGCTACCTTCACCACCGTAGGCCACGGCATGATTGCGGCTTGTTGCTTTACCGCTGCAATCGATGGCGATGTCGAACCCATAACTACAGTAATGGTGCAATAATCAGGCAGCGCTTTTGTTTGCAGCGCTTTTAAGACTTTACTAGTGATATTGTCTTTATCGACGCCGCCTAAATTAATCAAAATACTTGTAAGCTTATTATGCTGTCGCCGCTCTAAGCTATATTCTCGCCACTTAGCAAACTCAGGTCTGAGTAAGGCATACATAGACCCGCAGAGTACCTGACACTCTGCGGGAATCAAGGCGGCATAGTCTTGTAGATTGCGGCCGAAATTTTGGTCAAGTAATACCTCGCAAGCGTGCTCTCGGTCTGCCAGATCATCGATAACCATCAGCTTTTTGCAAAAGGGGTGCAGTTTTTTCTCCCATCTCGCATCTAAAGCGTAGTGATCAACGATGAGCCAATCAGGTTGTAGCGCCTCTACTATCGAGCGACTAAGCTCAGCATCTCGGTATTGCGAGCTTGCTAACCAGTGACTATGAGTGAGTGTAGGAGCAAGAGATGACCGGTCTTGTGACTCAATAGTTAAGCTATCTTCCAAAGGCAACGCATACACGGGATAACCCTGCTGCCGTAAAACCTCGATTAAATTACCCTCATGCTGACGGCAGATAAAAAAGCATTGAGCTCCTTGACGAGCGAGCTCATCCGCTAATGTTAGGCAGCGCATTGCATGGCCAGAGCCTATTTGGATAGAAGCGTCACAGCGGAACCCAACTTTGTAGCCTTGCTCTTTAATAGTGCGTGTAGTCATAGCGAGTACTCACTGGCTAGTACTAATGCCTGTGCCATCTTTAAGTCATCATAATCGTCTATATCTATGGCGCTTTTTTGGGACATCGGCTCAAAGGTATGATGGGGTGAATAGAAGGTTTTATGAGTCAGCAAAGCTTGCACTGTCGATATCCATACTGCGCCCGTCGGACAGTAAAGCTTTGGTAAGTCTTGCGAGCGCTGCGTCAATGCTTCAGAAAAAATCTGTGCAGGTCTACCGATTTCATCAATAGTTGCCGCCCACCATGGATTCATCCAGCCATATTCAAAGCAGCTGATCTGCGCGCTACGCTGCTCAGTCTCAAATACCGAAACCAAGCTTTTTATATCTTCGCTGGTGCGCAGTGGACAGTTGGCCATTAATTGCACTACCATTTGGTACTCTTCTTGCCAATGAGCCATAGCTTGCCGTAAAGCAAGAATAGTGGCTTCGCTGACGCTAGCATAATCATCGGCGCAGCCTGTTCTGAAAAAAGGTACTTCAGCACCAGCAATTCTGGACACCTCAGCTATCAGCGAGTCATCTGTAGATACTAGAATGCGATCAAACAACTCTGAATCCTGCGCCGCTTTAATCGTCCACACAATCATTGGCTGACCATGAAAATCAGTGATGTTTTTCTGCGGGATTCGTTTTGAGCCGCCGCGAGCCGGAATAATAGCAATTCTAGGTTTTACCATAAGGTCCACCCGCCATCAGCTTGGATAGTTTGCCCATTAATCGCCTTACAGTGTGCTGAAATTAAGAAATCTAAAGGTCCTATAATTTCTGATTCAGATAGCATGCGGCCACTGGGAGTAAGCTTCCCATATCTGGCTTCAAAGCTCTCATCAACACGTCCGCTGACCCCGCCATAGGCGATACAATTGACCCTTATGTCTGCTTCCGAATAGCGTACCGCTAGCTCCTTGGTTAGATGTATCAAGGCCGCTTTAGCAACCCCGTATTGAATAGGCGACTGTTTTGGATAGTCTTTGTATAAAGCGGGATTGGCAGCGACGATACCGTATTGCGAACCTATGTTAGTGATTGTGACAAGCTCGCTTGGCTGAATATTGAACAGCGCCATTGACAGCTCATAAGGCACCACCACATCTAGCAAGTACTCGGCCAAAAAGTCTTCGCGGCTGGTCTGACCTGATGAGTCGGTCTGCAAAAATGAGCGACTACGCGCATTATTAACTAAGTGATTGACGCGATATCCGTCATCTTTAATGCGCTGAACCAACTCTAGTACTGCTTGCGGTTGAGTGAAATCTACTATGAGCGAAATCAGACGACTGTCATCAGCCAGCTCTTTTATTAAACTATCGGCATTATTTTGAGAAGTAGTGGTAAATAACACCTGCCAGCCTTTATTGGCAAAATGCTTAACAAATTGCCGACCAAACTTACCGGTACCGCCCGTGATTAAGATTGACGTTGTCATTGGCAACCTCTCTCAAGCAGTTTCACCACTGTGGTATTGAATGCTCTATCTGACATTACCTTGTTGTCTAAGATACCTTGTATAAAAGCTTGCAAAGCGCTTTTAAAAGCTGAGAATGAGTCGGTAAAGGTAAAGTCTTGCCAAGTATTAGTACCAAATACTCTAATAAATATTGGGGTTTGCACCTCACCCAGCGCAAAAAAGCTAGTCTGTATACCACTGCTCCAAGAAACCTTTAGACTACCTGAGCTATCACCTCTATTGGTAATAGGAACCGTCATCTCGATTGGCTCGTCTCCCTTGGACAGCATATTTAGTACCGGCTCAATGATATGAACGGCATATTTAGACCAAGGCTTTGGGGTAAAGGCGGCAATCTGTTTGATATCCCCTAGGTTTTGCCTGTCTGCTGCGCTCAGTGCTAACTGCTCGCTATATCTAAGCGCTGAACAGGTAAAAATCTGCCCTGGGTATTTCTCTAAAGCGTAAAGCTGATTTAACCCATCAATAGATAAAGCTATGGGCTTGTCGATATAAATAGGTAGGCCTGCCGCTAAGAAGGGTTTAGCAATTCGTAAATGATTGTGAGCATCATCACGTGCCAAAAGAATGGCATCAACTTGTCCGATCATATCGGTGTAGCAAGACATGACTTGCTCGATTCTGGCCGCTTTGGCAATATGCTTAGAGAGCGCTATATCTTGTGTCCATACTGCAGTGACTTTAGCGCTGCTAATTTGACTCGCAGGCCAGTCCTGTTGCTGCAAATAGCGCGGTATAACAGGATAGCCACACTCTTCCATTGCCATGATGTCATAACCATTAAAAATAGCACTCCACGAATAAGGATGGCCGTTACCCTCAGAGGATCCTATGACGCCTAATCTTAAAGTCATAGCAGCCACCTCGATGGGTTAAGTAAATCCTCATCTGTGCAGTATAAACGCTCAGGAATGGCTATCTTAGGCAGACTACTGGCGGTAATAATCTGTTGCAGCTGATGAGCGTTGTCCACCCCAACTATAACTTTATCAATATCGACTTGCTGAGTCAGATAGCTCAGGCAGGCTTGTAATGCAGAGAGGTTTTGTTCGGCCAACCAGTCGTGATAGGCCTTAATAAGTGGCAACCATGGCGTAAAATATACTGGAATCTTAGCGCTTGGCATCAGTAACAGACCTTGCAAAAAAGCCGATCTGCTATGAATGGCAACGCCTGCTTTTTTGAGTTGACTAAGCATGTCCGTGTGCTCCATTCGCCTATCAAATAGGCTTACAGGCGCTTGCACCACATCAAAATCAAAGCTTTTTAGCAGCTGAAACAGCTCATTAGGACTATAGATAGAAACGCCAATATGATCGACTAACCCTTGTTCTTTAAGTCTCAAGAGCGACCGATATAGCGCTTCTCCGACTGGTTCAAGCAGCTGGGCTGGCCGGTGCAGTAATAAACCATGTAATTTGCTGGCCTGTAAGCGCTTTAATGAAACGCGCACTTGCGCTCTTACCCACTTCTCTATATTTAGACAATCATGCGGCACCTCAGGTAGCTTGCTGACTAGATTGAATGTCGTCAGATTTTGCTGCCCTAACACTGCTTCACTATCACCATAACTAATGGCGGTATCAAGCATAGTGATATCAGCGGCGCGGGCAATATCTATTATTTCTTTAACCGTAGCGCTTGAGGCTTTACCGGTCATATTAGCAACGCCGTAGGGCAGGCCGAATTGCGCGGTTCCTAGGGCAAGCTTGTGACTGGGCGCTAAGCTATGCATCCTCTACCCCCAGTATGGCTTTGAGTACCGAGCAAACCTGGTCTTGCTGCTTCTCAGTCAGCGCCGGATACATAGGTAGGCTCATCGCTTCTTTATAGTAGCGCTCAGCTTGCGGAAACTGACCGGCCGTAAAGCCCATCTGTTGATAATAAGGCTGCCTATGTACAGGAATATAGTGCAAATTGACCATAATGCCGGCAGCGCGCATGGCATTGAAAGCAGCAAGATGGCTAGTAGTATGGTTTTCTAAAGGTATGCGAATGACATATAAGTGCATAGCAGAATAACTGTCTGAATGTTGCCATGGCAATATAATCGGTAGGTTTTGGAGTCGTTTATCATAACGCTCTGCAAGCTGATGACGTTTGTTAACAAACTCTGCTAGCCGCTGCAGCTGCGATAAGCCAAGAGCCGCTTGCAGCTCTGTCATGCGGTAGTTGAAGCCCAGATCAATTTGCTCATAATACCAAGGGCCGTCGATGGCCTGCGTCATTAGCGGCTCATCGCGAGTGATACCGTGGCTACGTAGCAAGCGCAGTTTTTCTACTAGGCCTGCGCAATTGGTCACTGCAGCCCCGCCCTCAGCGCTAGTGACTATCTTGACAGGGTGAAAACTAAAGATGGTA
Organism: Psychrobacter sp. 2Y5; assembly: GCF_051847375.1. Classification (NCBI taxonomy): domain Bacteria; kingdom Pseudomonadati; phylum Pseudomonadota; class Gammaproteobacteria; order Moraxellales; family Moraxellaceae; genus Psychrobacter; species Psychrobacter sp. 2Y5. The sequence goes on from NZ_JBPYDA010000008.1 coordinate 64,296, forward strand.
ATATCGCTATAGCGACCATTACCAATAGGCGCATCTTGATATCTACCGCCGATCGCATGTGAGGCATCTTCAATGACGCTGAAACCATACTTTGTTGCCAGCTTAGCTATCGCTTGCATATCGCAAGGTTGACCACTGAAATGGACAGGAATCACTATTTTAGGTAACTTACCCACTTTTTTTGCGGCGATTAGTTTTTTTTCTAATGCCTCTGCACAAAGGTTATAGGTGCGCGGGTCGATATCTACGAAGTCCACTTTAGCGCCGCAATACAGTCCGCAATTAGCCGTCGCCACAAAGGTATTTGGCGTTGTCCACAGCCAGTCCCCTTGACCCAAACCTAATGCTAGGCAAGCTAGATGTAAAGCAGAGGTTGCGCTGTTTACCGCGACCGCATATCGCGCATCACAAGCTTCGGTAATGGCCTGCTCAAATGCGGGAACCTGAGGCCCTTGGGTCAAAAAATCTGACTGTAGCGCCTCAACCACGGCATCGATATCCTGCTGACTGATAGTATGGCGACCATAAGGAATCATTTATATACTCCCTATTTTTTCATGGTTGATTTCCATCCATCCTTGCAGCTCATCATCAGTCATCCATTCTGGATTGCTATCACTGGTGTAAACGAAACCTTGCGAGACTTTTTTGCCATCTTTGATACGTTTTGGACAGGAGGCCCAATTATTAATCATGGGTAAGATTTTGAAATGTTCAGGGTACTCGTAGGTGTAGCAAGCATCTTCACTACTAATCATCTGCTCATGCAGCTTCTCACCTGGACGGATACCTATTATTTGCTGCTTAGCCTCTGGAGCGACCACTCGAGCTAAGTCTGCCACTTTCATCGAAGGTATTTTTTTGACGTAAATCTCGCCACCGACCATATCCTCAAACGCGTGCCATACTAACCTCACCCCATCCTCTAACGAGATCATAAAACGCGTCATACGAGGATCGGTAATCGGCACTACACCTGTGTCTTTAATCGACATAAAAAATGGAATTACTGAACCACGAGAGCCCATGACATTACCGTAGCGAACGATTGAAAACTTGGTACCATGCTCCGCAGAACCGCAATTGCCAGCGACGAACAGCTTATCTGATACCAGCTTAGTCGCGCCATACAGGTTAATCGGGCTACTGGCTTTATCAGTAGATAGCGCTACTACGCCTTTGACCGTTTTATCGATACAAGCATCAATGAGGTTCATGGCGCCATGAATATTGGTTTTTACACATTCAAAGGGATGGTATTCTGAGGTAGGGACAATCTTAGTAGCCGCAGCGTGTACGACATAATCGACAGTATCTAAAGCGCGGTATAGTCGCTCCTTATCACGGACGTCGCCAATATAAAAGCGCACTCGCTCATCATCTTTAAAATTTTTGGCCATCTCCCACTGCTTCATCTCGTCCCGTGAAAAGATAATTATTTTTTTTGGATTATACTTTTCAAGGGTCATCCTGACGAAGGTATTACCAAAAGATCCTGTACCGCCAGTTATAAGAATGGTGCTATTACTCAACATGTAAAATCCCTCTACTAGTTGCAAGCTCGATAATGCACTATTTGACGTTTGTTTATTAAAATCCCTTTAACAAAACTATAACACATATATATGTTAAATAAAGAATATATAAATGACAAAAATAAAATAACTGAAATCATTATTAACTGTAGCTAGTTTTGAATACTAAAGACAACTGAATACCTTGAGCTGTGGACTTTGCGCAAGTACTTAGTGAATACTTTTTAGTAATTGCTCAGCTTTTAATTGATTTATAATATCGTTGAGCTCCCACAGTGGTACCTTTATCTTTTCTGCTATCTCCAAGTTACTACTGACCCCATCACAATAAGCCAGAAAGTCCATCATATTCTGTACTACTTTGCCTCCCTCTTTAGTGCCGATAGTAGGGTATAGACCGCGCTTACCGAGTTGAGGCTCACCCAGTACTGTCGAGGTTAGAGTCTCATTGGCCTCAAGGCATTGGATAGCTTTTTTTAGTACCTGATAGCTACCAAGTAAGCCATTAGCGGTTACCAATTCTAAATCATCTAAGGAGGTATGATACTCAGGATAGCAGCCATACTTGCTTCTCATAATAGAGCAGACAGGTAGATCTATCCCGCTACTACAGTACTGCCGCTCATCACTGCCCCTGTCTAAAAACGAATAACTCATATAATCAGGATAGGTATGGGCTAGAACATGCTTGGCGACTTGATCGGCTAACGTATCGCCGGTTCTTGAAGGTAAGTATGAATAAGTCCTATCATCACCTACGCAGGTAATATTGAAGCCCGCGATGATGTTCTTTTTCATTTCTTGATAATGGCGGCTGAGGTACGTAATAGAACCGATGGTTTCAGGGATGATGATAATGCGGTAGGTATATTTTCTAGAGGGTAAGCTTAACAACCATTTGGTTAAGAAGGCGGTGACAACTGGACCTGATAATTCATTATTGGCCATCGAAGGATGGCATAAATAACTGGACAAAAACACTTCTTGCTCTGTGTCACCTGCTATGACCAACTCACCATAAGTAAGGCTGCCCGCTGTTAACTCACTATCGATATACACTTGATAAGTGCCAGGTTCAAGCGTCTCTCTTTGCTGCTCGGTGAGACAAAAACCCCAGCGCTCTTGATAGTATGAGGTAATATAAGGGATAGCATCGGGCTGATTGGGTAATGAGTACAAATGGTTTTGCAGCATCTCAAGCGAGATCTCTTGATTCACTGGCGTGGAATAACCAACAACATGCAGATTGGAGGCTTTAAAATCGCAAATCTTTTCACCATCGGGAGTCAGAATATAAGCATCCCTAATGTTCCACTCTTTGGGCACTTCCCAATCGAAGCACTGAGTACCTGTGGCGACTTCAAAAAACTGCAAGTTATCCAGTTGCATATCGTTTTTTATTATCGCTAAAGACTCACGAAAGCCATCACCCGTTATACTGCGACATATAGAAAACAGCTTTTCGCAAAGCTCATGCATGCTGACGCCTGTATCTATAACAGCTTCCATATGTCATCCTTGCTAGCTGTAGTAATCACTACCCTAATAATACTGTACAAGTAATATTACATAAGCAACGCTGCATTAAAATATAATCACCCAATAAGTTTTTTAGATAGCCACCTTATTGATTAAAAGCCTAGCAATTACAAATTTTTGCTACGCAAATGATACTGTACCGTGTAATTATTGTACTCTTTATATCCATAATATTACATATTATTGAGTTTATAGCTACTACTGATTCGATTAAATCTTAATTTGAATAGCAGTGTTTTTGTTACTTACCCGTAATTACAGGCAAAAATTGATAAAATTTAGCTTTCTAGAGAATATCTTGTATTGGGCTTTAGTTTAGCCGCTATCAGGAAACATAACGGCCAAATACTGAGCGGAGATTTTGGCTACTGAAAAGTCAGCGGCATGACGCTTTAGCGCTTCATGGTCGTGCTCTTGTTCTAATGATGCAAGCATAGCGTCAGCTAAAGCCTTAACATCCCCCACGGGTACTAACGTGCCGTATTTCCCCTCTTCAAGAATCTCTCTAGGACCAGATTCGCAGTCAGTGGCGACAATGGGAGTTCCCGTCTCCATAGCCTCGACGATGACATTGCCAAAACCTTCGTAGTTGGATGACAGGACGAATAGATCAGCATGAATATAGTAGGCAGAAGGGTCATTGACGAATCCGGTTAAAACAACGTCTTGTTGTAAGTTGAGCGACTCAATCAATGCCTCATATTCATCCCTTAATTCCCCATCACCTACGATATAAAGCTTAGCTTTTACTTGTTTTCTGACTAGCGCAAAGGCTTTAATTAGTAGCACATGGTTCTTAACTTTTTTAAAACGTCCTACCGCTATGATAGCTAGTCCATCACCGACCGCAAAGGGACTTTTGACTTGAAAGTTACTTAGCTCTATTTTTGAGGCGGGATTATAGATAACCTTGATCGACTCTAAAGGTAGTGAGGATAATAAAGCGATGTCTTTGGCTACGCCTTTTGAAACAGCGACCACCTCATTACTCAGCCGATAAGAGAGCGCCATACTTGCTCTGAGACCCAAGTCATGCCATTTACCTTTAGGCTGATATTGAGCTGACAAAATAGCATGATCGCTGATCACACAAATAGTCTTTTGTAGACTCAGTTTAGTTGCCAGTGCAGCAACAACCGTCAACGGCCACATCGCCGCCAAAATAACCTGTGGTTTTTCTTGGCGAATATAACGCATTAAGCTAGGAAGCAGCCTTCTATATCTAGTTATGTTGAGCACAGTTACTCGAATATCTTTAGGAATAAGCTCAAGTAACCCGCCTCTTTTCGATAGCAGTAGAAACTCGACATCGTATTGAGACCGCCACTCCTTAGCTAAGATCAGGCGCATTTTTTCAACACCGCCCTCGCGCATATCAGGAAGAAGTATCGTTATTTTTTTCAAAATAGCTCCGTATCATTGAGTTGCGCCTATAGCACTAGCATTCACTTAAGTCATTAGTTTCGCGTTAGCAATGTAGTATAAATCGGCTTGATGATTCTTTTTAGTGAGACAGGTAGCTTGATAGCGATTGAATGTTCCCACTGTTTTAACAAGCTCGTTGGCGACTTAATCAAGGCTCGGCTTATATTGGGAGCGTACATCTGATTATTATCCGTACAGAAAACGGGCTTGCCTGTGGCGGTCATAATCGCCAAGGCTTGTGTAGGCGCACTTTCTACAAAAAGATCGAGCCCGGACTTTTTATAGTAGGCAGCCTTATGTTCGGCATGTAAGCCCAGCTTTTGACGTTCTTTTTTGCTAGGTAGATCTAGCATTATTAGCTCATCGTATTGTATGTTATGGGCATTGAGCCATTGCTCAGTCTGCGGGCGATATTTCTCCAGCCTACTAGTAACTAAAGCTTTTATCTTGGTGCTGGGTATATGGAGTGGTTTGGCATTCAACATAAAATGGATATAGTTGTCGCCATCATCGTTTTCGTCTTCTGTAGGGTCAATACACAGTACGCCATCTATATCTAAGCAAGCGTTTTTCATCAGCCTTGCATGAAAAATATTCCACTCAAAGACTCGCGGCCTTTTGACATACTCTAAATAGATGTCGATATCAGGCTTGTTTTTTTTATCTGAATAAATGGCGCAGGTAGTGATATTTTCTTTAATATTGTTTGGAATTCTGGCTAATGCTAGCTGCATGGCTTTACCGGTTACGATACTATCGTCTACCAATAAAATCTTTTGAGCATCCATAGCAAAAACGAGAGGCGTTTTGGTATTCCTGGATACTCCGGAAGTTAGCTTCTCGTTATTGATAAATGAATCTAGGCTAGTAACGTGAACGTTTAAATAAAGCCCTATCATATATGCCGGTATCATGCCGCTACGAGGAATACCGACAATCAGATCATAGTCTTCATTATTTAATTTGAATAAGTTGTTATTGATATCAATGGAGAGGTCTGCAAAAGATTTATAATTCATAGCTTTTCTCGCAAATTTTCAATGTTATGTCTTTCAAATTCGATTAATGCCCTGATACATATAACAGATAGTTAACATAAGTATGCTATAGCGTTTACTTATTGTAAAGAATTATATTCTTTATTTCGAATATAATTCTGATCTGATTCTAGATCTAGCTGATAGGCGCACTTAGCGCTTTAGAACCTAATTCTTAATAGACCTAAGAACAGTCTTATGTCTGTTCTTTGTAGACGCCTTATAGGTTTAAAAGAAGCAAACCAATTTTCTCTGTATTTTTTAAAATCCCCTTGCTGCAGATATCTATTGGCTAAATTAAGATGTATAGCCGTCGCTTTATGATGAACATACTGGCTATCAGGAGCCTGCAAATAGGCTTCTAGTTCTTTTAAACTGACCAGCATTTTCTCGCTTTTTTTAAAGAACTTCTCATCATCACTGACTACCCTATTTGTCCAAGAACCTCTACTACCAAGGCGATATACGCTACAAACCTCTGGTAAATAATGCACGCCGCCAATAGCGGTCATGGCCTCTAAAAAAAAGTCGCCAATGGGAACCCTATCAAAGAACTCCGGCATCACTGCCACTTTTTCTCTAGCGATGACCATAGAAGCGGTCGGACAGAACTGCCCAGCTGTGGTATAAACTAACTTTGAGGGCAGCACGGTCTCAGATTCTCCGTGGCTAGTAGAGATCTCAGTGATTTGATTATCCATACAGATATAGGCACGGTGAATAGACAAGAAGATTTTAGGGTTTGTGCGTAAGAATAAGACTTGCCGGTTGAGCTTATCGCGACAAGTCCAAAAATCATCGCCTTCACATAAAGCGATATAGTCCCCTTGCGCTCTTGGAAAATTAAAAGTCGGACTGATTTTTATACCCTTGGAATACTGATTTTCAGTTTGATAAATAGGTTTTATGATATGGGGATATCTTTGCTCATAGTCGCGAATAATATCTGCAGTATTATCTCTCGACGCATCATCATGAATTAACACCTCGAAGGGGTAGTCCGTTTTTTGCATCAAAAACCCGTTCAAAGCATCGCGAATATAGGGCTCATGATTATAGGTAATACAGACAACAGACACTAAAGGCACGGTATAGCTCTCTTGCCAATGAGCCATTATTTCTGCCTCTGATTTAGGTTCAGGAGGTGATAAATTTATGTCCTTAATCTGTGAGCTATCTACGTTAGTATTCACTTTATAACCCTTGTGATAAATGCTGCAACTAGCCTTTAGCGTACTCAAATCTATAATCTACTTACTGGTATATTTTAATCACTTCATCGTAATCTTCTCGAATTACGGACATCAAAGCCAAATCTTGTGACTGGCCTTGTTTAAACACCGCTTTTCTCATGACTCCTTCTGTTTTATAGCCACACTTTTCTAGTACTCGTATCGATGCTTGATTACTCAGTAAAACACGCGACTCTACTCTCTCTAAGCCTAAATCGTAAAAGGCGTGATACAAAAGGAGTAACGTAGCATGAGTGCCAAATCCTTTGCCCCAGTAGGCTTTGTTGCCAATGAGCTTGCCTGAGTTGGCGGTTCGATTAAAAAAATCGATATTACTGAGGTATATGTTACCGATATAATCCTCTGTGAGCACATCGCAGATAGCTAGCTTCAACTGCGCCGGCAAGTCGCCCGCTTGCTGCACCCAATTCTTCTCAAACTCACTTGAGACAAAATAACGCCGGCCGACTACCATATCCCAAATCTCTGGATCTTGCCTCCATGCGATAGAGGTCTGGTAATCCTCTAACTCTAAAGCTCTTAGATAAACCTTCATATTCTTTAGCATCATCATCCCCCTGTCAGCTTGATTTGGTTATTAAGCGTTGTCGCTAACCTCTGATTCTCTGTGGTTATGCATATAACACTTTGACTAAATCGGCTATTTCATCCATTTGCTGGTCTCTTGACTCAACCGTTGGAAAAGCTAACAGTAAAACCCCAATCGAGGTATGCGAGCCGCAATACTGCTGTACAGCTTCGCCTTTTTCCTTAAATAGCTTTTTATAAAAGATATAAGGCTCTAGAGAGGAATCAATTTTTATTCCTGCAAAAATGCCGTCTGTTTGCGCATGCAGAACATAGTAAGCACCGATCTTGCGCTGAGTTTGCTGACAAGACTCATCGTGCATTACCTGTTGTCCAAGGCTTGTTTTGAGCACCGCGTCGACATAATCAAACCCAGTTAAGCGCTGCTGCAGCAAAGGTACAAAGTTGCCGCCGTTTCTAGCGCCTACTTCGATCAGGTACAGCTCGTTGTCACGGTTGAGCCGAGCTTCAACATTAATAGGGCCATTGAGATACCCAGTATGGGCTGCTAGCTGCTCTAGCTGTCTTTTTAATTGCTGGTGAATATCAGCATGCACTGTCGGCCACCGAGTTGAGATAGGAATGAAGCTATCACTTTGGGTATAAAAGTACTGATCCCCAAAATAGCCCGCTATCAGTTTACCGTCTTGCAAAAAGCCATCGCCATGAACTTGCGGACCCTCTAGATACTCTTCAATGATGCATCTATGGCTGCGCGAGAAGCTCAACGCGTACTTGATACACTCTACAATATTGCTTTGAGTGCCCGTACTTAACCTGACGCCTTTGCTACCCGAGCTGTCAACAGGCTTGACGATATACGGTTTCTTATCGTGTAGCCCAAGTGGGATAGAAGCTGACTCAGTCAGATAAAAACTTGGCGTTTTTAGACCCGCTTGTTTTAACACTTGCCGAAACAAGCCTTTATGCGAAAAACTCTCAGCTGCTCGGGCGCTAATACCAGGTAAGCCTAAATGCTCGACGACATAGCCTATAGTAGGAATAGCCGGATCTGATGCAAAGGTAGCAATACTATCAATTTTATGATCGATAGCCACTTGCAGTACCGCATCTTTGTCAGTGGTACTGACATTGAGGTATTTATCTGCGAGAGCATGGCCTGGATTATCAGGGAGATAATCGCATGTGATCACATACAAGCCTAGCTGTTTCGCCGCTTGAATCAAAGGAACCTGAAACTCTGAGCCGCCTAAGATCAGTATCGTTTTGGCTGTCATGACTCAATACACACAATGATTTTATCTTGCTGTTGTTTTGTTAGACCGGTAAATAACGGTAGGCAAAGAATTCGGCTGGCAATGTCTCTTGAATGTTTGCAGACTTGCTTATCATCAAGATAGTCTAAAGTGTCCAAACTAGGATAGAAGTAGCGTCTTGGAAAGATATTATTTTTTTTCAGCTTAGCCTCCACTCTCAATAGCTCTGTTTCTGAGCTAAAGAGTATGGGTGCATAAGCGTGGTTGTTGTTGCTGTTTTTATGCCAGCGCTGAAAGCTTAGCGTTTTTTGGGTCAAAGCTTTTTGATAGAGACGCCACACTTTAGCCCTGCTATCTTTAATGAGCTCTATCTCATCTAATACACATAACCCCATCGCCGCCTCAAACTCGTTCATCTTCGCGTTGATACCCATAGCGTTGATTTGGGTGGCACTAGCGATACCGAAGTTCATCATCAGTCTTATCTTGCCCGCCAGCTCATCATCATTAGTGATGATGGCCCCACCTTCAGTGCTGTGAAATAGCTTAGTGGCATGAAAGCTTAAGGTACTGATATCGCCATAACTTAACACGCTTTCACCTTTATATTGGGTATCGAACGCATGGGCGCCATCATAGATCACCTTTAGATTGTGCTGTTGGGCGATGTCTTGTATCTGCTCTACCTCACAAGGGTTGCCAAAGACGTGTACAGGGACAAGGGCGCTAGTGTTTTTGCTGATTTTTGCCGTAATCTTAGTGCTATCTATATTAAAAGTAGCAGGATCAATATCGACAAAAACAGGCTTCAACCCCTCCCACACTAAGCTGCTGGTAGTCGCAACAAAACTAAAAGGTGTGGTGATGACCTCGCCTTTTAGCTCCAATGCCTTATAGGCCAGCTGCAAAGCCAGCGTCCCATTGGCTACTACTATCAAGTGCTTGACACCCAAATAATTCTGCAAACGATTTTCTAGCTCTTTTACCAGACGCCCATTATTGGTCAGCCAGCCACGACGAAAAATACCTTCTACGTAGTCTTGATAGTTGTCTTTATTGGGCAAATAAGCTTTCGTGACGGGTATCATGATATTCTCTCGTATGCGAATATGATTTATTTCTGTCTAGTTGAATCAATAACGGGCTAAGCAGCTCCTTAAACTTTGCGGCCATTGCACTAAATCAACTCCAAACTCCTGCTGGATCTTTGCGGTCGCTAATACTGAATGACTGGGCCGCTTGGCAGGCGTGGGATAGCCGCTACTAGGTATCGGCTTTACGCGACAATCGATATCGGCTACTGCAAAAATAGCTTTGGCAAAATCATACCAACTGCACTGGCCTTGATTACTATAGTGATAGATTTCTACACCCTTACTCGTGCGGCTAAGCTGAGGGATAATCTGTAAAATCGCTCTCGCTAAGTCGCGAGCATAAGTCGGTGATCCGATTTGATCGCTCACTATATTTAGCTGCTCTCGCTCTTGCCCTAACCTGAGCATAGTGGTCAAAAAGTTACTGCCGAATAAAGAATACAGCCAGGAAGTACGAATAATAATGCTTTTAGCGGGACTAATATCCTGCAGTGCTTGCTCACCTAGTCGTTTGCTTTTGCCATAAACATTTTCTGGATTAGGGATATCTGTCTCTTGATAAGCTTGCTTACTATTACCATCGAAGACATAGTCGGTTGAGATATGGATCACAGCTATATTATGCTTTTTTGCTACTTCAGCTAAGTATTTGACCGCAAGATGGTTTATAGTATTGGCTTTATCCGCTTCACTCTCTGCTTTATCTACCGCAGTAAAAGCGGCACAATTAATAATATGGCTCACGCTATTGATACTACAAAAGCGCTCAATCGCGCTCTTATTGGTAATATCTAAGCGACTTTTATCAGCAAAAATAAAAGCTACGTCCTCGCTCAATCTAAGCTCGTTGTCACTGATATTTTCACTGTTACTTTCACTGAGGTAGCGCAGCTCACAGCCTAACTGCCCGCCTGCGCCTGTCACTAAAATATTAGTACTCATAATCACTCGTCTGATAATAATTGCTCTGATAGCTAAATAGCTCGGCGTCAGCTAGCAAAGGTTGTTGTTGATCTTTCGCTGATAATAATAGCTGGCTAGTAGGCAGTTGCCAGTTAATCGCTAGGCTTGGATCATCAAAAGCGATGCCCCTATCCTCTGCAGGACTGTAGTAATTATCGACTTTATAGCTAAAGATAGTATTATCTTCTAACACCACAAACCCATGAGCGAAGCCTTTTGGTACGAACACTTGCCTTTTATTCTCAGCGCTTAACTCAATAGCAACGTGCTGAGCAAACGTTGGACTACCCTTACGAATATCGACAGCGACATCCAAGATTCGCCCTGAAATGACCCGTACTAGCTTACTTTGGGCACTATCGCCTGTTTGATAATGCAGACCTCTCAGTACCCCGCGCTCAGATTTGGACTCGTTATCTTGGATGAAATCGACACTATGACCCACGAAGCGCTCCAAAATATCTTGACGATAGGTCTCGACAAAATAGCCGCGGTCATCACCATGCACTTTAGGTTCGATGATAATAACGTCGGCGATATGTGTCTTTATAATCTGCATATTAGTACCCTACCTTTCTTTCATTAGCTCGTCTGATCAGATATTGGCCATATTGATTTTTATGCAGAGGTTCGGCTAATGCCAGTAGCTGCTCACGGTTTATATAGCCTTTTTCAAAAGCAATCTCCTCAAGACAAGCGACTTTTAACCCTTGTCGATTCTCTATCGTTTGGATGAAGTTACTGGCATCTATTAGACTCTCGTGAGTTCCCGTATCTAGCCATGCAAACCCTCGGCCCATAAGCTTGACATGCAACTGTCCACGCTCTAGATAAGTCTGGTTTACTGTGGTGATCTCCAACTCGCCGCGCTGTGATGGGGTGACTTGTTTGGCAATCTCTATCACTGAGTTTGGATAAAAGTACAAGCCTACTACGGCATAAGAGCTTTTTGGTGCTGCAGGTTTCTCCTCGATACTCAAAGCTTTGCCAGTATCGTCAAAGTCAACCACGCCGTAGCGATTGGGATCTTTGACATAATAACCAAATACGGTTGCATACTGGTGATCTCGTACATTATCCTGGGCTTGCTGCAACATTTTGACTAGGCCATGACCATAAAAAATATTATCCCCTAGTATTAAGCAAACGTCACTTTTACCAATGAACTCTTCACCAATGATAAACGCTTGCGCTAAGCCATCAGGGCTTGGCTGCTGCGCATATTGCAATGAAATACCGAGCTGGCTACCATCGCCTAATAAGCGTTGGAATTGTGAGGCATCTTCCGGCGTAGTAATAATCAAAATCTCTTTGATACCCGCTAGCATCAGCACTGAGAGCGGATAAAAAATCATAGGTTTATCATAGACTGCCATTAGCTGTTTACTCACCCCTTGAGTTAAAGGATAGAGCCTAGTGCCAGAACCGCCCGCTAGAATAATGCCTTTCGTATTATGACTCATGATGTACTCCTAGTCGTTTGCGTTGATAGCTACCGTCTTGTACTCGCCGGCACCATGCTAGATTCTCTAAGTACCAGCTAATCGTTTTTTCAATACCACTCTCAAAAGTCTCTATCGGCGTCCATCCCAGCTCATTGGCCATCTTGCTAGCATCGATGGCATAGCGCAAATCATGACCAGGACGATCTTTGACAAAGCGGATTAGTGACTCATATTTAGCGCCATCAGCACGAGGCTGTCTTTGATCCAAGATTTGGCAGATGGTGGTGACGACTTCGATGTTTTGTTTTTCATTATGGCCACCAATGTTATAAGTCTCGCCGACTTTGCCCTCTGTCACCACTTTATAAAGCGCCCGCGCATGATCCTCTACGAATAACCAATCGCGGATCTGATCACCTTTGCCATAGATCGGCAAGGCGCTATTATCCAAAGCGTTTAAGATAACTAAAGGAATTAGTTTTTCTGGGAAATGATACGGCCCATAATTATTTGAGCAATTAGTAACAATAATAGGTAGACCATAAGTACGGTGCCATGCCCGTACCAGATGATCGGCACTGGCTTTTGAGGCAGAATAAGGGGAGCTTGGTGCGTAAGGAGTAGACTCAACAAATAGCGATTCTGTTCCTGCTAAGTCACCATATACCTCATCGGTTGAGATATGATGGAACCTAAAACGAGATTTATCTGCCTCATCAAGGCTTTGCCAATACTGACGAGCAGCCTCTAGTAAAGTATAAGTGCCGACAATATTAGTAGTAATAAACTCTGCTGGACCATCAATGGAGCGATCGACATGGGACTCAGCGGCAAGGTGCATCACCAAATCAGGCTGAAAACGATTAAAGACATCCTCTAATGCTTGGGAGTTACAGATATCTAGCTGTTGAAACTGATACCTGGCGTTTTGGTCGATATCTACTAGTGACTCTAAATTACCCGCATAAGTCAGCTTATCGATGTTTAACACCTCATTATCGGTATTGTTAATAATATGGCGGATCACCGCAGAGCCGATGAAGCCTGCACCGCCAGTAATTAATATCTTCATAGCTTCCACCCTCTTATTGATATACCCCTAAAATAAGCGCTCTGAGCAACTGTGAGCATAAAGATAGCTTCTAGATCTGCCGTTAGTCTCGTCAAGCGTGTTTCGCCATCTCCTTAAATTTTAAGTTACGTACTACTAGATCTTGATAAGTGCCACGATCTATTATTTCCCCGTGCTCCATAAAGTAGATAAGATCACATTTCTGTACCGTCTTTAGGCGATGAGCAATCATAATGATGGTTTTTTTGCCACTGAACTCATGTATAGCATCCATCACTATCTTTTCAGTTATGCCGTCAAGGGCGCTAGTGGCTTCATCAAAGACCAATACTTCCGCTTCATGATAGAGCGCGCGCGCAATGCCGATACGTTGACGTTGACCTCCTGAGAGCTTTACCCCGCGCTCGCCTACTTTTGTGTTGACACCTTCTGGCAGCTGCTCAACTAACTCATTGAGGTTGGCTAGAGTTAACGCTTTATTGACTTGCTCTAGGTTAATATTTTTCTTCGGAACACCGAAGGCAATATTTTCAGTAATAGTGCCTTCGCTCAAAAATATACTCTGCGGTACAAAGCCTAGTAAGTTTTGCCAAGCCCGCTTGTTATTCGCAGTAATACGAATATCATCGACATACAGACTACCGTGTTGCGGGGTCAGCAGGCCGAGCAGTAAATCGATTAAAGTAGACTTGCCAGAGCCGGAAGAACCGACCAAACCTATCACGCTATTGACAGGGATAGTCATATTGACGCCGTCTACTGCCGCTACCTCTTTTCCGGGATAACGAAACTCTATCTCTTTTAGAGTGATGCTCTTGTGCAGACTAATCGGTGTCGGCATCGGAGTATTAATAAGGGTCTTTTGATTCTCGAATGAGCGCTCTAAGTCCTCTTTTACCGCTTCAAAAGCGGCGACATTACCTTTAATGGTAGAAACACTGGCATAAATCTGCTGCAAAGCGGGTAGGAGCTTAAAAGCAGCTAGCGCATAAACCGCTAAAATAGGTAGCACCTCCCCTAAATTACCCGAGTGCAGTTTGATCAGTACCAGCACCAGTGAAATCATCGCCCCAAAGGCTATGAGCTCTATAAAGTAGCGCGGTACTTGGCTAATAGCGATATTGGTCCCTTGCGCACGGGCAAAGACCTTACCACTGTCATAAAAACGCTCAATAAAATCATGGCTACGATTGAGCAATAGCACATCCTTAATACCGCCAAAGCCTTCGTTCATCAGCCGAAAACGCTGAGTCGACACATTAGAGAGCTTCTGACCATTACTCACTAACTTTTTTCGGACCAGTCTATAAAGTAAAAAGTAGGCTAACGAAAATATAGATAAGCCTAAAAGGGCAATAAGTGGCTCATAAATCACGATACTGACAGAGATAAACAGCGCCAAAACCAGCTTGGCATTCATCCGCACCAGCGGCTGTATGATGCCATTACTAATACGTGCCGCCTCGGTAGAGACCTGCTTGGTCAGCTGGGCACTGCTGCCACTGGCATGAAATTGCCAGCTTTGCTGCATATAATAAGTATAGAGGCGATCAGCAAGCTCCGTCCCTATACGGGCGCCAAAGATAGACAGCTTCCAAATCGTAAACATAGAAACCACCGTAGAAAAAGTTAGCATAGCTAAGACAAATACACCGGTATAAAACAAGAAATCCATGGGGTCGTTAAGACCAGATAGCTGATACAACTGGGCAAAAACGCCATTAGTCTCCAGTATGCTCATATCACCAATCAGAGCCATAAAAGGCGCAATAGAAGCTATCCCTAACAGTTCGGTAAAAGCCATAATCACTACTAAGACTTGTAAGACATAAAAATGCCTTATCTGCTCATCTGTCAGCAGAGCAAACAGCTGCTTGATGATAGTCAACATAATTTATCCAACGGCAAGCGGTTTTGTAAAAAACTAACGTACCAAGGCATGGCTTTTTCGATGCCGGCAATCACCTCAAACTGCGGCGCATAACCCAATGCGTGTTGAATCTTACTAATATCCGCCTGACTATGACGCACATCCCCTTCACGGAAGTCGCGATAAATAGGATCTCGTACGTAATCCACCCCATTAATCGCTAAGTTCTCTTTTAATGCGGTAAACAAAGTATTCAGCGTCGTACGGCCACCGACTGCTACGTTATAAACTTGATCTTTAGCCTCATCGTTAGCGGTTGCTGCCAAGATATTAGCCTGTAGCGCATTTTCAATAAAATTAAAATCACGGCTAGTATCACCGTCGCCATTGATATAGACCGCATCGCCGGCGATCATCGCCGCCGTCCATTTAGGAATCACTGCCGCATAAGCGCCATCAGGAGCTTGGCGCTTGCCAAAAATATTGAAGTAGCGCAGGCCAATAGTATGAAAGCCATAAGTACTAGCAAATACATCGGCATAGAGCTCATTGACATACTTCGTCACCGCATAAGGGGATAATGGCTTACCGATAGTGTCTTCGACTTTCGGCAGGGCCGGATGATCACCATAAGTAGAGCTACTAGCGGCATAGGTGAAGCTTGTCACCTTAGCATTGCGAGCCGCGACTAGCATATTTAAGAAGCCGGAGATATTGGTATCGTTGGTATTGATCGGATCAGCGATAGAGCGCGGCACTGAGCCTAACGCCGCTTGATGTAATACATAATCGATATCGACGCAGACGCTCTGACAGTCCGTTAGCTTACGGATATCTCCCTCAATAAAACGAAATCTTTGCCATTGTTCGCTACTGACTAAACCTTGTACTTCATCAAGATTATGCTGAAAACCAGTGGCGAAATTATCTAGTCCCACCACCTTTTGATCCAATAGCAGTAGCGTCTCGAGTAGGTTTGAGCCTATAAAACCCGCTACCCCGGTGATCAGCCAAGTCTTGGGCTCATGGGCTAACGCTTGCGTCACTTGTTGATAGGCGGTCACTGTCATAGTCAATATATTCCCTATGGCTTTGAGCGTGTTATTAGTTTTAATGCCTTAAAGGCGCATGTCGGTTTCTTCTTTACTGAACAGATACTTCAAATCATAAAGGACGTGATTATTTTTGCCAAAATCTCTCATTACCTTTACTCCCATCTCTACAAACTGTGCATGAGCGACGGCTAAAATAATAGCGTCGTATTGATTGGCGATAGGCTGCGCAATAGGAGTAATACCGTATTCTCGCTGAGCTTCATTAGCATCTATCCACGGATCATAGACATCGACTTCGATATTGTACTCATTGAGCTCATGGACGATATCGATGACTTTGGTATTACGCACATCAGGGCAGTTTTCTTTGAAACTCAGCCCTAAGACCAAAACTTTCGCCCCTTCGACTTGGATGCGCTTTTTAATCATGATTTTGACCAGTTGGGTCACCACATACTCACCCATACTGTCGTTTAAACGCCGACCCGCCAATATAATCTCGGGGTTATGGCCGATAGCTTGCGCCTTATGAGTCAGATAATAAGGATCGACACCGATACAATGCCCGCCAACGAGGCCCGGACGAAACGGTAAAAAGTTCCATTTGGTACCCGCAGCTTTTAGTACTGCTTCGGTATCTATACCCATTTTATTGAAGATAACCGCTAGCTCATTAATCAGCGCGATATTGACATCTCGTTGCGTGTTCTCAATGACTTTTGCCGCTTCTGCAACCTTAATACTTGCCGCTTTATGCGTACCGGCAGTAATGATTAAGTTATAAACCTCATCTATAAAATCGGCGATTTCTGGGGTCGAGCCTGCCGTTACCTTTAAGATATTGGTCACTCGGTGTTCTTTATCACCTGGATTGATGCGCTCAGGGCTATAGCCAGCATAGAAATCTTTATTGAAGACGAGTCCAGAGACTTCTTCTAGCACCGGAATACATACCTCTTCAGTTGCGCCTGGATAGACTGTCGATTCATAAACGACAATGTCGTCTTTTTTTAGTAGCGCCCCTATAGATTTAGAGGCGTTGATCAGCGGCGTTAAATCAGGTTGTTTAGAATTATCGATAGGCGTAGGTACGGTAACGATAAAGAAGTTACAGTCCTTAAGCTCATTGATATCTGAGCTATAACGCAGATGTATCGCTACCGCCAGCTCTTCCTCACTGACTTCTAGCGTATGGTCGGTACCGCTATCGAGCGCCGCAATGCGGCTAGCATTGATATCGAAGCCTATCACCGAATGCTGCTTGCCAAATTCAACGGCTAACGGCAAGCCCACATAGCCCAGACCTATCACCGCAATTTTTAGATTATTTATAGTTATCATAAGGATCTATTACCTCATTATTTCTAAAACGCCTAATTGATATGTCTTATTTATAAGCCCCATTTATAAGCTTAGTTAAAGCTTAATTGCAGATCTAATCGCGACACTCCTGCTCTATATTATTTATTGTTGCCGTAGGCATAGCTGTAATGATAGCTATACTTGCTCATAAGACCTTGTTTGACATCGTTGAGAATGATGCCATCGACTTGGATATCAGATTTATACATTTGCTTAACCGCATAAGTGAGCTGTCTTTCCATCGAATTATCATATCGAGTGACCATCAGCACTTGATCGGCGTGTTGAGCGATCACCATAGCGTCTGATGCCGCCAATACCGGTGGCGAGTCGATGATAATGTAGTCGTACTGAGACTTTAAAGCAGTTAATAAAGCATCGAACTTGTCACTGATCAGTAGCGAGGCCGGATTATTGGGATGTTTGCCGCGCGGTATAAAGTCAATATGCTCCATGCCGCTAGGATGAATGAAATTCTCAAGGGCAAAATCAGAGTGATGCTTAACTCCAACTTCCTTTCTGATTTGCGCGGCGCTACTATTGTTAGGGCCGCTAGAGGATTCTGTACTCTCGTCAAGCGACAGATAATCCGCTAAGCCCTCATATTGAGACAGACCAAAAATCTTATGCAGCTCGCCCATACGCATATCAGCATCTATAACTAATACTTTTTTATTTAGCTGAGCGAAGACTTCCGCTAAGTTTGCAGAGATGAACGACTTGCCAACGCCTGGGCTCTCCCCTGTGACCAAAAATAATTTGGCCTCTTGGCTATCTGCAACCGCAGTTGGCGTGCTCAATATCAGGCTCGTTCGCAAGCTCTTAATGGCTTCATAGCTCAGACTACTATTATCAATATGCGCTAGCATACGAGGCGCAGATTGTTTGTTGGTGCTTAAGCGCGATAGCACCGTAGAGCGAGGAATGGTGGCGACAACGGGCACCCCTGTTTTAGACTCGATACGCTCAGGATCTTTGACGACGTTTCTAAGCAAATTCATGATGAAGACTAATAAAGCACCTACCAGAGCCCCTGATAAGGTCGACAGCAGCATGATGAGCTGCTTTTTTGGGGTGATCGTTCTATAGGTATTAATAGGTAGATCAATAATACGAGCATCGCTGACTTCGCCCGCTTTCACAATCTTTAGTTGCTCGTAGTTTTTGAGGATAGTGAGGTAGATCTCTCTATTGATATTGACATCCTCAGAGAGGGTCAAAAACTCTCTTTGTACTTCTGGTAGCTCGTTGATAGTGTTGTCGATTTCTTGTTTTCTGGCGTTCAGTACTCTTAGTTGGTCGTTTATCTGGATGACCAAAGGATGCTCATTGGTGTAGTAAGTAGTGAGTTCTGCTTTTCTAAGCTTAAGCTCACCAATCTGGGTATCAATGCCTGCATTTTCACTGAGTAATATTGACGCTTCTTGTGCCACGTCAATAGTGCCAGAGTTCTCACGAAACTTATTAAATATAGCTTCTGAGGCTTCTAGTTCCTGTTTTAATTTTGGAATTTGCTCTTCCATAAACTCGATAGTATTGATCGTTTGTTCTGAGCTACGGCTTTGGTTCTGGGCGATATAAGACAGCACCACTTGTTCTAAGGTTAAGCTGGCCTGCTCTTGATTGAGTCCTGATAAAGACAGCTCAATAATCCCGGTCTTGGTGCCTTTTTCTACTACCGATAAGGCGCTATTGATAGAGTCGGTGGTGATTTGTAACGATTGCTTAGTAATAGTGATAGGATAGTCGCCAGTCGGTAAATCCATGACGGTAATTTCAATGAGACCAGAGTCACCTTTGAAACGATGGGCTTTATTGAGCTGTCCTTTAAATTGCTCACTACCTATACTCAAAATAAAGCCAGTATCGGTTCTGGATAGCATAAAAGGTTTATCGAGATAGTCTTGTGATACATTGAACTGATCAACTTGTACTTGTCCATTACTGGTCTCAAGTACCACGCCCTCAGCGGTATTCATCTGCACGTTGGTTTGATTGTTTATGATACGATCGATTTGACTCACTGCAGGATCATTTAACCGAATACCTAAATGCAGCAAATCAACAACGGGCTCTAACACCATACGCGATCTGATAAGCTCAATCTGAGCCTGCACGGTACTATCATCCGGTGGCAACAGCTCTGCTATATTCGATCCTAGACCTGATACGTTTTGGGAAGTCTCATCAATCTGAATCAGGGCATCTGATTTGAAGGTGGGGTTTTCGTAGCGAGCATATAATATCCCTATTATTAAGCCCAATATCGCAAACAGAACGATAATTTTCCAGCCGCGTAGCAATACAAAAATTACCCCTAGTAGATCATTATCATTGTCGGCACTCTGTCTAGACAAATCTTTTGAGTTGGTATCCATAACTATGCCTTCATCCGTGAGTATTGATCGTTCAGCTTATTTTTTTAGTCCATGTTTCCAAGCTCTCAACGATATCTTTTTTGGTCCTTTCAAATACTGCTCGGTCATGCTGATAAGGATCAGCGATGTCTTTATTTATCCAATGACCAATCCGAAAAGTCTTACCGCGGCAATGCGGCCATTGTCTCTCCAACCATTTGGTCTGATTACTCGACATAGTCAAAATCAGATCTGCGCTCATCACCAGTTGCTCATTGATTTGCTTAGCAATATGCTGAGATATCTCTAATCCCTCTGTTCTCATAACCTCTTGCGCTGTAGCATCAGCTGGATGTCCAATGAGTGCTGATAGTCCCGCTGACTCGATATGTTTCTGAGCATACCTCTCCGTTAACCATGCTGCTGCCATAGGACTGCGACAGACATTACCGACACATACGACTAAGATAGTGTTAAACATATTATTAAGCTTTTATTAGTCTATTATTAAAAATATCGTTATCCCCTATAGTCCTGAGAGACTAGTTGCTGCTGAGGTCGAAGGTAATAATGAGCTGAGTATACGGTTCCAGCGAGTCAGCCCTGTAGGATCCACATAGAGAATATCGTTGGCTTGCATCGCAAAGCGATTGGCTAGTGCTAAGCTAGTAATCGTCTTCATATCGACATAGTAGATATCTGTATAGTTATACCTTGGATTATCACGGACAATATAGACTTTGGCTGCATCGGCCGTATTCGAGTTGAGACCGCTTGATTCTCCCAGTACTTGCGATAAGCTAATTCCTTGCTCAGGGATAGCGACTGGGGCGATTCGACCGAACTCGCCCAACACATAGACTCGATTACGGTCCTGACTATTGACGTGAATAGAATCGCCATCTTGGATATAGATTTGGTTAGCAGATAGCCCCATCTGTCTTAATGACTGCAGTCCTAAGGTATAGTTTTTACCTCGGCGATTTAAGACAATATTATTGGAATCGCCTGTCGTCGTTGCCCCTCCGGCCATAGATAAAGCGCCGTATAAGGAAACGGGAGCATCAGCAATGGGGAACTGGCCAGACTTAGCAACGTCGCCATCGATAAAGAATTTGCTACCAAGATAGTTGACGACTTTGACTTGTGGGTCTGAGTATTTTAGATAGCGCTGTAACCTACTCTGTAATATGGCCGTGAACTGCGGCACGCTCATGCCACTTGCTTTTAGGCGGCCTATCAGCGGAAACTGTATAAACCCCTGCTGATCAACGGTTAGACTGGAGGTAGCGGCACTAATATTTGGATAATCCGTAAGTGCTACACTCAAGATATCTCCGGCCTCAATACGATAGTTCATCGGTCCTGAGGTTTTGACTAAACTATAAAGCTCATCGCTGAGTACTGGGAGTGGTTCAGCGGGTAGATTGGCTACGCTTAGCGGCTGAACATTGAAGGTGATGCCATTTTCTGCAACAAAAGCGCCCCTAGGCGGTAAGTCACCTGCTTGCAGTCCAGAGCTGATGCTAGTGCACCCAGATGTGACAGTAAAGAGCACTACACACGTTATCAATGAGAATCGAGATAAATATCCGCGCATAATAAGTCCCTTTTGAACTATAGCTATGAATAACAGCCATTGATGATTTCTAAATATTTACAATTATGAATATAAAAATACTATCATTGCAAGTGTTTATATCTATTCTAGAGAGCACAAGGTGTTTCTTAACAAACAATTGTTATCCAATATTGAATATAAAATATATATCATTTAATGGATATAATTTCTATTTATATACTATCTGACATCAATTAGCAACAAAAGTTATTTATTACTTACACAAGCTATGAGGTGTATATAAGGCGCAAATAGCGTAGAATAGACCAATCAATAACTTACATTGAGAAATGTAACTACCCACCCGATTCAAGGATATATTATGAAAGATGAAAAACTACAAAAAGCCCTCGCTCGTATGGGACTTGGTTCACGTCGGCAGATGGAAGAAGTCATTAAATCTGGACGTGTCACGGTCAATAATGGTCCGGCCACTATTGGCGATCGCGTCAGCCCAGGCGATGAGATTCGCGTTGATGGTCGTCAGATCAAATACACAAGCGAAAATGAAAAGCGCCGCCGAGTCATCGCTTACTATAAGCCTGAAGGCGAGATCTGCTCTGCCAATGACCCCGAAGGCCGCCCAACCGTATTCGAGCGTCTGCCAAAGCTGACCCACGACCGCTGGGTGATGGTCGGTCGTTTAGACATCAACTCGACTGGGCTATTATTATTTACCAATGATGGTGAAATGGCGCATCGCTTGATGCACCCTTCTAACGAGATTACTCGTGAATATGCGGTACGAGTATTGGGCGAAGTCACGCCTGAGATTGCCCGTACGCTGACTTCTGGCGTAATGCTAGAAGATGGTATGGCACAGTTTGAAGATATTAAGGAAGGCGGCGGTGAAGGTGTGAATAAGTGGTATCATGTCAAGCTCAAAGAAGGCCGTAATCGTGAGGTACGCCGCTTATTTGAGTCACAAGGCTTGAAAGTCAGCCGCCTATTACGTACGCGCTACGGCTCTATCAATCTGCCCAAAGAGCTGCGTACAGGTCGCCATATTGAATTAGACAAAAAAGACATTAATACTTTGACCGATTTAGTCGCTATGCGTCCACGCCATGGTACTGGTCTGCACGGCGCGGCGAAAGATAAACAAGAGCGTATTAAGAATAAGCCGCTAAAAGCAAGGCGCAGTGATAATCGCAAAGCTGAACGTAGTGATACTAGTCATAAGTCTAAGCGTAGCGGCAGTCCTGCTAGTAAAGGTCGTAGCCGTAATAGCGATCGTTAAAACAAGTTTATTAAACCAATAATTAAGCATAAAAAATGGCCACTGATAGATACTATCAGTGGCCATTTTTTATGTCTTTGTAGGCTGCGACTTTAGATTGCGAACCATCAGGAAAACTAACTTTGACTATCCATATACTGCTTCATCACGCGCAAGTCTTGCAGATGATGGTTTTGCATTTGCTCTAGTAATGACTCTAGCCTTGCCTCAATATTATTTAGCATGGCTTGTAGTAGCTGCTGAGCTTCTTCGTACTGCCGACTTTTAGCGTGTTTACTGGTCACAGTATTATCATGAGTTGTATTTTGCTTAATCAAATGGTAATAGCTAGCTAACATCTCTGGCAAGCGCGTATGTAGGAGCTTATGCAGCACAAACTGCTGCTCAGTCACAGTCGCGGTGATGTTTTGCTGTGCTAAGCTTTGCTGATAGTCGCTATATACGGCTACCCTATTATCGATAACTTGTAGCTGTCGCAGTTGTGTTTGAGTAAGCGCTGCCAGATGCTGCGAGTTTAAAGTGAGCTGACGCCAGTGCATATTTTCGGGTGCTAATGATTGGTTGGGGTCTTTATAAACCAAAACTCCAGGGCTAATACCAACTGCTGTATGTAGGGCATGCCAGCTTTTTCTTCCTATATAAATGACGCCGACAGTCGTCGCAATGCCTACACCTATCAGTACACTCATGTCATTTAACCTTCTATCTTTTTAAACTACTCTTCTCAACCATACCTTTTAATGAGTCTGTCGTTAAATCTAACAATCGAATTAATAAAAACTTATGTTAACAATTAGACTTGCGACTCGCTTTTATCGCTTAACGCTTGGTCATTTATGATTATATCTGGGGCTTTAACGGTATTAATACCAGGAGCATCAAAGCGTTGTTGCAAATAGCGATTGGTTACTAGCAGCTTTTGCCCGTCTTGATGATAAGACGCATCAAGTAAGTCATCGAATTGACGGCTTACTGTGTTCAGCACTTCTAATAACGCTTCTTTACCAGTGACATCTGAGTGTTTTATCTTAGTGGTATCAGCGCGCTGACCATCCATATCATGAAGACGACGATAGTCAGCAATCGCTTGCGGAACATGTCTGTCCATCAAGTTTTGAATCATGATATAAGTTTCGGTAACGGTGTCTTTATCATCGATTTTACCATCATTATTGGTATCGCCATAAATCAAACACAGTTTTTCCCCTTTAGTATTGATTTGCGTCAAGGCTGTTTTGACATCTGCTGGTAAGCTTTTTTCAGGGATATAGCCTAGCTGCGGCATCGCCTTATATTCAAGCATCTTCGGCGCGGTTACTTTTTTAATACCGCGATAGCCCAGATACAATCCCGCCGCTGGGAGCACGCCGTAGAGTATGAACATCACAAACATGGCGGTCACTTGAGTCATGGCAGTATCCTTATAAAGGGTTGCAATAGTATTTATATTTCAAAGCTTATAGTTAATCGGTAAGTTGCGCTTAACTTTGCGTGCGACTTTTGACATAACGATGAGTCGATGCCAAACGGTTGAGCACCGTTTGATGCAGCTCATCAAGGAGCTCATCAAGCTCATAATCAATCTCCAAAAACAGATCGGTCAGCATATCGCCTGCGGTCATACTCCCTTGCACCATATTATTTCTAGTTCGATGCGGACTAAAACGCAGTAGTTGCTCATAATGACGCAGCGCCTCAGGAATACTCTCGTTAACGAGCTTATCAATGACAAACTGGCGCTCATTGTGCTGCTGCTGTTGCTCTTCATTCAGCTCGTCACTCCAGTCGCGGTAGCGCTTAAGCTTGCCATTGATGCGATCCAAGATGGCAACTGCCTCAATGGGCATAGCGTTTAAGGTGGCCTCATCAACCACATCGACAAGTTCAGTCATAATCGGGCAGCGTCCATGTTTGAGATACCATAATGTATCAGGGTCAAAAGGAGGTCGATTGGGCGAGCGCCACTGGGCGCGGTTAGCTAAATAACGATCTGTAAGCGGCGTTGGCGTACCAATATCACTGACTTGCGCTAATGCAGCGCAAATACGCTCAGCACGCTTGGGCTCAGTAAGTGCTGAGACTGCAGTCGACTGTGAATTATTGGCATTAACATTGGTATTGTCATCGTCAGCCATTTTATGGCTTTGCCTATCATCTTGAGCCTGAGCACTGATACGATCCGCCTTTTGTTGCGCATTTTTGGCAGCCGATGTTGGCAGATCGTCTTGCTCCTGTCCAAAGGACTGTAACATTCTTGCCAAACTTATCACCATAACCTACTCTGCTCCTCGCCCTTTTTTTTGCTTTTTAATCGCTAGCTATTTGATAACTATTTATCATCTTTAGTATCGTTATTGCGTTCGACCAATTAATAGCTTATCTTAACAGTTTTTTATATCCCTGCCAGTAAGCGAACGTCTAGATTTTGTGGCCTAATACCTTAACAACCTGGTTAGTTTCATACTAACAATAAAGACTTTCAGCCCACTTATACTACTTATCAATTAACGACCTATTTATGATTGCTGCTGACTATTTTTCCGGTTTTTTCCTTGGTCTATCACTGATCATTGCCATCGGTTCTCAAAATGCTTTTGTTCTAAAACAAGGGCTTAAACGCGAGCATATGTTTCTCATTTGTCTGTTCTGCGCCGTCAGTGATGCGTTGCTTATTTCAGCGGGTGTCGCAGGCTTTGGCGCCGTAACGGCTCGTTTCCCGCAAGTTGTGACTATCGCAAAATTCGCAGGCGTGGTGTTTTTAGTCGCTTATGGACTGCAAAGCCTTTATGCTAGTGCAAAATTATCGCACGCTCTAAATATAGAAGGACAAGCAATAGGCAGCCTAAAAAAAGCACTGCTACTGTGCATCGGTTTTACTTGGCTTAATCCGCACGTCTACTTAGATACTTTGGTGCTAGTGGGCATGGTTTCAACCGGTGCTAGTAGCAAATTAACCTTTGCTCTTGGAGCCGTCAGCGCTTCTTTTGTGTTCTTTTTTGCACTAGGCTATGGTGCACAGCTACTACGGCCGCTATTTGCTAAACCTAAGGCTTGGAATATACTCGATGCCTTAGTCGGACTATTGATGCTTTATCTGGCGTGGCATTTATATAACAGTTAGTATTTTACAAGCCTCTTCTTATAACTATTATAATCAGCCATAAAAAAACCAAACACACTATGTCAGTATGTTTGGTTCTCGCATGATCCAATCAATAGCTAATGAAAAAACACTCAAGTCTATGAATGAAATCCTTTAGCTTTAGCTATAACTGCAGCTAGGACGCTTTTTTATGCTTTTTAGACTTGATAAAGCTCAGGTTCAAAAAGTGCTCTAGCGAATCGTCAGTGATATCTAACCATGGCTCTGGTAGCTCTGGTGCTAGCGTACCAGTAAGCGTGGAGCGGTAAGCTTTTTCTCTGAATCTCATGATATCTTCCGCTTTATCCTTCTGCCACTGCTTTAAGATATCTGCTTGCTTTTCGACTGCAAATTCAGGATAGTCGGTCGCGTTATTGAGATCGCGGATATAGGCTGCTTGAAAGTCAATAGAATCATCGACCGTCACTGACTTAGCATAAGTGGCGAGCCATTTTTCTTCGTCTGCTTGACGAGTCTCAAGATCTGGTAATTCGATATCACCCATGATGACATCGCGGGCGTACCACGCTTGCGCGTCAAACATATTAAAGGTGAAGTACTGATCCTGCATACCTAAATAGATAAGCTGCGGGTTTGGCTGCCAAAAGATACCCTTATAAAGATTGGCCGGATACAGACAGTTATGCGTCTGCAAACGTAATTCGTCTGGCAAGAAAGGGAAATGGAACAAATAGCCAGTACACATAATAATCGCATCAAAGCGCTTACTCGTACCATCAGCGAAATGCGCCACATCGTCTTCGAAATGCGTCACTAGTGGCCTCTCGCTAATACCTTCAGGCCAGTCATAACCAAGCGCTTGAGTACGATAGCTGATAGTGACCGATTTAGTGCCATATTTATAGCACTGAGTGCCGATATCTTCGGCAGAATAGCTACTACCGATGAGTAAGATCTCTTCATCTTTAAACTCTAAAGCATCACGGAAGTCATGGGCGTGCAACACGCGGCCTGGGAAGGCTTCTAGTCCTTCAAAATAAGGCATATTCGGGGTGGAAAAATGACCTGTCGCGACCACCACATAATCAAACTCGCCGACTTCTTGCTCGCCGGTCTTGTGATTCATTACCGTCACAGTAAATAGCTTGGTTTCATCATCGAAAGTTACCCAACGTACTGGGCACTCAAAACGGATATATTTTTGGATATTTTGCTTATCAATGCGCCCCATGATGTAGTCTTTTAGGACTTCGCGCGGTGGATATGACGGAATAGGCTCGCCAAAATGCTCTTCAAACGAATAATCGGCAAACTCTAAGCATTCTTTGGGGCCATTCGACCATAAGTAGCGATACATACTGCCGTGAACGGGTTCACCATTTCTATCTAGGCCAGTACGCCAGTTATAGTTCCACATGCCACCAATGGCATTTTGTTTTTCATAACATACAATTTCTGGTAAGTCCTTAGCGCCTGCTAAACGCGCCGCTTCAAAGGCACGTAATTGTGCCAAACCGCTTGGACCTGCACCTAATATAGCAATTTTTTTCTTGTTCAAGATTTACTCCTGCTGATAATAGTGGAGCACTACTATAACATGTTTTTATAATTCATGTTTTTAGCCGCTCTACTTTGTCATGGATCAGGGGCTTAAGGCAGGATAATTCGTATGGCAACAGACAGAGGCATGAAGCGTTATCAATCAACAAGTGCGCTAATAAATGAGCTGATAAACGAATTGATAGAATAGCTATAATAGAACAGGAAACAGGCTACGCAGAGCATTGACGATGATTTCAATTGAAACGGCCGCCAAGAGCATACCCATAATTCGGCTCATAATATTAAGTCCAGTATCGCCTAATAAGCGGCTAATGCGGCCAGCTGCCATTAATGCTAAATAACAAAAGATACTGATCAGCACGCCGGCTATGAGGATAGCAGATATCTGCAGAACGCCAGACACTTGCGAGGAGTAGATGATCACGGTGGAGATACCGCCAGGCCCAATCATCATCGGAATGGCTAGTGGCACCACTGCTGCAGCTGTCGTCGGCGGTGCATTCTGCACATGATCGACATCGAAGTTCTCTTGATCGGGCTTAACCGGATTACCCTCGCCGTTCATCATATTGAGGGCAATTAAAAACACCAAAATACCACCCGCCAGTTGAAACGAGCCGATGGAGATACCCAAAGCTTTTAGTAGAGTCTCACCCACTAAGGTAAAAAAGCTGATAGTAATAAAAATAGTTAAACAAGCGATGCGCGCAACTTTGCGGCGATTAATCATCGAATAACCGCGAGTCAAATCTAAAAATAAGGTCAAGGCGCTAAAAGGATTAATCAGCACCAAAAAAGCTAAGATAATTTTGATAATTTCAGTATTCACGGCGCGCTCGCTTGTTTTGGATAAACATCGGGCAAAAGATAAGGCCATCGTGCGATTGCAGCGATGACCCCGTGTTTTTTCAATGGCGCTATTATATCATAGGAAGAGAAGCGAAATAAATCACTAACTGCCTTTAAGTGTTTCATTTTAAGATACTAATTAAGGCATCGCTAGTTGCTTAAGCGCTAAAATCTAAGCCGATATCTAGCGCGGTCGTGCTATGAGTTAAATAGCCCATGGCGATAAAATCAACCCCCGTCTTCGCCGCCGCTTGTACGGTTTCAGGAGTGATGCCGCCAGAGGCTTCGGTCTTAGCGCGGCCTTGGCACATAGCCACTGCTCTAGCTAAAGCATCGGGATTCATATTATCGAGTAGCACTAAGCTGACGCCAGCGTCTAATGCGAGCTGCAACTGCTCTAAGGTATCGACCTCCACCTCGATCGGAATGAGATGACCAGCAAAATCCTGCGCTTGCTTGATCGCCGTTTGGATGTCGCCGGCGATGGCAATATGATTATCTTTGATTAAGATCGCATCATCTAAGCCTAAACGATGATTGCGACCACCGCCGCAGCGCACGGCATACTTTTGTAGGGTACGTAGACCCGGAATCGTCTTGCGTGTACAAGTGATTTGCGCGGGATACTCTGCGACGCTATCGACGATTTGCTGAGTGGCGCTAGCAATCCCGCTCAGATGAGTTAGAAAATTCAAAGCCGTACGCTCCGCAGTCAACAAGTGCCGTGCGTTACCACTGACGATAGCTAATACCGTACCTGCGGCGACACGCTCACCATCATGGACGTGCGCGACAAACTCTATCTGCTCATCGATCGCAGCAAACGACAACCTGGCTACGTCCATGCCGCAGATTACCCCGGCTTGCCGCGCCCGAATCTGTAGCTTTGCTTGTTTATCAGCGGGAATCGTAGCTTGCGAGGTCACATCACCGCGCCGACCTAAATCCTCTATTAACGCGGCTTGTACTAATGGTTCAAGCAGTACTTTATCCAGCGCAGGCTCTAAGTGAGTATTCATCGTTTGCTCTATCCTATGCTTGTTAAAAGTCTAAAAATCTAAACGCTTAACATAAGCGCTAGACACTTAAACTCAAAATGAGCATAAATATAGCGTAATGCACCTTTATTTTCAACAAAAAAGTTTTGAGCCAAAAAATCATACGATGAATAAAGACATCAAAATCACTAACGATACAGATTGCGTCTAAGGTATAGCCGATCCACTATAAAATAAATACAGTGCTACGATAGCTGCAGTCTTTTTACTTAGAATTAACTATAGAAAGTCACTTGGGTATAGAGTCACTTTCGCTTAGGTAGCTTGCTATCCATAAGCAAACTTTGCAGTTCTATATCGTGGCAAAACCGATAGAGCTTCGCTGGACGGCCGCGCTGGGCGCTACTACTCTCCCCTGTAGGCATGACAAGGTTTTGCGACTCTAGTAAGCGCCGAAAGTTCTGTTTATGCAGACGCATACCCGATAGTGCTTCAACGCTTTGCTGTAAATGAGATAAGGTAAAGCTATCTGGCATGAGACCAAAGATGAGCGGGCGATATTCTATCTTGGCGCGCAACCTTGAGATGGCGGTAGCAATGACTCGGCGATGGTCATAATACATCGGTAAGCCTATCTGTTGTGTCCAGTTAGCAGCGAGCTTATTTGGCTGATAGTTTGGCGCTTCTGGTACTAAGTCAGCCTCGTAGAGCATCTCATAACGTAGCAGTACATGCTCTGCTACCCAGTCGCTTGTATCAGCGTTACTGGTTTTTGCTTTGTTGTTATGGCTTTCATCAATTTGACCGACACCCCAACATAGACCGATACGCTGGTGCCGTCTCTGCCGTATCGCCTCGTCCTCTGCGCTATCGGCCCACGTATATAACGCCGGTAGGATCAGATTAATAATAATCTCTGGCGTGCCTGCTAAGTGATTTTCCCATGGAAAATAATCGTACCAATCCTGCCAGCTTGCTTGGCTCTGCGCTTGCTTGGCTTGCCGCTCCTGTACCAAACCTAGATAGCTGACATAGACCAAAGCATGACCATCTTCATTACGCCTATTGGTATCGACGAAGGTATAAAGCTGCTCTAAATACCCTAACGGCTGCTGCGTTTGCTCCTCCACCCATTGGCGCACGCCGGCTTGTAGCGAGCGATGCAGAGGCATCAAAGGTCCGTTAGGTAACAGCTTACCTTGATCGACAGTGAGGACTTGCGCGGTATTATCAGCGATAGTTATCAGTACTGCCACGACCTCAGTAGTACCACTACCTTCCTTATGCGCATGTGAATAGGACAACGTCATAGTTTTATATTTTTACCCTTTAACAAACTTCGTTTATAGCCGATCCACTATAAAATAAATACAGTGCTACTGGGATGAATTTTTATTTAGAATTCACTGTTTAACTTCCATTTAATGCTGATGCAAATTCTGATGTGGACAACTCATTATCTTATAGCAGTATAACGCGATTTGCTGACTATCCTAGTCTCAGGTTGTAATTCTATCTCGCTAAATAAGCCCTTATCTAAAAGGCTTCAAAACAACCAGGCAAAATTACACTATAAAAAATACTTGTATTTATGCTCAAAATGAGCATAATATAAAACATTCCTTACTTGAGATAGCTATCTACCCAATTCTAATCCCTTCATTAATCAAATATTTTTATAATAAGGCTCACCCTTATGAAAGCTTATCCCTATGACGCACCAGTACTAAGCGCTGACAAGCGTATGGCGATACAAACCAATATCGACTACGCCAAAGCAAAAATACCTGCTGACTTGCCGCACGCTCAGCGTCTACAAGTTGAAGCTAACATTAAACAGCTCTTGCTTGAGCACAACGCGGTATTGGTGGCGCATTACTACGTCGATCCCTTTATTCAAGATTTGGCATTAGCCACTGGTGGCTGCGTAGGCGACTCATTGGAGATGGCACGCTTCGGTCAAGCGCATAGCGCTCAGACTCTCATCGTCGCAGGCGTGCGCTTTATGGGCGAGTCTGCCAAGATTTTGAGCATGGAAAAGACAGTACTAATGCCAGACCTAGAAGCCGAATGTTCGCTTGATTTGGGCTGCCCTGTCAATGAATTCTCCGCCTTTTGTGACGCGCATCCTGATCGTACCGTAGTGGTCTATGCCAATACTAGCGCCGCTGTGAAGGCGCGTGCCGATTGGGTGGTGACTTCCTCTGTCGGCATCGATATCATTCGTCATTTACACGAGCAAGGTGAAAAAATAATCTGGGGCCCTGATCGGCATTTGGGCAAATATATCGCGCGTGAGACAGGCGCAGATATGCTGCTTTGGCAAGGCTCATGCTTAGTCCATAATGAATTTAAAGCAACTGAGCTCAATCAGCTCAAGGCAGAATATCCTGAAGCAAAGGTCTTAGTCCATCCTGAATCCCCTGATAGCGTGGTTGCGCTCGCTGATGTGGTCGGCTCAACCAGTAAGCTGTTGCAGGCGACTTATGAGCTGGATGCCGATACTTTCATTGTCGCAACCGATCTAGGTATTTTGCATGAGATGCAAAAGCGCTCGCCTAATAAGCGCTTCTTAGCTGCGCCGACCGCCGGTGAAAGCGCCAGCTGTAAGAGCTGTGCTTTTTGTCCTTGGATGGCGATGAACGGTCTGCTAGGCATCGAACAATGCCTGCTTAATAATAGCGGCGAAGTCACGCTGTCAGAGGAATTAGCGGCAGCGGCTAGCAAACCGCTACAACGGATGCTAGATTTTGCCGAGGCTAAAAAACAACGAGTAGCCGCTAGCGGTGATCTGGTTAAAGACCGGCCGCTATTTGCAAAAGTGGGAGCCGCGTAACATGACTGATAGCCTTGATGCTAAGCAGAACATTTTGTCTAAAAACAATCTCTTTGATAATACTATGCATACTGAAGTATTGATCATAGGGGCAGGATTGGCAGGTCTTAGCACAGCATTAGCTTTGCCAAAATCGCTAAGCATCACGGTCTTGAGTAAGGCGGAACTACAAGCTTGCTCTAGTCATTATGCCCAAGGCGGTATCGCTGCTAGCTTAGCTAAAGACGATAGCTTTGATGACCATATCAAAGACACCTTAATCGCTGGTGCTGGACTGTGCGCGGCGGATAGTACCGCGAGTATTCTAAAAGCTGGAAAACAGGCAGTGCAATGGTTATGCGAGCAAGGCGTGCCTTTTACGCAATTAGCTAACAGTAGCAATACCGCCTCTCGTATACAGCCCAATCTGACAACTGATGACCTGCATTTAACCCAAGAAGGCGGGCATGGTTGTCGGCGAGTGGCGCATGCAGACGATGCGACCGGTCGCTATGTGATGGAAGCCTTGACCATTCAAGCGCAAGCGGCTAGCAATATTACTATCTTAGAGTTTCATGAAGCTTTAAGTTTATTAGTTGACGAAAAAAATAATCACTGCCAAGGCGCTGTCGTTTTTGATCATAACAACCAGTGCCAACGGACCATTTATAGTAAGGCAGTAGTGATGGCTAGCGGCGGCCTAGGTCAACTTTTCGCTCGTGCCAGCGCTCCCGATATCTGTGTCGGTGATGGTGTGGTAATGGCGTGGCAAGCCGGTTGCCGATTGGCCAATTTAGAATTTGTGCAGTTTCATCCGACAGGCCTTGCTTTGGGTAAGTCGAGCTTCTTAATATCTGAAGCGCTGCGCGGTGAAGGCGGCCGTTTATATTGTCCGATAACCGGCCAACGCTTTATGCTAGAGGTTGATGAGCGTGCTGAGTTAGCCCCGCGTGATATCGTCGCCCGCGCTATTGCCGAGCAAATCAGTAATAATGGCTTAGGCTACGTGCACTTAGAGGTCAGTCACTTGCCCGCGCCATTTTTGCGTGAGCACTTTCCGCAGATCTATCAAACGCTGCTAACGTTAGGAATAGATATTACTACTGATCCTATTCCCGTCGCGCCAACTGCCCATTATAGCTGCGGTGGTATCGTCACCTGCAATCAAGGTTTGAGCGATGTACCCGGATTATACGCAGCTGGTGAAGTGGCATATACCGGTCTGCACGGCGCCAATCGTCTAGCTAGTAATTCGCTATTAGAATGTATCGTCGTTGGTCGTAAAATCGCTAAACACCTACCACGCTATTTGACTGATCATATCTGGTCTACGCCTACTGTCGCAAACGTCCAATCTATCAAAATCTCAGAAGATACTCTTTTTCATCAGTCTGCTAATGCAGTTACTGATATTGATGCGAATGTTGACGATTTGCATACCGATGATACTTCTCTGCAACTAAAAGCGCTGATGACCAATAATATGGGTATTGTCCGCGATGCCTGCTGTCTTGAGCAAGCTTTGCTGCAATTACAGCAGTGGCAAAAAAGATTTAAACTTTCAAAAGTGAACCACAGTGGTGAGCGCAAAAATCCTGCCGAGAATAACGGCTTAATAACTTCAAAAAACCTCAGCACTTTTCAGCTAACGCGTCAATTACAGCTAGCGACTTTGATCATTCAAGCAGCACTGCAGCGTCAGGAGAGCCGCGGTGGTCATTATCGTCAAGACTACCCTACTTTGGCTGACAAGCCTCTAGTCAGCGTTATTCAGCCACATACCGATGATAGGTTTATCACTCAGCAAACCGCCCATCACTGTATAAATATAAATGCTCCTGAGTCAATACTTGCTAATAGTGGTTCTGATGAGTCTTTAGCGACGCTTGCCCCTATTTAATCGCTGCCTTATCTAGTATAGTAAGTTAAAGATACAATATCTTACAGAGTGAGTCATCAATGAGCACTGATACGCTATTTGTTATCTTACTTATGCTTACCGTCAGCTCGGTTTGGGCTCTGCTAGCGATACCGAAGCTACGTGCTCGTTTGCCTACGATTTATCTCATTGCGCGCTCTTGGTGGTGGATGCTTGCCGCCTTATGCAGCTGCTATCTTATCGCCAAAATAAACAGCAGTAGTCATCGCTTCGATAGTAATTATCCTTATCAGTGGCTGTTAGTGGGCTTTTTTGTGCTCATTGGTTTACGCGGTAGCTATGAGATCAGCCGTCTGTGGCGCTCCGAGAGTAAATCCCGACTGATTAGTAAGCTACAAGCCCGTGGTTTACAGTCCAATGCCTTAGCATTACCCGTCTCTCAAAAACAGCTGATAGCAGAAGCCTCAAGCAGCACATTCTCTAATAGCACTTCTGGCTCTCATACTACTAATGACCCTCTTGCTAGCAGCAACACCCAGCCTTATATCTATCTCAATCTACTAGACGGGCTCTTTAGTGGCGCTTTTATTTTGCTCATTGTCAGTCTAGTCTTTCTACAACAGCTGACTTGGCACCGCAGCCAATATGGGGTGTTGTTATTTGTGCTATTCGCCAGTCAATTTAACGACATTGCTCAGTATTTATGTAGCAAGCTATTCAAAGGTAAATTCTTCAAACGTGGCCTTGCTCCTAGGATTAGTCCAAATAAAAGTATCGAAGGGGCTTTTTTTGGTAGTCTATTAGCAGCGCTATTAGCTAGCCTGTTAGGAGTTTGGTTGACGCCATTTGCCTGGTGGATTTGCCTGCTTAGCGCTTATGGTCTTGCGGTTAGTGGTATCGCAGGCGACTTGTTAGAGTCCGCTTTTAAGCGCCAACATGGGGTCAAAGATACTGGCACTATGTTAGCAGGACATGGCGGCGTATTAGATCGTATCGATAGTTTATTGCTTGGCGTACCGATATTTACGGTGGCTTATTGGTTATTAGGATAATTGGGCTTAGCATTACTATGACGACCACAGTCATCTGCCAGCTGTTGGTTCTGTGCTGTAAAGCCAAAGCCAGACCTTTACCTCTAGTACTATCCACGACTACTAACTGAGGAATGCTTTGGCTTCCTATGGCTTTTTTACGTTTATTATTTATTGAAAATGCACAGTTTTGTATATTTCATGGCCTCAAATACTTCGCAAAGTAACTAGCGTCTGACCACTATAGCCGTTTTTATCCGCTAAATTCATTCCTTATTATGGTACAATTGCCGGCTTGTAAAAACGTTGTAAATGTTCAACAGTACCTGCTATTTCGAGCCTGTCCTATGCAAAGCCTGATCACCCTTGTCTTAGTGTTAATGCCGATGTTCATTGGCTTTGCCATTCCTTCTAATCCCAAGATGACAACCCTCGCTGATAAAGGTTTGTCTTATTTGGTGTTTATTATCCTCACCTTAATTGGGATTGAGCTGTCGCAGGTAGAAGGATTAGGCAGTCAAATAGGTGAGATTGCGCTGTATGTCACTATATTGTCAATATTGACTATAGGTACTGGGCTATTTAGCTTGATGCTATTTGATCACCTAAAACCTTGGCAAGCCAAAAAACCAGTAGCTAAATCTAAAGAACATCGGGTCAGTATTCGCGGTAGTTTAGCGCAAGTTTTTTGTGTCATGCTAGGTATGATCATTGGTTATTTGTTGCCCGAAAACTATCTACCACCCGAAAACACCATGACTGTCCTGCTGATGATTTTGATTTTATTAGTCGGTATTGGCCTTAAAGGCTCAGGCATTACTTTGAAAGAAGTGCTACTCAATAAGCGCGGGGTGGAGATGAGTGTTATCTTCACTTTTTCGGTGTTGGTTGGCGGGCTCGTTTTTGCATTGCTATTTAGCGAAGTATCATGGACCAAAGGCTTAGCACTAGCGTCAGGCTTTGGTTGGTATTCGCTCTCTGCTATCGTCATGACTGAAGCTTATGGCGCAATTTGGGGCAGTGTGGCGTTATTTAATGACTTAATCCGTGAGTTCTTTGCGCTGATATTTATACCGGTGTTTATGCGTAAATATCCGTCTGCCTCAGTGGGCCTCGGCGGCGCGACGAGTCTCGATTTTACCTTACCCATTATTCAGCAATCAGGCGGCCTCAAGGTCGTGCCACTGGCGATTAGCTTTGGCTTTATTATTAATATCGTCTCGCCGGTGTTGATGGTGGTGTTTTCGGCGTTGGGGTAAGTAAAGATTTAATAGTCGCTAATTCAGCTAATGGGTAAGACCAATATAAAATTCAATTAAAATTTAACGTATTGATCTGTACATGAGTCGTTTGTCGAGATATAAAACAAGTTGCTTTAAGGCTCTTGAGCTAGCCCATAAACTCGGCGGTTCATAGACTTACCTTCTTCAGTATCAGAAGAGGCTATAGGCCGTTCAGCATCATAACTGAAGATACTTAGACGATTAGGATCAATTTGATGCTGCATTATTAGATAGTTTTTGACGATAAGCGCTCTATTTTTGGCTAGAGAATTTGGTCGTAACTCTGCATCTGAGCTTTTATCTACTTCATCTGCTGAAGCGTGCCCCTCAATACGCATAGTTGCGGTCTCGTACTCTTGCAATTTTTTGGCTACTTTATCAAGCTCAAGCTGATACTCTGGTGATAGCTTACTACTTCCTTTTGCAAAAAAGGCTCGGTATTCCATTTTTAGACCTATACCAATAGGTGTAAATGGACAGCCTCTTCGATCTACTACTACGTTCATTGGTGTGGCTGGGCATTGATCCAATTCATCAGAGATGCCGTCACCATCACTATCATTATCATTATTAATCGTCGCTACAGGTATGTTGCTAGTTTGGCCTGTTTGATTGCTTGAGATAGGTTCAGATAAAGACTGACAGGCTGATAAAGTTAAAGCACTTACTACAACTGTTACTAGTTTCAGCTTAGTTTTCATTGTTTATCCCTATTGAACGCTTTACATTTTTCTTGATAACCTTCTAAATTGTGCGTACGAACAATGTAATTTTCATCCTCTACAGCAGACCAACCAAATACGCGCTGATTCATATGTATATTCGCCTCAGTATCATTTTCAGCAATCTGATAATGAGTGCCACAATCATAAGTATAAACTCTACTGGCAGAGATACCTCGGCTGATCAATCGGTCTTTAACAAGCTGTGCACGATTCTGTGCCAGTTGTTCATTGATAAAAAAATTACCATTAGCTTGCTTGTCATCGACCTCTTGCATGAGCTGCGCCTCAGGCATAGAGATATGTCCTAAAATAACTATAGGTAAATAATCATACTCAGCATATTCAATAAGTTTTTCAGCAGTATTATCTATATCTGTAGCATAACCTTCACGCGAAAACTTAGCGCTGCCCTGCTCAAAGTAGGTCTTAATTTCTAATGCAAGAGGTCCCATTAAGTTTTTTGCTATTGGGCAGCCTTTTTTATCAATAATAGTGTTGATGGGTGTTTTTGGACAATAATCAATATGGTCTAAAACGCCATCACAGTCTGAATCTGGAATAGGTGGTACTAAGGTTACAGGGGGTTCATGATTTTCACTTTCGTAACTATTAGAACTTTTAGAGACATAATTTGACTTAGAAGAAGGTAGTGAAAGAGTCTGACATGCTGGCAATGTCAAAGCGCCGAATATAATACCTATTGTCATCCATGACTTATTCATCACACTTTACTCTTTAGTTAAATTTACACCCTAAACCCCACTCGCCTGCCTCGCAAACAGACGCATCAAAGGCTTAATCTTGCCCACCCGATACATACCTTCGCTACGCAGTTGCTGAATTGGACGCGTTTGCGCAAGCTCGCCAGCAAACAGCCAATTCAGCGCGGAAAAGCTATGCATCATCAGGCTATTATGCGGACGACGCAAGCGCTCATACGTGCGTAGCGTCTGCGCGCTGCCCCATAGGGTATTACCGCTGCGCTGATAGTCGTACTCTAATTGCGCAAATAGTGCCTTGACGTCGAGCATGCCAAGATTGAGACCTTGTCCGGCGAGTGGATGGACGCCATGTGCCGCGTCTCCTATCAAGACCAGATTATCCGCAATATAGCTTTTGGCTTGCTGCGCGGCTAATGGGAAGCTGGCGATAGATTCTATCTTTTGAATAGCACCAAGCTCGTAATTGCTCGCAGCAGCGAGTTTATCAGCGATATAGTCTGGCTCTTCTGCTAGTAACGCTAGCGCTTGATTGCGTGGTAGTGTCCAGACGATTGACTGCCAATGTTGTGGATTGGCCTTGTCCTCATCAGTGATATCGGCTAACGGTAATAACGCTAGCGTCCCAGTAGGTAGCATGGCTTGGCGGGCAGTCGCTTGATGCGGCTTTGCAGTCTGAATCGCACAGCAAATCGCCGTTTGCTGATAGTCCAAAGTATCAAGCTCAATAGCCGCTTGTTTGCGGACAAACGAGCCGCGACCGTCAGCGCCCACTAGCAAATTTGCGCTAATCCTTTCGCCATTCTCCAATGTTACTTGATAGCCTTGCTCAGCCCCTAGCCAGTCCATATCAACCACTTTTTGACCTTTGATAACCGTTAGATAATCGCTAACGTCCTCATCTTCTAAGCGCTGCCAAAGGGCGCGCTCGATGACTAACGGCTCGACCATACTGCCGAGCATAGCGGCGGCCTTAACCTTATCCTCATCAACACCATCATGATTATCACTATCGCCAAACAATAGCTCGCCTAAGCCATTAAGCTGCCAAACCTGCATTTGAGTGTAATCGGCTTTACGGCCGCTAGCCTGAATATTTTGCCACGCGCCGACTTCTTTGAGTAGATTAATACTGGCCAGACTAAGCGCATAAACCCGCGCATCACGCTGAGTTAACGCTTGTTGCCAATTCGCTTCATCGCGCTCGGAGGTCGCATCGACTAAAGTAACCGGTCTTTTCGCTTGTGCTAGTTTTAGCGCTAAAGTTGCACCAACGATACCGCCACCGATAATTAAGCTATGGTTGTTTTTCATAAATACTTCCTAGATACAATATTTCCTAGATTTAGTAGCTATCCATACTTTAGCAAAGCAAACTAAGACTTAAGTCCCATCGCATAAGTGGCGACTAATGGTTTGATATTAGGCAGCTTATCAAAAGCCACTAAGGCGACGTTACGCGCCAGCTTAATGGCTGGATTGGCATGGGTAAAGCCATGTACCACCGCATCACAGAAGCGAATCACCCGTTTTTGATCGCTTTGGCGCGATTTTTCATAGCGCTTTAGCATCTGCTTATCACCGATATCTGCGCCTTGTTGTACTTGCTCGTTTAGCATTTTTGCGAGTACATGAGCGTCGCGCATACAGAGGTTAAAGCCCTGACCTGCCACTGGATGTAGCGTATGTGCGGCATTGCCCATAATCACGCAGCGGTCTTTAACTTGCTGGTTAGCAAGTACTCGTGTCAACGGATAAGCGCCGCGGCGACCGGTTTTGATAAAACTGCCTGCGCGCTCGCCAAACGCTTGCTGTAGCGTCGCCAAAAAATGCGCGTCATCCTCTAAATATTGCTGCTCTTCGCCATTAGGGCAGACCCAAACCACCGAACGGCGATAGCCTTTTTGATACTTATCATTGCCATCGCCTTCAGGATCAGTTAGTGGTAGGACGGCTAAGGGGCCAGCGGGGCTAAAGCGCTCAATCGCCACATGATTATGCGGCATAGATGTTTCGACCACACCAACGATAGCGGTTTGCCCATAGTCATAATCGGTTGTGCTTATTCCTAAAAGCTTACGCACCGTAGAGTCGCGCCCATCACAAGCGACCAACACGCTGCCTTGCAGTTGCTGCTCACCCTCACTGCCATCATAATAGTTAAAGGTCAAAGTGACGCCATCCGCTTGTTGCTCGACGGCAATGACATCAGCATTATCAATTAAAGTAATCAGTGCCTCGTTCTGCGCAGCCAATAATAGCTTGCGGCCCAGCCAAGCGTTTTCCATCACTTGGCCAAAGGACTCGACATTTTCTTCTTCCTTTTTGAGCTGCGCGCGCCCAAAGCTGCCTTGTTCACTGATTTGTACCGCATCAATCCGGCAAGCATGGCTTTGTAGCTCATCCCACAGACCTATCTCTTGATAGATCTGCACCGTTCGCCGTGACAAAGCGGTATTACGACTGTCTAGATAGTGGCTACGCTTGGCATCGTCTTCGGGACCGATCTCAGGATAGCTATTTTTCTCAAGTAAGGTACTCGCGATGCCGTGATGCGCAAGCAAAAGAGCAAAAGATAAGCCGACATGACCGCCACCAGCGATAAGCACTTGTTGATCGGTAACGGCTTTAGGATTGATATTAAGCTTAGCGCTATGTTGTTCAGGGTTTTGCATAATTATTCCTATTATAAAACTAAAATATTTCAAACTAACTCAAAATAAAGCCTCAGTTTTTATCATTATTTTTAACTGATTTTTTGCTTGAAGGTTAATACTAAAGGAGCAATTCATAAGCATTCGTAAGCGAATTAGATAGCCAATAGGTTACCACAAATTATCATAAACTCTGTGAGCTTAACGCTATTTACCGCGACTGTCAGTTGCGCTATTAGGCGACTCATAGACAGCGCTAATTTAATACTTCTATTAGCACATAGCTACTGTCAGCTCTTCCTTCGAATCGTTGCAATCAACATACAAAACAGTCGCCACCAATAGCGGCAAAGGCTTGAATTTAAAATATTATCAACCATAATGAAGGAACTCTATTAACTTATTCAATTATTTTTGCCCACTAAATGAAGGGCTTTTATTACAAGGATAATCGCTTGACTGAATCCATTAGCCGCAATATAAAATTTGAATTTTTGACCCAAGCTCAACTAAAAACCGTCTTGGGTGAATACAATAAGCACCTCAAATATATTCAAGAGCGCCTCGATATCAAGATTAGCCAGCGCAAAACCGACTTTTGTATTAGCGGCGATATCACGGGTGTCGAGCGCGGCGAGCGCATTATATATAAGCTAGTTGACGAAGCGCAAAACTCTAAAGATATCAGCGCCGAAGAGCTGCATCTTATTATTCAAGCCAGCCTTTCTCGTGATGAGGACATGGCTTACGATCAAGATAACAAAGACAATGCTAACGCTGATAATAGCGAAAATGATGCTGATTTAGATGCAAGTGACGAGTTTACGCCTATTAGTCTGCGCACTCGTAAAGGCAAAATCATTCCACGCGGTGGCAATCAGCAGCGCTACGTCAAAAACGTCTTGACCTCTGATGTCTCCTTCGGTATCGGTCCTGCGGGTACCGGTAAGACCTATCTGGCGGTAGCGTGCGCGGTCGATATGATAGAGCGTAATGAGATTGAGCGTATTTTGCTCGTGCGTCCAGCGGTCGAAGCCGGTGAAAAGCTAGGCTTTCTCCCAGGAGATTTAGCTCAAAAAATCGATCCTTACTTACGCCCTTTATATGACGCACTCTATGAGATGCTAGGCTTTGAAAAAGTCGGTAAAATGATTGAGCGCCAAATCATTGAAGTTGCGCCGCTGGCCTACATGCGTGGTCGTACGTTGAATAACTCCTTTGTGATTTTGGATGAAGCGCAAAACACTACTCCTGAGCAAATGAAGATGTTTTTGACCCGCTTAGGCTTTGGCTCGCGCGCCGTTATCACCGGCGACATCTCGCAAGTTGACTTACCACGTGGTACCAAATCAGGTCTGGCACAAGCCTTAGATATATTGAGCGGCATAGAAGAGATTCATATCACTAAGTTTGACTCAAAAGATGTGGTACGTCATCATCTGGTACAAAAGATCGTTGAAGCCTATGATATCTTCGATGGCGAACAATTAATTATCGATGAGAAGCGTAAACAACAGCGCTTAGCGGAGCAAGAACGTAAACAAGCGATCGCTAATGCAGCTTCTAAGCTTTGATTATACGGCTAAATTTTCAATGATAAAAATAGTCACGAACCGTACTGCAACCAGACTATTAGCATTAGTAGTCTGGTTTTTTATGCTTAAAGAAAACACTTAAGAAAAAAGATTTGAAAGCAGAGCTAAAACAATGAATCAATTCAATGAAATAAATGTCAGCGTCAATGACAGTATTAACGACAATTTAATCGATGAGTCTTACAACGAAGAAGTACTACACAATATCCTGTCAGCGACTTTGACCCATATCGATGAGCGCATTAAAGAAGGTTTGACCCTACCCTACTTCGTAGATATTGATGAGGCAGTATGGCAAAGTAAACCCAAAGCCTTAGATATCTATATTACTAATGTGAGCGAAGGAAAAGCACTCAATTTGGAGGCGCGCGGTAAAGACTATGCGACCAATATTCTCTCTTATCCAAGTGAGCTGCCAGCCAGCGTTATCGATCTAATGCCAGTGCTGCCACTAGGCGAGCTGATTATCTGTCATGAGGTACTAGTGCGTGAAGCAAGCGAGCAACATAAAAGCCTAGCGCAGCACATCAGCCATTTAGTCATTCATGGCATCCTGCATTTGCTAGGCTTCGATCACGAGCTGGGGCAAGCGGAGCAAGACGAGATGGAGCAGTTTGAGATTGCTATCTTAGCTCGTCTTAATTTGCCTAACCCCTATTTGTCTTAATATAGTTAATCCTAAATAAAAAGAATACAGCTATGCCAGCGTGCTACTGGTATAAATTTTCCTTGCGTGCTGCGTCCCTTCGATGCTGCGCAAAATTCATCCCAGTAGTACTGTGTTTGTTTTATAGTGGATCGACTATACTTAAAATCGATAAGCTCTTTTATTATTTTTCGTCCATTGGCAACTTTTGCGATTGATCCATATTATTCATCATCTGATCAAGACCCTTAATATGTACGCTGCGCTGCGGGAATGGAATATCGATTTTCTCACTATCAAACACTTCTTTGAACTGTTCAAGTAGATCGCACTGCATCGCCCACCAGTCGTCATTAGTGGTCCAAACGTTAAGGGTTAGATCGACTGAGTTGTCCCCTAAGTTAGTCACTCGTACGATAGGTTCAGGATCACTAAAAGCGACCGGGTTTTCTTTGGCTAGTCTCAAGATCAGATCTTTAGCGGTTTTGATATTGGCATCATAGCCCACTCCGATAGTGATATCGACGCGGCGATTAGGTAGCGCGGTATAGTTCGTAACCGCTGAGGTGGTGATATCGCTATTGGGTATAATAATGTCATGGTTGTTAATCGTAGTCATATGAGTATTGACTAACGTAATCTCTGCTACCGTACCGGTATAGCCACTAATCTGTACATAATCCCCTTTAATAAAAGGTTTAAAAGTGACGATGATAATACCCGCAGCAAAATTAGAGAGTTGATCTTTTAAAGCTAGACCAATAGCGACGGCAGCGCCCCCTAAAATAGCAACGACAGAAGTGGTATGAACGCCGACTTGGTTTAACGCCGCTAAAGTGATAATGACCAATAATACGCCGTATAACAGTCGGCTCAAAAAATTGGCCGCTGTTGTCTCTAAATGGCTACGCACCATAAGGCGATTGCTAAAGGTGACTAGTTTTCTGGCAAGCCAGCGGCCGATGATGAAGATTAGTAGTGCAAAAGCCACTTTAAACACTAAAGCGATGGCACTACTCGTCAATGTCGCAACGTCAATAGTAAATCCTAAAAATTCCATAATAACTCTGCTCTTTATAACCTTGTCGA
This sequence comes from Psychrobacter sp. 2Y5, assembly GCF_051847375.1. Taxonomy (NCBI): domain Bacteria; kingdom Pseudomonadati; phylum Pseudomonadota; class Gammaproteobacteria; order Moraxellales; family Moraxellaceae; genus Psychrobacter; species Psychrobacter sp. 2Y5. The sequence continues at coordinate 107,897 of NZ_JBPYDA010000008.1, forward strand.
TGAATATTAATAATAGGTGTGCTTAATAAGTAACTTCTATTTTATCACTGTAACGGTAAGTGCGAATGAGTCTGAGCTCAACGATATCACTCATATCTTCGGTAAACGCACCAAACGGCGCTGCTTGACGTACAGATTGCTTAGCAGCTTCATCCAAAATATTGGAATTGGAGCTCTCAAGTAAACGGATGGCTTTAATAGTGCCATCGCTACTGATAATGACCATCAAGCGCACCTCACCGGTGATACCTTGCGCTCTTGCCTGTCTCGGATAATGCAGATTACCTACGCGCTCGACATGATCACGGAAAGTCTCTATATAATCAGCCGCCGCGCCGCGCGTGGTTGAGTTACTATCGAGGGTGACTACTTTGGATTTTGTCGCATAGACTTGCTGACGCTGAGATAACTGTGCTTCTAGCGTGGCGATCTGTTTACGTAAACGCGCCTCTTGCGCCCGTATATCGTCTTTTGCCTGCTGCTCATCGTTATCTGTATTGTCACTCGCTTGCCGCCAGCTCAAAGTAGTGCGTAAGTAGCTTTCTTGATACTGCTGCTGTCGCACTTGCTGCTGCAGGTTAATGACATCTTGGGTTTCGCTGATATGCTCAGCTGCGAGTGGACTGGTTTGCGCGCTTTCTTGCCGAATTTGTTCCATCACGGTACCACTGCCTATTTGCGAAGCATTAGCGATGTAGTAGGCATCTTCGTTTGGCTGCATATTATCGGTCAGCGCTTTTGCCACATCCTGCATCATAGCTGCAGGATGACTACCCATCGAGAAGCTAATGCCGAAGATAAGTAGTACATGCACGCCAAGCGCGATAATAATCGCGACCGGCATGCTAAAGCTGCGAGTAGGCGCTTGGCTTGAGAAATGATAACTTTGTGAGTCTTTGATATGCGCCACAGTCACTCTCAGCTGAAACCAATAAATCTGATAACTGGATAATGAGATAAAAAATAATTGCGCTATCATAACACGAGCGTCAAGCAAATGTTTGTATCTAATTTAGCGCTAGGTTGGCTTTAATTTAGTGTCAAGCCAGACGATGACTGATAATGTATAGTTTTAAAAACGCTTGTTAGCGTTATTTGCTAAAATGAACGCGCATACGTTTTTTGCCTAGTGCTTTTGCTATATACTGGCTTTTATTTGCTATTTTATAGCCCGTTTTGTCGCCTGTTTTATAATGATGACTACAAGGATAATGAGTTTGACTGATTCTAGCAACTTTGATGACTTTTACGATTTCGCTGAGGCTATAGGAGAGCGTTTTAACCAGTCTTTTAACGAGGGCTGGGATAGCCTAACTTCTGCGATAAAAAAACTGTATGGCAAAACCTCTGATAAATTAGAAGATGAGATTCCACTACCAGTCGCCCAAAAGTACGTCAATGACGCTCTACAAAAATTTGTCACCGATAATGTTAAAGCGATTTTAGAGCTGCGAGTAGAGCTGCATGATAACTGGTTTCGCCTGTTCTGTACTGTCGATGTCGCAGGTATTTACGCGGAGGTCGCCAGTAACTTCAGCCTAGTGCACGTGCAGCTTGATCGTAATGTCCAGCGCTTCGTTTTCGGTCAGCAGACTTATACTGATGTACTCAACCTGCACTGTGACTCCTTTCTCAAGCGTCAAGGTATCAAAATGCTTATCTGGTTTTATCATAGCGTACTAAAAAAAGATCCTCTAGGCTTCATTCTGACCTATATCAATATTGCTCGGGCCAAAGACGAGATTATCTATTTGGATATTCATCGCTGGCTAAAAAATAATAAAAAAATAATGAGCGCCCTGCACAAAGTCCAAGTCAATTATGGTGAAGTTGAGGAAGAACAATTGGTACTCAAAACCCAAGTCAACTATCGCGACTTATTAGGTAGTAATGGCGATGATATTATTAGTGAAAAAGACAAAGTTGATGATGAGCCTGAATTAATGCAAGGACCTATCAATCCGGTAGATGATGCCACCGAACCCAGTCAAGAGTAAAAGTAATAATACCCCTTGTTTACTCAAGAAAAGCCCCACTCTAAATACTTAGAATGGGGCTTTTCATTATAGACTGAGCTATTTAGCTTACCAGTAGTTTTCTACCGCAATATTACCTTCACCGCGGCGATTCATCACCATCCCTAAGGACTTTAAAGTCTCTTTGGTGTCTTCGACCATATCTGGGTTGCCGCAGAGCATCACATGGGCATTGTCGATATCAAGCTCGATGCCAGCTTTTGCTTGCAAGCTACCGTCTACTAGCAGCTTGGGCAGACGCTCGCTCAATGCGCCTGCCATCGGCTCACGGGTGACAATCGGCACAAATATCAGCTTAGCAGGATTATCCACCAGCTCACCAAAATCGGATTGCAAACGGTTAATCATCTCGACGTACGCCAGCTCCTCTTCACTGCGAGCACTATAGGCGAGCACGATATGCTCATAGTCTTGCCACGTTTGTAGATCCTGTAGCATCGATAAAAATGGCGCAAGGCCCGTACCTGTTGCTAGTAACCATAAGTCTTTTGGTAGCGGCTTTTGATAGCGCGCTAAGGTCAAAAACCCAAAAGGCATGGTATTGAGTAACAGCTCATCGCCGACTTGCAAATGCTGCAGTTCAGAGGTAAAAGCCCCATCTTCGATGACAATAGAGAAAAACTCTAACACCTCATCGAAAGGGGAAGAGACGATAGAATAAGCGCGAAAGATATCTTCATCAAGTACCTCATCAGCGCCCTCACTCGACTGCTGCTGATGATAGTTAAGCTTACTGGGATTGACCCCTAAACGCACGAACTGACCGGCGGTAAACTTAAAGCTGTCCGGACGCGTCACGGTAAAGCTAAATAAATTAGGCGTCCAAGTGGTTTTACTTAGTACGGTTACTTTTTGAATATTATCGCTCATAATAAAGAATCACTTATCGTTATGGATTAATATTGTTATCGATTTATAGTTATCAACTTCTCAAGAATTATAGTGTGCTATAGCCGATCCACTATAAAATAAACACAGTGCTACTACCGCTGTATTCTTTAAATTTAGGATTAACTATATAGACAGCTATTCATTAAATTTCTGCTAAAGGCGTTCTCATTGCTATACATTATGGCGCTGAGCGTTATATTCAAGTTCACAATTTTTATCTTTGAGTTTTACTTCTTAAATAGTCATAAAAAAGGCTAGCCTGCGCTAACCTGATTTATTAATTAAATGACTTCTCGTTTCATGTTACCAAATACGTGCAAGCGCTGCCCACTCAATCATGTTGTTCGGTAAGATACCAAAGCCGATAATGAGGATAGTGACCGCAATCACCATCAGACCACCCATGCGCACGCCCCAATGGCCAACAACATCAAACTCCACATAAGCTTTTGGACGTTTGAACAAAGTCAGCATGACACGTAAGTAATAAAACAGACCTATCGCACTACCTAAGATAATCATCGCCGCTAAGAACCACTGCGCTCCTTGCACCGCCGCTAAAATGGCGAACAGCTTGGTGATAAAGCCTGCCGTCAACGGAATACCCGCTAGCGATAGCATCATAATCGTCATAACCGCAGTCAGTACCGGACGGCGCCAGAATAGACCTTGATAATACACCAGCTTATCTGCTTCACCCGAGAGCCGGTATGGGCTAGACATTAGTGTCACTACCCCAAATGCACCGATTGAGGTAAAAGCATAAACTGCCATATACATGCTTGAAACACTATCAGCAGCCGCGCCAATACTGACGATGACGATCAGCACATAGCCCATGTGTGCAATGGAAGAATACCCCAATAAGCGCTTAAGGTTACTCTGGCGAACAGCGAGCATGTTACCTATTAAGATAGATAAAGTCGCCATCACCATGATGAGCATCTGTACTGAAGGCAGCGCTAGCAGCGCGGTATCCAGTAAAAAACGCACGGCTAATGCCATCATCGCCACTTTTGATACTGAGGCTAGATAAGTGGCGATAGGCGCTGGTGCGCCTTCGTAAACATCAGGCGTCCACATATGAAACGGCGCTGCAGATAGTTTGAAGGCGATACCAAACATCATCATCGCCGCGCCCAAAATCACTAAAGGTGAATCGTAGGCGTTAACGAGCACAACGCTAATTTGCTTAAACCCTAAAGCGCCAACTTGTGCATAAATAAAGGCCATACCCATCAGTAAAGTGGCAGAAGCCGTCGCTGACAGTACCAGATACTTCAGCCCTGACTCCAAGGATTGGTTGCGCGAAAAAGTATAAGCAAGCAAACCGTACAAAGGCACTGATAACAGCTCTAAGCTAATAAAGAACGCGGCCATGTGCTGAGCACAGACCATCAGTAGCGCCCCTACTGTAGAAATAAGAATCAGCAGGTACAGCTCTTCTTTATTGTCTTGTAGGTTGGCAAGATAAGCATAGGACAACGTACAGCAAGCGAGCGCACAGATAAGAATGACCACCATATTGAACTGGGCAAAATTATCAATGACAAACATCTGCTCCGCGAGCGGCATCAGCGAGCCTGAGCTTACTATGCCTGTCATCTGGCCAAGCAAAGTAAACAGAGCTACGTTGAGACCTATTACGGTAATTGTACCGGTAATAAAATGTGAGCGCTTAATAGTAATCGCAATCATCGTTAATATCACGGTAATCACTATTATAAGAATCGGTGCGTAAGGCATCAGCCCCATCAAATCATTCATCGTAATATCAGTCATGACTTAACGTGCCTCCATTGCATCAAGCAGGTTCGATGCGTCCACTTGAGTGACTTCGCTATAAATATAGGCATTATTGATCCACTGCATTGCTTCACTAGAAGTATCCAAAACCGGCTGTGGATACAGTCCGAGCCAGACTAAACCGGCGGCTAAAGTCAGCAGCAAGGTGACCTCGCGCTTACCTAAGTCTTTTAATGGACGTTCGGGCAGGCCATGCACCTTAGTATGTTTTAGCGCCACTTCTTTAGTGTTATTCACGCCAAATAAAGTACGGTAAACCAAGAGTAATGAATATAGACCCGCTAATACTAAGCTAAAGGTTGCTAATACCACAAACACTGGGTACTGGGCAAAGGTACCGAATAAAATCATAAACTCGCCAATGAAGTTACCGGTGCCTGGGATGCCGAGTAACGCTGCACAAAAGAACATCAGCATCGGTGCGTAATAGCGGAACTGGCCCCACATACCGCCCATCAAAGTGATGTCGCGGGTATGCAAACGCTCATATAGCTGACCGGCCATAATGAATAGCGCTGCCGAGCTTAATCCATGGGCAAGCATCTGTACCATCAAGCCTTGCAAGCTCAGCAAAGTACCTGCATAAATCGCTAAGACAATAAAGCCCATATGCGAGATACTGGTATAAGCGAGCAGACGCTTCATATCTGTCTGCATAAAGGCAAGCCACGCCCCGTAGAAGATACCGATAGCACCGAGCGTCATCGCAATAGGCGCAAACTCTTGCGAGGCTGCTGGAAATAGCGGCAATACAAAGCGTATTAGGCCATACGCCGCAGTCTTAATCAGCACCCCTGCCAAATCGACAGAACCGGCCGTCGGTGCCTGCGCATGCGCGTCAGGTAGCCAACCATGAAAAGGCAGAATCGGTAATTTCACTGCAAAACCGATAAAGAAGCACAACATAATCGGATATTCCCAGCCACCAAGAGAGGTGCCGAGTAAATCATTATAGTTAAAGCTGACTACGCCCGTCGCGGCGCGGTTAAAGATGACTAGCAGCAAAATACCAATCAGCATGATAAGCCCTGAGGCTTGGGTATAGATAAAGAATTTCGTTGCTGCGTATTCTTTGGTCTTACCGCCGACCACATCATGACCCCAAATAGCGATCAAGAAGTAGATAGGAACCAGCATCATCTCCCAAAAGAAGAAGAATAAGAATAAATCAATGGCTAAAAACACACCGATGACGCCGCCTAGGCTCCATAACAAGTTGAGATGAAAAAACCCAACTCGGCGCTGAATCTCATTCCACGAACAAGCCACCGCTGCCACGCCCAAAAACCCAGTCAAAGCCACCATTAATAGTGACATGCCATCCATCGCTAGATGGAAGCTAATACCCATAGCGGGTATCCAAGGCACACTAAATTCAGCGACCCAAGGTACAGCCGACTGCGGCGCGATGACCTGTTTACTCATCCCACTGAAATCACCGTAATGCCATAGCACTAAAGACAAAACGAAAGTCAGTATCATGCCGATCAAAGCGATCCAGCGCGGCAAGCGCTTATTGAAGCGCTCAACTAACCAACATAACAATCCCGCTATAAACGGAATCGCAATCAATGCCGGTAGCATCCATGTTTGTTGTAACTCTATCATCTTACACCACCGTCATCATTACCAGCACCAGCAATACCGCTACACCCAAGCCAAAGCTTGCCGCGTAGCCACGAAGGGACCCTGTCTGCGTCCGGGAGAATACTTTATTACCGAAAGAAGCTAGCATAGGTAGTACCATCCAGCTTTTATCGACAGGATCGGCTTTGAACAAGCGGCCGATGAATAAAAAGGGTTTTACAAATACGATATCGAATAACGCATCGAAGCCTAAACCGTGATAGCACCAATAATAAAGGCCGCCACCGATAGTCGAGCGCTTAAACTTAGTGAGCATACGGCCTTTATCAACGACATATAACAGCGCCGCTATGATTAAGCCTAATAGCATCGCGCCCATAGCGATATATTCAGCCGTGTGCTTGCCATGTGCGTCACCTGATAACTCTAACAGGTGACCAAAGCTCTCTGGCAGCACCCCTTGTAGCGGCGGCGTAATCAGGGCTCCAACAGCAGTGGATAGCACTAACAATATCGTCAATGGTAACCAGTAGGAGACCCCTTTTAGCTTGTGCGCGTGCGTCTTTTCTTCCCCAAAGAACACAATCCAAATCATCCGGAAGGTATAAAGCGCGGTTAAGAAGGCACCGAATACGCCCATATAAAATAACACTTGATGACCCGTGGCATAAGTCTCCCAAAGAATTGCTTCTTTAGAATAAAAACCGACCGTCACCCAAGGAATAGCTGCTAACGCACCGCCGCCTACTAAATAACACCAAAATACTAAAGGTATCTTTTTGCGCAGGCCACCCATCTTAAAGATGTTTTGCTCATGATGTACCGCTAAGATCACTGCACCTGACGATAAAAATAATAAGGCTTTAAAGAAAGCATGCGTCATCAAATGGAAAATAGCACCTTGCCAGGCTCCAACGCCAAGCGCTAGGAACATATAGCCGATTTGACTCATCGTTGAATAAGCCAGAATACGCTTGATATCGGTTTGCGCTAAAGCACAGAAACCTGCGACCACTAATGTCAAAGCACCAACACCGCCAACCCAATAGAGTAAAATCCCTGGGGTCAGCTCAAACAGTGGATGCATACGAGCGATTAAATAAACACCAGCCGTCACCATAGTCGCTGCGTGAATCAAAGCCGATACTGGCGTCGGGCCTGCCATCGCATCAGCGAGCCAAGTATGTAATGGCAATTGCGCTGATTTACCCATAGCGCCACCAACAAGCATCATTGTCGTCAGGATCATGGTTGGATTATTGATATCGAATACTTGCGGCGCTCGGGTGATAATCTCTTGAATATTAAGTGTGCCAAACTCGCGGAATAGTAAGAATAGGCCAAAAGCTAAGAACACATCACCGATACGAGTTACGGTAAAGGCTTTTATCGCCGCCTGACCGTTAGCGCGGTCATGAAAATAATATCCGATGAGCAAGTAAGAGCAGATACCGACCCCTTCCCAGCCGAGATATAACAGTAATAAGTTATCGGCGAGCACTAGCAATAGCATGCTAGCGACGAACAGATTCATATAGCTAAAGAAGCGGGCAAAACCCGTATCACCTTTCATATACCAAGCGGCGAATAGGTGAATTAAAAAGCCTACACCAGTGATGATGCCTGTCATGGTCAGCGCTAAGCCATCAAAGCTTAAGCTAAACCCAGGCGCAAAATCGCCGACTTGAAACCAAGTCCATAACGGTATTTGCACCACTGTACCTGCAGGATAGCTGGTTAAAAAGGTAAAACTGGCGACTAAGGTACAAAGCGCTGATAGCCCCATGCTCCCGACACCGACAAACGTTGCTGCCTGCTCAGATAACTTGTCACGCATAAAGGCTAAAATTAAAAAGCCAATGAGCGGAAATATAAAGGTTAATGGTAATAAACTCATGGCATCATCCTTTCATCTCATTGGCGCTATCGACATCGAGATGCCCACGCTTATGATAAAACTGTAATAGTATCGCAAGCCCAATAGAGACCTCAGCGGCGGCTAAGGTCAGAATAAAGATAAACATCACTTGTCCATCTGGATCGACCCAACGGCTGCCTGCGACCACAAATGCCAATGCCGCGGCATTCATCATAATCTCAAGTCCCATCAGCATAAATAAGAAATTGCGTCGCACCATAACACCGCACAGACCGATAGTGAATAGGATACCGGCCAATATTAATCCATGGCTCATCGGTATCAGACCCACCGTATTTTGCATCGCCATAGCTGGCTCTGCAAACCCGACTACCTCATGCGCAAAGGGTACGCTTGACACCTCCCCGGCCACACTTACTGCTTGTACCATCAGTCTAGCTCCTTACGCTTGCTACGCGGCGCTGCCACATAATCATTAGGATCAACCGTATCATAAACATAAGGCTTAGCCATTTCGACCGCATCAGTAGCACTCTCAGACTTATCCTCTTCATATTCTTTAATGCTACCCACCGAAGGGCGATAAGCTAAGCTATCATTACCGATGATCTCATCATCATTCGACTCTTTACCTAAGTGATAAGCGGCAACTAAGGCGGCTAGCAATAATAAAGCAGCCACTTCAACGAGCATAATATATTTGGTAAATAACACTGTACCGACTGCCTTCGCTGGGACAGTAACCCCGCCAATAACGGCAGTCTCATCATGATTGAGACCGATCATGCCGTACAGTACTACGGCGATAATAAGCGTGAGCCCAGTCGGTATCGCCCAAGTCTTAGCATCGAGCCACCGCTCTTCACGCGCCTCATCTGCCATGCCCAAATTGAGCATCATAATAACGAAAACGAATAGCACCATAATGGCGCCAGCATAAACGACAATCTCAAGAGCACCGGCAAAAGGAGCGCCTAAGACGAAGAAAATACCTGATAAAGCCAGCAAAGTGACGATCATCGCCAAGATAGCGTGTACTGGATTGGCATGAGTGACCACTCGTAGACTGGCAAAGATAGCCACTGCGGCTAAAGCATAAAACCCTACCAGATCCGGATGATTCATAAACTCCATCATGGTAGTAAACTCCTTACATCGATAGGTGCCGACTCATTTTGCGCCGCGCCTTTTGGTTTGTCGTCTACTGCCATACCCGTCACTCGGTAGTAATTATAGTCAGGATACTTCCCTGGCCCTGAGATCAATAAATGCTCTTTTTCGTAGACTAAATCCTGACGCACATACTCGCCAAGCTCAAAATCTGGTGTCATCTGGATCGCCGTCGTTGGACAAGCCTCTTCGCACATCCCGCAGAAAATACAGCGAGAGAAGTTAATACGGAAAAACTCTGGATACCAGCGCCCATCTTCGCGTTCGGCTTTTTGTAGCGAGATACAGCCTACTGGACAGGCAACCGCGCATAAGTTACAGGCCACACAGCGCTCATCGCCATCAGGATCACGCGTCAATACGATACGCCCTCGAAATCTGGGTGGTACTGGTACCGGCACTTCTGGATAAAGTATGGTATCGCGTGGCCTTATGGCATGGCTATTGACCATCCACATCGTACGGACAATGGTAAACATACCGATGACCGTCTTTTTTATGGCGTTTAACATGGGATTATTATCCTTATCAGCATTTCTTTGCGTCACCTATAAGACAGCATACAGCTACAGCGTTGGAGAAAAAATTAAAATAACCAAAGCCGTAATCAATAGATTGATCAATGTGACTGGTAGACAGACTTTCCAGCCAAAGTTCATCACCTGATCGTAGCGAGGACGCATTAATGAGCCCCGTGCTAAGACAAACATAGTCATAAAGAATAACGTCTTAATCATGAACCAAAAAGCCGGCGGAATAAACGGAATATCGATATTGAAGGGTGGTAACCAACCGCCAAAGAACAGACAAGTCATCAATGCTGAGATCAGCACTACGTTGACGTATTCACCAATAAAGAACATACCGAACTTCATGCCTGAGTATTCAACGTGATACCCTTCAGCAAGCTCTTGCTCCGCTTCTGGCTGATCAAAGGGATGTCTGTGCGTTACCGCTACCCCAGCTACTACGAAGGTTAAAAACCCAAAAAACTGCGGGATAATATACCAGCCATCAATTTGCGACTCGACAATCTCACGCAGGTTAAAAGAGCCAGTCAAAGCGACAACGCCCATGAGCGATAAGCCCAAAAATACTTCGTAACTGATAGTCTGTGCCGCCGAGCGTAGGCCACCTAGTAAGGAGAACTTATTGGCTGAGGCCCAGCCACCAAACATCACCGCGTAAACAGCCAAACCTGCCATCGCAAAGAAGAACAGAATACCAATGTCCCAATCCGCCACGCCAAGGGTCGGCGAGACGGGAATAATAGCAAAAGAGGCTAAGGCGGTGAACATCGCTACCGCTGGCGCTAAGGTGAAAATAAACTTATCGGTAAAGTTTGGCGTCCAATCTTCTTTAAAGAAAATCTTCAGCATATCGGCGACTAATTGTAGCGAGCCAAAAGGGCCTACTCGGTTCGGGCCATAACGATCCTGCCAAAGAGCGAGCATCCGGCGCTCATAAACAATCATGACCGCCGCGACGATAACCACGACTAAGAAAATAACCAAAGCTTGTAGGACTAAGAACAGAATGGACCAAGTCTCAACGGTTAAGCTACTTGCCAGAAAGCTTGGCACTTCAGGAATGATACGAGTAATTTGCATATTACACCTCCTGTGTGCTGCTAGAACTGACATCGTCAGCAGTGGCGGCCACGTCATCAGCCATGTCACCGTTTATTTTAACGCCAACGGCCGGCGCTTCGACCTTGCGTACTGAAGCCAGCATTGAAGGATGAATAATACTGACCTGTCCAACCGGATAGCCGATACAGCCTTCTGCTAAATAATCAACCACTTGCACCGGCAGCGTCATCTGCTGCTGCTCGATATCGATAGCTAAATAATCACCAGCGCTAATGCCCCAGGCGCTCGCATCTTCAGCCCCTATACGCCAAGTAGCGATAGGTAGCTGCTCTGCGACAATAGGACTACGCGCGGCCATTATCGAGCTGGCAAATATATTATAGATAGGTACTAGCTTGGCTTGTCCTTGCTCAATATTCGTGCGGTTAGAGGCGGCCGCTTCCGGCGCTACATACTGACGCTCTACTAAGCGCTCGCCTAGATCAAATAAACGCACACCAGGATCGCCGCCTTTTAGGCTGCCACCGACTTTGTCTTGGTACTTATTCCAAGCTTGCGGTGAGTTCCAACCTGCAGCGTTGGCAAAAGGAATCATAGATCCTTTAGACTGCTTACCACTATAGCCTTCCATCGAAAAGGTTAAGCCGGTATCTAAATCTTTGGGCTGCATCGGCTCATGTACTGAGATGGGCGCACGCATAGCAGTACGACCAGAATAGCGGCGCGGCTGACGAGCTATTTTTAGACCGCTGATGCGGTAATCGGCATCGGGCGCTGCGTCTTTAATAGCGGCAAGATTAGGATGCGTCGCGATTAAGGCATTAATTACATCATCCAACTGCGTCCAATCGACCGGCTTACCGAGTAGACTATTATGCACTGCATGTAACCAGCGCCAGCCTTCTTTAATACTGCTCATGGGATGATAATAGTTATTATCATAAACTTGAAAGAAGCGCTGCGCGCGGCCCTCACTTGATACTAGCGTGCCGTCCGCTTCCGCGAAGCTGGCAGCTGGCAGCACGATATCGACATCTTTATGCCAATCTAGCAGCTGATGGTCAAGGGCGATGACCGTTTTATCGGTCAATAGCTGGCTCAGCTTGCTAGCCGCAATAGCATCGCTCAATTGATTTTCAGCCACGACGACCACGTCGAAATCAGTCGCTAGTAGCTCTTCTACCGACTGCCCACCAAGCAGACAGACACCGATACTATTGGCATCTGGCACGGTTAAATAAATACCGGCCTGCGCGCTATAGTTAATATTAGCTTCTTTTAGCTCTAGCTCATCAGCAGGCTCACGATTGATATCTTCTTGCTCTTGTTTGTCTGTACCGGTTTCTGGTTTTGCAGGCTTAGCGGCTAGCTCTTTGTCCTCTTCAGGCTGAGCGGTTTGCGCTTGTTGCTCTGCCGCCTGGACTTTGGCACTGCGCACTTTAGCGTTGTGAGCTTCGACTTGCTCTTGCTCAGTTGCTTTTATGCTAGCGCGTTTTTTAGTTAAAACTTGGGTAATTTGCGCCGCCGCTTCAATCATAGCGTTAGATGCTAAGCTGGTGCCCGCGATAACCAATGGCTTATCGGCTTGTATTAAGTCATAAGCGATCTGTTTGGCTAAGGCTTGCATGCCATTGCTATTGTCAGTACTGGCTGAAGCTTGGCTTTGTTGTTCAGCTGGATTAGCTATTTGAGTTAAGTCGTTCGCTAAATCAGCGATCTCATCTGCAACCTTAAACCCTAAGCGGGTAATGTCTTCTGGCGTTGCCACCACGCTTGCCTTGCTAATGTCATCAAGCTTCGTTTGGGTGACGTCGATTACATAAACAGGGCTAACTGCTCCTTGAGCAATACGCTGTACTGGCTCGGCGAGCCAAGCTTGCGTCTTAGCAGCAGCAGCCATTTTTAAGGCTTCGTTTTTTGCCGCTTGTCGCACGGATAGCGCCACTCTTGATGAGGTTTGAGTAATATCTTCACCTAGTATCAATACCGCGTCATGACTTTCGATATCAGTCATACTCGGATTATAGACGCCTTCAGTGCTCAGCACTTCGATACACTTATTAACTAGCGATTGCTGTTGGTGATTAAGGCCAGTAGAGAAATTATCAAAACCGACTAGATTTTTTAGCGCAAAGTTGGTCTCTAAGCTGGCGCGCGGCGAGCCAATGCCGACGATTTTTTTATCTTGGAGGCGTTTGATCGTTTCATCTAGCGCATAATCAATATTAATTTTGACGTGCTTATCATTGATACGCTCAAGCGCTTGCGTTGGACGATCTTCACGGTTGACATAACCATAGCCAAATCGGCCTCTATCGCACAAGAAATAGCGATTGACCTCGCCGTTATAACGGTTCTCAATCCGGCGTAGCTCACCATAACGCTCGCCGGGCGAGATATTACAGCCTGCTGAGCAGCCATGACAGATGCTAGGCGCGTACTGCATATCCCACTTACGGTTGTAACGCTCAGAGTGCGTTTTATCTGTAAACACGCCAGTTGGGCAAACTTCAGTTAAGTTACCGGAGAACTCACTCTCAAATTGTCCGTCTTTTTCACGACCGAAATAGACGCGGTTATTAGAAGAAAACACGCCTAAATCCTCACCGCCGGCATAGTCTTTATAAAAACGTACACAGCGATAGCAAGCGATACAGCGGTTCATCTCATGCGCGATAAATGGCCCAAGTTCTTGGTTATGATGAGTGCGCTTAGTGAAGCGATAGCGGCGCGTATTATGGCCCGACATATACGTCATATCTTGCAAGTGGCAGTGACCGCCCTCTTCACAAGTGGGACAATCATGCGGGTGGTTGGTCATGAGTAGCTCAACCATCGACTTACGAAAGGCTTTTGCCTCATCATCCGTCACTGAGATATACATGTCATCGCCTGGCGCGACCATACAAGACATCACAAGCTTACCTTTACCTGCCTCTAGATCTTCTTTATTTTGGTACTGTTTGACCGCGCACTGACGACAAGAGCCCACTGAGCCTAATGCCGGATGATAACAAAAATACGGCACATCAATGCCAAGTGATAGGCACGCTTGCAATAAGTTATCCGCGCCATCAACTTCGACAGTGGTTCCATCAATATGTATGACTGCCATGCCGTTCTCCTTATTTTGCTACTGGCTGTGGATTACCTGCAGCCTCAATCACATCTTCGCCGACCGCCTGAGCAATCTTACTATCGAACTCAGGACGGAAATATTTGATCGCACTCATCAGCGGCTCCATAGCACCAGGAGCGTGAGCGCAGAACGTCTTACCGATCCAAAGATCGCGTGTCAGACCTTCTAATTTTTCTACATCACCGACTTGCCCTTCGCCATCATTGATAGCAGTAAGCAGCTTGACTCCCCAAGGTAGACCATCACGGCACGGCGTACAAAAGCCGCAAGATTCGCGCTGAAAGAAAATCTCTAAATTGCGCAGCAGCGGTACCATATCTTGCTCTTGATCGACAACCATAAGCAGACCAGTACCCATCCGGCTACCCGCTTTTTGGATAGTATCGAAATCAACAATGGTATCTAAATGCTCAGCAGTTAAAAAATCAGTGGAAGCGCCGCCGGGTAACCAAGCTTTAAGCGTACGACCTTCCTGCATACCACCTGCAAAATCATCAATAATTTCGCGCGCGGTATAGCCAAAGGGCAGCTCCCATAGTCCTGGGTCATTGACCAAACCTGAGCAACCAAATAGTTTCGTGCCCGGAGTCTCGACTACGCCTTTGATCTTCGCTAAGTCTTGATACCACTTACTACCATGCAGAATAATAGCCGAGACATTATGTAGAGTCTCAACGTTATTGACGATAGTCGGTCTGCCCCAAGCGCCCGCCACTTGTGGAAAAGGCGGCTTAGTGCGAGGATTGGCACGGCGACCTTCCAAAGAGTTTAGCAGCGCCGTCTCTTCACCGCAGATGTAGCGACCAGCACCCGTATGCACATGCAAATCAAAGCTAAAATCTGAGCCTAAAATATTATCACCGAGCAAGTTATTGGCACGCATCTCATCGAGCGCTGCATTTAGACGCTCGGCTGCTAATATATACTCGCCGCGAATAAAGATATAACCTGCTGTCGCTTCTATGGCATAAGCCGAGATGAGCATACCTTCGATAAGCTGGAACGGTAGACGCTCCATAAGCAGTCTATCTTTAAAGGTACCAGGCTCCATCTCATCAGCGTTACAAACTAAGTAGCGCGGCCCACCATCATTAGGCGCCATCAGCGACCACTTAATACCAGCGGGGAAACCAGCACCGCCGCGGCCTTTCACTACTGCTTCTTTAATAGTGCTCAGCGTATCGCCAGCGGATTGATTCAGCGCCATCTTTAGCGCTTCAAAGCCACGCAGGGACTGATAAGTAGCCAGATCTAACACAGCGTCATGGTGCGCAAGCCGCCATGTCAAAGGTTTGGTTTCGCTGGTTGCTGCGTCTTTATCCCCATAAACGGGAATGCGCTGCTCATTTAACTGGCTTGGGGCTTTACCTTGGCGACGCTGGGCAATTTGCTCTGCAACGGATAATCTCATGCGTATAGCTCCAATAATTGCGCGACTTCACCAGGTTGGACTGGGCCATAAGTATCTTCATCGATCAATACCGCCGGGCCTTTATCACAGTTACCTAGACAACAAATCGGTAAAATAGTAAAGCGACCATCAGCGGTAGTTTGGCCATACTCAATACCTAGCTCGGCTCTAAAAGCGGTGGATAGCGCCTCATAGCCTGTTAGATAACAAGATACCGAATCGCAAATAAGAATCACATGACGGCCGACCGGCTGCCGATAAATACGATTATAAAAAGTGGCGACGCCTTCAATATCAGTCACCGGAACCTCTAAAATATTAGCGATAGCGTTGACCTGCGCATCATCCACCCAGCCATTGCGTTTTTGCACAATTTTAAGCGCATCCAAAGACGCAGAACGCGCTTGTGGATAATGATGCATAAAATCATCAATAGCGGCAATCTCGCTTGTCGTCAAAATACTGGCGACATCTACCTTTGGCGTTTTATCAGAAACAATCTTCATAATCTTCTATTCTATCCTCACTCATCGCGCTGCGCCCTAAGGCCCTTATTGTACTGCTGCAGCGGTTTGGTGTGCCTGTTGGCGATAATATCAATGTTGCTTATTTTTGCTTTACTAGATCTCTTTCTTTACTAGTCTTTTAACTGCTTAAACTTATCATTTAACATGATTAGCGATCACAATCCGCCATAACGATATCGATAGAGGCTAAGTACATGATAGCGTCTGAGACTAGCGAACCATTGATGACCGATGGCATCTGCTGTAAGTGCGCAAACGTCGGCGTGCGAATACGGGTACGATAGCTCATCGTTGAGCGATCCGAGGTAATGTAATAGCTGTTTAAGCCTTTAGTGGCCTCGACAATAGTCGCACACTCACCCGCTGGCATTACTGGTCCCCAAGACACGGATAAGAAGTGATTAATTAAGGTCTCAATATCATTTAAGGTGCGATCTTTTGGTGGTGGTACGGCTAGCGGATGATCAGCTTTGTAAGGGCCTTGCGGCATATGATCCATACACTGGCGGATGATACGCATAGATTGACGCATCTCCTCAATCTTGATCATACAACGATCATAAGCATCACCGTTATAGCCAATGGGTATCTCAAAGTCAAAGTTCTCGTAGCCCATATAAGGACGGGCTTTACGTAGATCAAAATCGACCCCCGTCGCACGCAAGCCGGCACCAGTCACGCCCCAAGCGAGAGCTTGCTTGGCATTATACTGAGCCACACCTTGCGTACGGCCTTTGAGCACACTATTCTGTAGCGCCGCTTTGACATATTCGTCCAAGCGCTTCGGCATCCACTCTAAAAACTCGCGCACCAAGCGCTGCCAGCCACGCGGTAGGTCGGCAGCAGTACCACCGATACGGAACCAAGCCGGATGCATCCGGTAACCGGTGACTGCCTCAATGACGTCATAAGCTTTTTGGCGGTCGGTAAACATATAAAACACCGGCGTCATACCGCCCGCATCCTGAATGAAAGTACCAACATAGAGTAAGTTGTTAGTAATCCGGAAAAACTCGCTCATCATCACCCGGATAGTCTGCGCGCGATCAGGGATAGTAATTCCCGCTAGTTTTTCAACCGACATGATGTACGGCAGCTCATTCATCACCCCACCAAGATAATCGATACGGTCGGTATAGGGGATATAGGAGTGCCAAGTCTGACGCTCAGCCATCTTCTCAGCGCCGCGGTGATGATAGCCGATGTCTGGAATACAATCGATCACCTCTTCACCATCGAGCTGTAGTACCAAGCGGAACGCGCCATGAGCTGAAGGGTGGTTAGGACCGATGTTCAAGAACATAAAGTCCTCATCACGGCCCGAGCGCTTCATGCCCCACTCTTCTGGCACAAAACGCAAGTTTTCTTGCTCATATTGCTGCTTAGCGGTATTCAAAAAATACGGCGTAAATTCTGTCGCGCGTGCATGATACTCTTTACGTAGTGGATGACCTTCCCAGTATTTTGGCAATAAAATACGAGTCAAATGCGGATGGCCGCTAAAGACGATACCGAACATATCCCAAACTTCACGCTCATACCAGTTGGCATTTGGCCAGATTTTGGTGGCGCTAGGGAGAGTCAAGTCGTCTTCACTGAGCGCGACTTTGATACGCACATCGCTGTTGCGCTCAAGCGACATCAAGTGATAAAACACCGTAAAGTCGCTCTCTGGCAAATCACCGCGATGCTGACGCAGACGCTCGTCCATTGCCGATAGATCAAAGAGCATCACGTAAGGCTTCGGCAACTTACGCAAGAATAACAAAATGTCTAGCACATCGCTGCGAGCAACCCATACCGTTGGAATTTCATCAACAGTATGCTGCACTACAAACTTGCCTGCATACTTATGCTCCAGCTCTCTGATGACGGCTGGTACCGGTTTTATCTTAGGATTTTTGTTTTCGACTACCGTGACCATGAATGATATCTTCCTTCATTAATCATAACGTTTGAGCGAAGCTGATTGATCAAAACCAGACTGTGCCAAGCATAACTGTTCTAACATAACTGTGCTAAGTATATTAAACGGGCTAAATACTATCTGGACTACGTAAATTTTTCACCGCAATTCTATCCGCCTGCTTACGATCACGCTCAGCCGTTAGTTGCGGCTGATAAATTCCTTGATCGTTGACATGAATACCTAGCGGGCGACGCTCTTTGGCGATAGATTCTTGCAATAGCATTAGACCTTGAATCAGTGCCTCTGGACGCGGCGGACAACCTGGCACATACACGTCGACGGGAATGATCTTATCGACGCCCTGCACTACAGAATAGATATCGTACATACCACCTGAATTAGCACAAGCGCCCATCGAGATCACCCATTTTGGCTCAAGCATCTGTTCATATAGACGCTGAATCACCGGTGCCATCTTGATAAAGCAGGTACCAGCAACGATCATCACATCCGCCTGACGCGGTGATGCGCGAATAACTTCAGCACCGAAGCGGGATAAATCATGTACCGCGGTCAAAGTAGTGGCGTACTCGACATAACAGCAAGACGTACCGAAGTTAAACGGCCAAAGTGAGTTTTTACGGCCCCAGTTGGCAGTCGAATGCACGAGATCCTCTAAGCGGCCCATAAAAACATTTTTATGAACCTCATCCTCTAACGGATCATTGACCGTTTCACGAGTTTGAGCAGGATAGGTATCTGCATCAGGATTGGCTTTGGTTAGTGTATATTTCATACCATAAAACCTTTTATGAAGAGCAGCTAAGCGATTATAAGGTTATTTGCCTCTCAAGCTTATAATACTATGACTGCTAAAAAATAGCGGGTGATGCCCAAGTTATCTTCAGCGTGATAACTCACTGGCATATTAATAACACGCATAAACCGTTATGAGGATTCATTATCTGCGGCGAAATCCACAGAAGTGACATTACCGGTGGTATTAATATGATCAATATTTTGCAGGTGACGACGATTAGCCTCAATACTATTTGAGACATTAATTTGACCCGACGACTGCGCTGGCACTTTACCCGTCGGATCGACCATCAATTCCTCAACACCGTTGAACTTGGTGATGTCTGCCAGATTAAATCCCGCAGGCGCTGCGTGTAAGCGTGCTTTTTTGCGCAGTTTATCAGCAGGCGACCAGTTCATAGCCCCTAAGCTTAACTCATAGATAAGACCTACGATGAGCACCCCGATGAATATCGCAGCGGCAGCAAAGCCCAGCCAGCCCGTTTCACGTACCGAGACCGAATAAGCGTATAGATATAAGGCTTCTAGATCGAAAATAACGAAGAATATCGCTACTAGGTAGAATTTGGCAGACAAACGAATGCGGGCATTGCCAGCTCCGACAACACCCGCCTCAAACACTTCTTCTTTTTGTAAGCCTTTTGAGCGCCCGCCAAGCAAGCGCGGTACGGTCAACATAAAGACAACCAGACCGATGGCGGCTAAAATAAAGGCAACTGCTGACCAACTAAAGGCAGACATGATAATACTTGCTCCTCACCCAATCGAGTGTCAGGGCGTGATGAACAACTGTTAGGATAAGGACCTTTTAATTAACCAAGATAACCACTAAGGCAATAAAGCCTATATCCTCAAACAATCCTATCAAGCACCGTAACGCAGACGAAAACACAGGTTCACTGTGCTGGTAATAGCCAATTATCAAGATTATTGACGTCAAGAGAGAAGACACAGAATTTAGATTTATCTAGCCATAGGCACAGACAAAAGCTGGTCATCAACCCTCTATCTAAAGTAAAAGTGAATTTATTAAATCAATATCATATTGCGACATTTAATTGATTTAATAACTCATTACCTATGGTCAACAATGGCGTGATAACTGGCGTAAACGGTTTACACACTATACGCATATCAACGCTCAAAAGCCAGTTTTTCACTGCATTGCACGGTCATTTTATATGCTACAAAATATATCAATCCATCCACCATTTATGTTACAGCGTTTTTACCCTCTTCCTTAAACGCGCTAGTTTATCCTAGCCGACTTCCCTATCCATAGACCTCAGAGCCTTGCAACCAACAGTACGGATAAACCGGTTATATCTTTATTTAACAACGGCCGCCCAAAGCTTAGATTAAGCGTTGGAAATACGCCGGTATTGTAAACCAAATCCCCTTAATTGCAACCTGCCAAGTGTGACGAAGCGAATCAATAAAAAAGGAGCAGACCTTGCATCGGTCTGCCCCTTCTACATAATAGTTATCTTCTATGAGCTCAACACTTTTATGAACTCACAAACAATAAATAGTGTTTATTGGTTAATGACATCGACACCCTGAGGCGGCGTGAATTTAAACTGGCCACTACTCATACTAGGGTTGAGTTTAATGTTACTAAACTTGATAGAAGTGGTTTGTCCCAAGTTATCATTGAGTACCATCATCACCGGCTTACCACCACTAAAGCTCATAGAGAGGTTTTTGAAGCTAGCATCACTCGCTTTCGGATAGAGCACGTAGTAGTTTTTATTCGCATAAGGCTGAGTGATTTTGAAATTCTGCGCAATCTTACTAGGATCGCCTGACAATAATAGCGCTGGCGTATTACCAACTTGGCTATCTACCGTCTGCTTAGTCGCTTGCTCTAGGTCTTTATCATAAACCCACATAGTGCTGCCATTAGCGACGATGAGCTGCTGAGAAGGTGATTTTGTCTCCCAACGAAAATTGTTTGGACGTTGCACGCTCATTGAGCCTTTAAAAGTGCCGCTATTCGCGCCTTTTGTGGTTTGTGAAAAATTAGCGCTCATGCTTTTGGTATTAGTCAACAAGCTATTTAAACGCTTGGCGGCTTGTAGGCTATCGGCCGGAGCAGCATTCGCCGTTTGGGTCAGCGCGACTATAGGCGCAGCTACACCCAAACTGGTCATTAGCACACCTGCTAAAACCCCACTCATTAATTTTTGTTTTACACTTGTCTGCTTGCTTTTGATTTGCTTGATAACTGTCATCATAATAATCCTCTCTAAATATATAAAATAAAAATGAGTCATCATTTAGTTTTTAATAATAATTCTTACTAGCAACTGTTCTTTTTTGTGTTGTCATTGATTTTGCACACTTATGTTTTTGAGCAGCTGTTTTCTGAGCAGCGCTATTAAACAGTGAAGACAGTCTGCCAGTTTTTTTATTACACGCCTAGACATGATTTGCAATAATTACTACGCCTGCCATACACGCTTGTAACCGATACAATGGCTGATTATCAAAGTCCAGTCATAAAAAAACCCTACTACCAACATAGGCAATAGGGAATTTTTAATCATTTTACCATGAGCGAATTTTTTCTCAAAAAGACGCAGGCGATATTAATGATTAGGCGTTTTCAACCATCACATAACGACGGTTAAATTTACCTTTAGTTGCGAACTTTACCACACCGTCATTTAGTGCAAATAAAGTATGATCGCGGCCCATTCCAACGCCTTCGCCGGCGTGGAATTCTGTACCACGTTGACGAACGATGATGTTACCAGCAGTGATGGTTTGACCACCAAAGATTTTTACACCAAGCATTTTTGGGTTTGAGTCACGACCGTTACGGGTTGAGCCGGCAGCTTTTTTATGTGCCATGGATAATTCTCCTTGTTAATATGACTTATCACTGATGTGATAACTCTTAAGCTTTTAGTGCGCTATGTACTATTAATATTTATGATCAATAATCGATATTAGCGATCAATAACTGATAATAGCTAATTAAGCATTAATCGCTTTGATTTTTAACAAGGTGTACCACTGGCGGTGACCTTGCTCTTTGTGATAATGCTTACGGCGGTTGTGCTTAATGATACGGATTTTTTCGCCGCGGCCATGTTCAACCACTTCCGCTTCTACGCTTGCGCCATCAACGGCTGGTTGACCGACTTTCACGTTATCGCCATCAACAACCATTAAAACGTCTTCAAACTTGATTGTTTCGCCTTTCTCTGCTTTAAGCAATTCAACTCTTAGCAATTCGTCGGCTACGACACGGTGCTGCTTACCACCACTTTTGATTACTGCGTACATTGTCTGACTCCGTTTAACCCGTGTGCCGTGGTAGATATTATACCTACGCTTCAATAACGAACACGACAGGGAAAAATTAAAGGCGTCATTTTACGTTTTCTTAGCGATAAAAGCAAGCCGCTTGTCTTGTTTTAGGACCGCGCATTTTGTTTTATCATCTTAATAATTACTTAATGACTACAACGATGGTCTAATTGACTTTAAGATAAGCGCACTATCAGCCTCAAGAGCAGCATTATAACTCATTGAATCAATTACATACAGCTTCTTTTATCCAATACCTATCCAATATCTACCCCTACTATTAGGCTGACTTTATAGGTATTGCATAGGCATGACGATATCTTATCAAAAGCAGTGCGTTATCTGCTGCCTATCCATTATAATCAATAACACATATTAGTCACCAATTAACTAAATAGGCTGTGCTATTATAGGCAAATCTTAAAACCCACCCAATAAATACGACTCTTTATTATGACCAGCACCTCTTTAGCTTCTTCAGACCTTGCTTCTCAAGCGCCTAGTTATACTGACATTCAAAGTATTGTTGCCAATGATTTTGACATTATGGATAAGCAAGTCTTTGGTAGTCTCAACTCTAAAGTTCAGCTGGTGATGAGTGTCTCGCAGCATGTCATTAATGCCGGTGGTAAGCGTATGCGCCCGCTCATTACCTTACTGTGCGCGCGTATGTTCAACGATGCGCCAAGCGAACAAGCGATGCATCTCGCCGCCATTACTGAGATGCTGCATACCGCCACTTTAGTACATGACGATGTTATTGATGAATCTGGTCAACGCCGCGGCAAGCCAACCGCTAATGCCACTTGGGATAACGCAACTGCAGTATTAGTGGGTGACTATTTGATTGCCCGCGCCTTTAACTTATTGGTAGGGTTTCAAAGCTTACCGCTGTTGCAGCTCTTCTCTGACGGCACTTGTGATATCGCTGAAGGTGAAGTACTTCAATTACAACATCAGCACAACCCAGCGGCGACAGAGACCGACTATCTTAATATTATCGACGGTAAAACCTCGCGCCTATTTATGATGGCGACCCAAGGCGCGGCTATCTTGCAAGGACAAGAGCAGTATCTACAAGCCT
This sequence comes from Psychrobacter sp. 2Y5, assembly GCF_051847375.1. Taxonomy (NCBI): domain Bacteria; kingdom Pseudomonadati; phylum Pseudomonadota; class Gammaproteobacteria; order Moraxellales; family Moraxellaceae; genus Psychrobacter; species Psychrobacter sp. 2Y5. The sequence continues at coordinate 131,065 of NZ_JBPYDA010000008.1, forward strand.
TAGCCGATTTTGGTCAGCATTTTGGCAATGCCTTTCAGATCATCGATGATGTGCTTGATTACAGCGGCGATAGTGAGCTGATGGGTAAGAACTTAGGCGATGACCTTAGCGAAGGTAAGCCAACACTACCGACTATCAAGGCGCTTGAGCTGCTCAAAGACAGTGATAAGCAAGGTTATGAGCAGTTGCGCATTGCAGTACAAACAGGCAAAACGCCGAATGCTAAACAACTTATCGAGTTGGTTCGGGGTTCAGGGTCACTTGATTATTGTACCCAGCGGGCTTTAGAAGAGACCAGATTGGCACAGCAAGCGTTAAGCACTCTACCTGATAATCGCTATCGTCAAGGCTTGTACCAACTGACAGAGTTGGCTAGCGCGCGATTACTATAGGGTACAGCTTGTGGTGAAGTTAGCTTTATTTTTTGGCTTTAGTATTGGCAACCACCTTCCTTGCACTAATACTATAATAGCGTAAGCAGCCCTTTTAACATTAACGGTCACATTTAAGGGTTGCTAATATGTTTGCTTTGGTGGCGACGTCTACCTGTATATTCTAAGTTTAATAAACTCTATCCTTTTGAGGTTAATTAACAAAACTTAACAATCTTCTGACATCTTACTTGTTGCATACTTATGTTAGCTATTTTTGTAGGCAGGCTTTTATTTACAAGGTCTAATAGCAAACGATTTCTGAGATCGCATACAGCTAAAGCTGGTCATCTTCTTTTTTTGGCTTGACTGTAGGGTAAGCCCTATAGTTTATAATAGCGCATTAAATTTACTTGACGTCATATATTTAGCTAGCGGTACTGCCCTACTTATCAATAGCGTCTTATTTTTCGCTGTAAACTTCTATTCAGTTTATTATTACTCTTTGAAAAATAAGCTATTTTTTGGTTATGATACGCTCTACTTCTATATCTTTTATCCTATATTTTTACTACTCTACCGAGGACCTTGATGAAGCATTCTTATCTTGCGCTTGTAATAGCATCTGTACTATCGGCTACAGTACTGGTCGGCTGTGACAAAAACGAAGACGCCGCTGCGGGTGAAAACGCCCAGCAGCAGATGCCGCCCGCTGTCGTCAACGTCCAAACTGTCAGCTTCGATACCGTACCTCAAGTCCAGACTTTCTCTGGCCGTACTGCCGCTTATCAGACGGCTGATGTGCGCCCCCAAGTTAGCGGCGTCATTGAAGAAGTACTGTTTCGTGAAGGCGGCAACGTCAAAGAAGGCCAGCCGCTTTATCGTATCAATACCGACAACTACACCACCTCTATTACTAGTGGTCAAGCGGCGGTAGCGCAAGCACAGGCCAACCGTCAAACTGCCATCGCTAATAATGCTAATGCCAAGGCAGAATTAGCCAGTCGCCAAGCGTCATTAGCGCAAGCAGTAAATGACTTTCAACGCTTAAAAGGCTTAGTAGAGATTGACGCTATCTCCAAGCAGCAGTATGACCAAGCGCAAACTCAGGTACGTACGGCGCAAGCGGCGTTAGAGAGTGCTCGCGCTGCTGTTGGTCAAACTCAAGCAGGTATTGCAAGCGCTGAGGCAGGGATCAAAACCGCGCAATCAAACTTAGATGCTAGTGCCTTAGATCTCAATCGTACTATCGTCCGCGCGCCGTTGACCGGTCGTAGTGACCGCTCAAGCGTCACTGCCGGTACCTTAGTCAACGCTAGTCAGGCTGAGCCTTTAGTGACGATTTCGCGCTTAGACCCTATCTATGTCGATATCAGTCAGTCTTCATCCGAGCTATTGCAGCTACGTCAGCAGATAGCTGAGGGTAAAGCACAAGCCGGTATGAACTCTGTTGAGCTAGTCCTAGAAGATGGTTCTGTGTATCCGGTGCGTGGCAAGTTGGCTCTATCGGAAGCAAAAGTGGATCAATCCACGGGCGCTGTGACCTTGCGAGCTATATTCCCAAATCCTAACAATGTGCTGCTGCCAGGTATGTATGTCTCAGCGCGTCTGACTCAAAGCGTCATTCCTAATGCAGCCTTAGTGCCACAGAGCGCTGTGATGCGTACGCCTAAAGGCGATACTCAAGTCTATATCGTTGACGAAAATAATAAAATCCAAGTCCGTCCCGTTACGATTAACGGTACTTATGATGGTCAATGGGTGGTCACTGATGGCTTAAGTAGTGGCGATAAGCTAGTGGTCATAGGCGGCTCTAAAGTCAAGCCCGAGCAGGAGGTGGTGGTCAAGCCCTTAGAAAACGCTAATGGAGCTCCCGCACCTGCAAACGCACCCAATACCAAAACGCCACAGCAAGCTGCAGAAACAGTAGCTGATGACACTTCTGAGCAGGACACTGCTACTACCGCTAATTAATTCCATTCAAAGATAGGAAGACCTAGGGATATACTATGTCACGTTTTTTTATTGATCGCCCTATTTTTGCATGGGTCATGGCTATTTTGGTCATGCTCATCGGGGTAATCTCGGTTATTAATTTGCCGATTGAGCAGTATCCGCGTATCGCACCGCCCACCGTTTCTGTTAGCGCCACTTATCCTGGTGCAAACGCACAAACGGTCGAAAACTCTGTGGTACAGATTATTGAGCAGCGCATGAAAGGTCTTGATGGGCTGATGTACATCTCCTCATCAAGCTCCTCGAACGGTAGCGCGTCAGTGACGTTAACCTTTGAGAACGGTACCGACTCTGATACGGCGCAAGTACAAGTCCAAAACAAACTACAAGCCGCGATGAGCGCGTTGCCTGAGGCTGTTCAGCGTCAAGGTGTCAACGTCAATAAGTCCTCTAGCAGCTTCTTGATGGTGCAAGGCTTTATCTCAGAAGACGGGAGCATGGATCGCGCTGATATTGCCGATTACATTAACTCAAACGTCGTCGATCAGCTCAGCCGTGTGGAAGGCGTGGGTGAAGTCCAAGTGTTTGGCTCCTCTTATGCCATGCGCATTTGGTTAGACCCTGCGCGCTTGCGTAGCTATAACATGATGCCATCCGATGTGGTCAGTGCTGTACGAGCGCAGAACGCGCAAGTCTCAGCAGGTCAGCTAGGACAAGCGCCAGCCGACACCGATCAGCAGGTTATCAATGCGACCGTCAGTGTACAGAGCTATCTGCAAACTCCTGAAGAATTTAGAAATATCCTATTAAAAACAGACAGCTCAGGCGCGCAAGTGCGTCTAGGTGACGTGGCAGATGTGGAGATTGGTAGTGAAAACTATAGCGTTATCTCACTGTATAACGGTCAAGAAGCAGCCGGTTTAGGGATATCCTTGGCAGGCGGAGCGAACGCGCTTGAAACCCGTGAAGCGGTGGGCGCGCGTATGGCGGAGCTTGAAGCCAACTTCCCGGCAGGCCTGACCTCTGTTGTTCCTTACGATACGACGCCGTTTGTGCGCTTATCTATCGAACAAGTCGTCAAGACCTTACTCGAAGCAATCGGCTTAGTATTTATTGTGATGTTCTTGTTCCTGCAGAACTGGCGCGCAACTATCATCCCTACTCTTGCCGTTCCTGTGGTCTTGCTGGGTACTTTTGCCGTGCTTTATATCGCAGGCTTTAGTATCAACGTTTTGACCATGTTTGCGATGGTACTCTCTATCGGTCTACTGGTCGATGATGCGATCGTCGTCGTCGAAAACGTCGAGCGTATTTTGGAAGAAGATCCTGATATTTCCATTAAGGATGCCACCATTCAATCGATGGGCGAGATCAGTAAGATCGTTATCGGTATTGCGCTGATTCTATCTGCGGTATTCGTACCGATGGCTTTCTTTGGCGGCTCAACAGGGGTCATTTACCGTCAGTTCTCCATTACTCTGATCACTGCGATGGTGCTCTCTGCATTAGTCGCTCTTATCTTCACCCCTGCCCTTTGTGTGACTTTGCTCAAACGAAGCAAAAGCCACGAAAAAGGCAATGATGAAAATCAAAAAGGCTTCTTTGGTTGGTTTAACCGTAGCTTCTTCAAACTCAGCCGCTCTTATGAAAAGACGGTTGGTAAAAGCATTCGCTTGAAGTGGCTGTATCTGATTGCCTATGCCGCTATCATCGGTATTATGGCGGTGGTGTTCTTGCGTATTCCGGGTTCATTTTTGCCCGAAGAAGACCAAGGTATTATGTTTACCTTAGTGCAGCTGCCAGCAGGATCGACCCTTGATCAGACTCAAGACGTCCTCGATAAAGTCAGTAACTATTACGATACCCAAGAGACAGATAATATTGCCTCAGTATTTACCATCGCCGGCTTTAGTTTTGCCGGTAGTGGTCAAAACATGGGGCTTGCCTTCGTACGCTTAACTGATTGGGATGATCGCCCTGGCGAAGAGAATACCGCACAAGCGGTAGCAGATCGAGCGATGGGTTATTTCTTTACTCAGTTAAATGAGGCGCAAGTCTTTGCTATCGTACCGCCGGCGATTACCGAGCTTGGTAATGCTAGTGGTTTTGATTTGATGATACAAGATGTGGGTAACCTCGGTCATGATGGCCTGCTCGAAGCCCGTAATATGCTGCTAGGTATGGCCAGCCAAAACGAAAATGTAGCAGGCGTACGCCCTAATGGTCAAGAAGATGCGCCGCAGCTCAAAGTCAATATCAATCAAGAACAAGCCGCCGCTTATGGTCTGTCTTTAGGCAGTATCAATAGCGTCATCTCTACCGCTTGGGGCTCAAGCTACATCAATGATTTTATCGACCGTGGTCGTATCAAGCGTGTCTTTATCCAAGGCGAGCCAAGTAGCCGTACCAACCCTGATGATATCGGCAAATGGTATGTGCGCGGTGACACCGGTAACATGGTTTCCTTCGATGCTTTCTCGAGTAGCGAGTGGCAATCAGGCTCTCCGCGTTTGACGCGTTATAATAGCTTACCTTCGATGAACATTCAGGGCAATGCCGCGCCTGGCCTTAGTACCGGTGAGGCAATGACAGCTATGGAAAATATGATCAGTCAGCTGCCTGAAGGTATTGGTTATGAATGGACTGGGCTATCGCTAGAAGAACAAAAATCAGGCGCGCAAGCTCCTATGCTTTATGCGCTATCGATTCTAGTGGTCTTCTTGTGTCTAGCTGCTCTTTATGAGAGCTGGTCTATTCCTTTCTCTGTTCTGCTAGTTATTCCGCTTGGGGTTTTAGGCGCGGTCATCTTTACTTGGTTGCGAGGGTTTAATAATGATATCTACTTGCAGGTCGGTCTATTGACCGTGGTAGGCTTGTCCGCCAAAAACGCCATCTTGATTATTGAGTTTGCCAAAGAGCACCAAGAAGAAGGCTATAGTCTCAAAGAGGCAGTAATGACCGCAGCTCGTCAACGTCTGCGCCCGATCATTATGACCTCTCTAGCCTTTGGCCTTGGTGTCATACCGTTATTTATCTCAACTGGTGCTGGTTCTGGTAGTCAGAACGCTATTGGTACTAGTGTAGTGGGCGGCGTTATTACCGCAACCTTCTTAGGTATCTTCTTTATCCCTATGTTCTACGTTTGGGTACGCAGCATGTTCCCTTATAAAGGTAATGAAGCTCATAATGGCAAAGGTGATGATAATAACCATCCAAATGGTGGCAACGGTGGCGGTGATGACGATCCTACTCCGCCGGCCCCAACCGAAGATAAGCAATCATTAACTCCTTCTGAGAGTTATCAGCCTGTAAGCCTTGGAGATAATACACAATGAGTTCTCTATTCTTAACCTCTAACTCAGCCGTAAAAGCAATCCGCTTTAAAAATTTGCTAGCTACTGGCAAATCATCGCGCCTGCTTGGATTGAGCGTGCTGGCGCTGAGTATGGCAGCTTGTAATACCATCCCTAAAGCAGATACGAGACCTGTTCTTGCTGAGCCTAATTTGCCGATTGAGCAGGCTTATGGCGCTTTTGGTGCTGAAACTATCAGTACCTCTGAACAACCTAGTATTGCCGGTCAACGCTGGCAGGATTTTTATAGCGATGAGCGTCTCAAAGGCTTGATTGCCTTAGGCCTTGCCAATAATAAAGATTTCGAGAGTGCTCGTTTGGCCATCGAAAAAGCGCGCGCGCAGTATCGTATTACTGATATTAATGATTTGCCGACTATCAATGGTCAAGCAGACTACTCACGCCAAAGTCAATCCTCCCCGCGTGTTGATACGCCTTTTGGTAGTACTGGCGGTAGACAGACGACGGATAGCTATAGTGTCAATCTTGGCCTTGCTAGTTATGAGCTTGATTTTTGGGGTCGTATCGATAGCCTAAAAGATCAAGCGTTACAAAGATTTTTATCAACGACAGCAGCAAAAGACTCTATTCAAATCAGTCTAATTAGTAATATCGCGCAGAGCTATGCCAACTTAAGCTATAGCTTGGCACAGCTCAAACTAGCAGAGGCAACCGTTGAGAGCCGTGAGCGCTCTTTATTCATCGCGGATAAACGCTTTGAAGCGGGTATCGATCCCAAATTGCCTTCCTTGCAATCTGCAGCTGCCCTAGAGAATGCCAAGCTTGCGGTACTACGTGCCCAAAGCAGTATTTTGACCTCAAGAAACGCGCTACAATTTTTGATAGGCTCGCCAGTACCCACTGAGCTTATTCCGGCACCTGCGGTTAGCAATATCACCAACCACGATGTATTTAGTGCTGGTCTGCCTAGTGAGCTGCTACGTTATCGCCCGGATGTCTTGCAAGCGGAATATGATCTAAAAGCAGCTGGCGCAAATATCGCCGTTGCCCGTGCCGCTTATTTCCCAACCATAAGCTTGGCTAGTAGTGTTGGTGTCCGTAGTGATGGCTTGAGCGACTTGTTCGATAGTGATGCGTTTGGCTGGTCATTTGGTCCTAATATTAGTGTTCCTATCTTTGATGCTGGGCGCCTGGATGCTAACTACGACGTGGCAAAAGTCGAGCGTGAACAGACGCTTGCGAGCTATGAGCGCTCAATTCAAACGGCGTTCCGTGAGGTGTCCGATGTTCTTGCTACTCGCGCAACTCTAGGCGAGCAGCTGGCAGCGCAGTATCGTCTGCAAGATAACTTCGATCAGACTTATGAAATCGCTGATGCACGCTTCAAAGCGGGTATCTCAAACTATCTAGATGTCCTCGATGCTCAGCGTTCGTTGTTCTCGACTCAGCAAGGCATTCTAGATTTAGAACTACAAAAGCTCATCAGTCAAATTGAGCTGTACCAAGCGCTTGGCGGCGGTGCCAATCTCGATACGCCTGTCGCTATTCCGGTTCCGCAATATACTAACTTGGCACAAATCGGTACTGTATTGACAAAAGATGCTGAGTCGCAAGCGGCTTATGCCATCGATGCGGCGAGCTCAGCACGAGTAGCGACAGCACCAGAAGCAGTCGCTATCAAACAAGCACAAACGCCTGCAACTGCTGAGTTTGAGCCGACTGCGATTGTTGATATCGATAATGACAATGATACAGATGCAGCGGTTGGGGTATTGATTCAGGAAACGCCAGTAGAGCAAGCGCCTGTCACTGAAACTATAGAGCCTTAGAGTTTTTCTATCACTTAGAGTATTTTATTACTTAGAGTCTCTGCAAATCCTAGTAGTTATCGTTACAAGTTATAACTACTGGGATTCAAAGTCTGAGCTAAAAATAGCTATATGTTTCATTTTCATACCATTAGCTCTGCCATCTTGGTGGGGCTTTTTGTTGTTATGTGCTACCTTTAAGTATGTCATGTCTAAAAATAATGAGTCCTACAATAAAATAAGGAAAAATAATGTCTTATACCTTTAACCGTCAATTCCCTGAAACGCGTCTGCGCCGCTTACGCTACAACGATAATGTGCGTGCAATGATTCGTGAAGTAGAGCTACACCCCAAGCATTTTATCGCCCCAGTTTTTGTCTTAGAAGGCAGTAATCAGCGCGAAGCCGTCGCTAGTATGCCAGGGGTTGAGCGCTTATCAATCGATTTGCTCATTAATTATGCGAAAGAATTATTAGCAGAGGGTGTGACGACTATCGATATCTTTCCCGTCATCGATAACTCGCTAAAAACCCCTGATGGTAAGTCCGCTTATGATGAAAATGGGCTCTCTGCACGGGCGGTGAAAGCGCTCAAAGACGCGCTGCCAGAGATGGTAGTGATGACCGATGTCGCATTAGACCCTTATACCTCACATGGTCAAGATGGTCTACTCGATGACAGCGGTTATGTCGTCAATGACGAGACGGTAGAAGTACTGGTCAAACAGGCTTTAGTCCATGCACGCGCCGGCGCAGATATCATCTCGCCAAGCGACATGATGGATGGCCGTATCAAAGCCATGCGCGATGCGTTCGAAGCAGAAGGCTTTGCTAATACCGCTATCATGGCCTACTCGGCCAAATACGCTTCTGCTTATTATGGCCCGTTCCGTGACGCCGTCGGTAGTGCCGGCAACCTAAAAGGTGGCCATAAAAAGCAATACCAGATGGACTTTGGCAATCGAGCTGAGGCTTTGCACGAAGTGGCGATGGATATTAATGAGGGCGCAGATATGGTGATGATTAAGCCCGGTCAGCCCTATCTTGATCTGATCCGCGAAGTCAAAAACACCTTTGGCGTACCGACCTTTGCTTATCAAGTCTCAGGCGAATACGCCATGCATATGGCAGCGATCCAAAACGGCTGGCTCACTGATGCGGTAATCTTAGAGTCTTTGATTGGTTTTCGCCGCGCCGGTGCCGATGGCATCTTGACCTATTTTGCGTTAGAGGCTGCCCGCCAATTGAACAACGCTTAACATTAAGTCTAAATATTAAGGCTAACAAAATTGAAATAGCGCTAATTGACTCTTTTCGGTTAGCGCTATTCCTTTAAGTGTTTTTCAGGTTTTTGTTACAATTAGTCTTGTAAATGCTTATAAAATAGCATTTTTAACCACTTCATATAAAAAAATATTATGAATAAATAGAATATAAAAAGACTTCTATATAAACGCTTCTTTCATCACCTCCTCCCAAAAGTAAGCGCTTTTGCTTTATAATAGCTCACCTAATTTAGATAGCACCTGTCAGCTATCTACCGAATTTCATTACTAAAATTAGAAAAGCTATTCCATCTTGCGATCGTAACCCCTGTCCAAAAGGTAATCTATGAGTCAACTCAATCCTCGACAACAAGAAGCCATGCTCTATGTATCAGGGCCGCTACTGGTATTGGCAGGCGCAGGCTCAGGTAAAACCTCAGTGATTACTCGCAAGATTGCCTATCTTATCGAAGAGTGCAACACGCCAGCCGAGCGTATTACCGCCGTAACCTTTACCAATAAAGCGGCGCGTGAGATGAAAGCTCGCGTAAGTAAACTGCTACCCAGCGAAAAAACCCGCGGGCTAACTGTCTCCACTTTTCACCAATTCGGTCTTCAGTTTTTGCGTTATGAGCTGATTCATACCCCGCTCAAAGGCAACTTCTCTATCATGGATAGCGACGATAGTAAGCGCTTACTGATGGAACTGATGATGCGCGATAACTTATCAGGCGCAGAGAGCCGTGAACTTGTCGGTAAAGCGATTAAGATGATCTCCGATTGGAAAAATGATCTGGTCGAGCCTGAGCAAGCGATGGAAACGCTCGATGATCCAGAAGACATGATTTTTGCTACGTTATATGCGCTTTATGAGCGTAATTTGCGTGCTTATAATGCCGTTGATTTTGATGATTTGATTGTACTGCCGACTAAGATACTGCGTGAAAACCGTGAGCTACGCGATAAATGGCAAAACCGTATTCGCTACTTATTAGTCGATGAGTATCAAGATACCAATACCGCGCAGTATGAAATGATTAAATACCTAGTAGGGCCGCAAGGGCGCTTTACGGTAGTGGGCGATGATGACCAGTCTATCTACGCTTGGCGCGGTGCCAAACCTGAAAACATGGCGCTACTCAAAGAAGATTTTCCGAAACTCAAAATCGTCATGCTTGAGCAAAATTATCGCTCAACCAGCCGCATTTTGACTTCGGCTAACGCAGTCATTACCAATAACGAGCATTTATTTGAAAAAAAGCTGTGGTCAGATAAAGGTCAAGGCGAGAAGATTCGCATTATTAACTGCCGCAATGACGATGATGAAGCCGAGCGCGTGGCCAAAGAGATTGCCACTCATAAACTACGCTTTGGAAATGAGTGGGAAGATTATGCGGTGCTCTATCGCAGTAACTTTCAAGCGCGGATGTTAGAAGCTAACTTACGTCAATTACAGATTCCTTATAAGCTATCAGGTGGTCAGTCCTTTTTTGCGCGTAGTGAAATCAAAGATATCATGGGCTATCTGCGCCTGATATTAAACCCTGAAGATGACAGTGCTTTTCTTCGCATTATTAATACCCCGAAGCGCGGTATGGGACCAGCCACTCTCGAGAAGCTTGGACTATTTGCGCAGGAGCATAGTATCTCGTTACTCGCTTCATGTACTCATGGCGGGCTAACCCATGTGCTACCGAGCAAGGCTTATGGCACCCTAAAAGAGTTTGGTGATTTTATTGAGCATTATACTCGCGAGCTCGACCAGCATCCTGACCCAGTACCTATCGTGCGACAAATGATTGACGAGACCGGTTATGTCGATGTGGTACGCTCGGAGGCGAAAACCCCGCAGCAAGAAAAAAATCGTCTGGATAATATCGAGATGCTCTATACCAGTATTCAGTCGCTAATCAATCGCGCTGAAGACGACGAAGACCGCACGATTGATACTATCATTCGCAAATTAGTCTTGCTCGATATGCTCGAGCAGCAACAAGAAGAAGAAAATACCAATAAAGTTAATCTGATGACTTTGCATGCCGCCAAAGGCCTTGAGTTTAATTACGTTTATATCATGGGCCTAGAAGAAGAGATGCTGCCGCATCGCAACTCGATAATCAGCGAGACGGTAGAGGAAGAGCGGCGTTTGATGTACGTGGGGATTACCCGAGCACGGCGCGAGCTGACTTTGACGTTAGCCACGCAGCGCCGCGCCGGCGGTCAGATGCGCGTCACCTCTGAATCGCGGTTTTTAGAGGAGCTACCTGAGGATCATATCGATTGGCCTGCTAAAGCGAAAAAGAAAAAAGCCACCAAAGATCCTGCTGCTGTCGCTGATGAGTATTTGGCTAATATTCGGGCGCTGCTAGGTAATCGTTAACGGTTTTTGGCCTTACTAGTCTTTTTAACTTTTCATCACTTTTGGAACCTCTATGTCTGCCCCTACGCCTAACTCTGAACGCGCAACGACCTTACCGGCAGACTATAATCCATTGGAATATAGCGCAGAATATAAGCTGCTATATTTGCAAGAGTTAGTCGCTAAAAACGCTTCCGAAGAGATAGCTGAATTCCTCGCTAAACAGTCAGAGTACGAAATTGCTAACTTGCTAGAGTCCTTCCCTATGCAAGATCGGCACCAGATTTGGGCGCAGGTGCCAGAAGACCTCAAAGGTGAAGTGCTAGCCGAACTCGATTTCGATACTCGTCAGCCCTTAATGGAGAATATCTCCTCCAAAGAGATATCGCTATTCACCCAAGATCTCGATGCGCAAGATATCTCTGAGATTTTAGAAACGGTTACTGATACCGTGCGTACTTCAGTCATGGCGACCTTGGACGAAGACGTCCGCATTCAAGTCAATAAGCTAGATACTTATGCCGATTGGGAAGTGGGCAGTTATATGGATCCTGACATTATTCAGGTGCGCGATGATATTAGTTTGGCTGAAGTACAAGCTTGGCTACGCGGCGAAGATGACTTACTCGATGATCAAAGCCAAGAGCTATTAGTAGTCGATCAAAGCCAGCAGTTATTAGGACTGTTGAGCTTAGTTGACTTGATTAAACATGACCAAAAAGCGCTAGTAGTAGACTTTATTGATAACGCTATTACCATTAATGATCGCTTAGATATTACCGATGCAGCGGCTATTTTTCGCTCAGAAGATATTCGCTTTGCGCCCGTGATTAACGAGTTTGGCGAGCTAGTCGGTCAGCTAAACGGCGAAGACATCATGGAGATCATTCAAGATGATGTCGATAGCACCATGCGTAACTTGGCAGGTGTCAGTCAAGATGATGAGCTGTTTGCACCTATTTTAGATAGTGCAAAAAGCCGTAGTATTTGGCTTGGGATTAACTTATGCACCGCGCTTTTGGCTGCGGCCGTTATCGGTCAATTCGAAGCCGTACTCGCAAAAGTAGTAGCGCTTGCGATTTTGATGCCAGTCGTCGCCAGTATGGGCGGTATCGCTGGCTCGCAAACCTTGACGGTGGTGATTCGCGGCATGGCAATGGGTCAAATCGGGGGCTCCAACCGAGTCTGGCTTCTTAATAAAGAGCTGTGGGTTGGCGCGATAAACGGTATTATTTGGGCCGTCATTATGGGCTTTATTGCGCAGTTATGGTTTGAGGATATCAAAATCAGCGCGGTGATTGGCTGTGCTATCGCTATCAATATGACTGCTGCCAATGTCTCTGGTATTAGTATTCCGTTGATACTGAAGCGTATGAATATCGACCCTGCCCTCTCCGCATCCGTTATCTTGACCACGGTCACTGATATCGTCGGTTTTATGTCATTCTTGGGACTAGCTAGTATTTTGATTCTTTAGCTCAACAGACCCTAATAGCGTCAGCGAACCGCCAAGCTTGATAAAGAATTCAACCATAAACTTAAAAACAACTCTGTTAATTGATAAAAGTATTAGGACAAATTATGCAAACCGTGCAAGTAAAAGTATTAAATTCAAAAGTTATTGATGACCCAGCTTTTGCGCTGCCCACGCGAGCGACTGACGGCTCAGCAGGTATCGATTTGCGCGCTTGCATTGACGAACCTTTGACCATCAAAGCAGGTGAGACTTATTTAGTAGGTACCGGCTTGGCAGTCTATATTGCTGATCCTAATTTTGCCGGGATGATTTTACCGCGCTCAGGTCTTGGTCATAAGCATGGTATTGTGCTTGGTAATTTAGTAGGATTGATAGATGCCGATTACCAAGGCGAGCTGATGGTGAGCGTTTGGAATCGTAGTAATGAGGATTTTTTGCTGAGTCCCGGCGAGCGGATGGCGCAATATGTTGTGGTACCCGTTGCGCGCCCAGAGTTCGATGTCGTCACAGAGTTTAGTGATATAAGTGCGCGCGGTGCCGGCGGCTTTGGTCATTCAGGTCGTCAATAATCGTCAGTACTGTTGATAAACAAGCAGTTGACAGATAAGCAGTATTACCACTCATCATTATAAGTCTCATAATACAGCTACGGGAGTCAAAAGATGCAACACCTATCGCCTTTTGCTGCCCAAAAAGCCTTATTCCGTGCTTATGATATTCGCGGCGCGCACCACTATTTTACGCCAAGTTTTGTGCAGGCATTGACGCAAGCTTTTGCTCAGCTTTATAAGACTCAGCATCATAATTCCAAAAACCACCTTCAAAGTCAGACGCAGTCTAGCCCTACCGTAATCGTGGGCTATGATGTGCGCCACGGTAGCGACTGTATAGCGCAAACGGTAGCGAGTATTCTACAAGCAAACGGCCTAAAGGTTATTAATCTAGGCTTAGTCACTACGCCTATGGCCGCGTTTTGGGCGCAGCAATATGATGGTCACGGCATTATGGTCACCGCCAGCCATTCTGCAAAAGACACTTTGGGGATTAAGTGGCTGGTTCATAACGCCTCGCCTAGTCATGCAGATATTCAAGCACTCTATCAGCAACTCGCCAATCATAAACTTGACGCTATGATTGATAGCCATCATCAAGATAAAATATCAACTACCGACTTGCCTGCTGATACGATCGCCAATACTTATATCGAAACGATGGTACAAGCGATACACGCTATTCACCCAGCTGATAAGCGAGTCTCGAACCACAAGCATAGTAAAGAGAACTTATTACTGCGTAACGTCTCTCAGACTACTTCAGACCTAGACAACAAGCTAGATTTAACCCTGGTTATAGACTGTCTCAGCGGCGCGACTAGCAATATTGCCAAGCCTTTATTTGAGCGCTTTTGTCAGCGAGTCATTATGCTTAATGATCGACCTGATGGTAGTTTTCCTACTGGCAATCCCGACCCCACAGAGCCTAATCGCCTCGCAGAGTTACAGCAAACCGTAATTGTAAACTCAGCAGACATGGGCTTAGCTTTCGATGGCGATGGCGACAGGTTAATGATTGTCGATAATAGCGGCAAAGTCGTCACTCCCGATCATTTATTGTACTTATTAGCGCAAGTGGCGATCTCTGAGCGGCAATCAAGGCAAAATACTACTGATGACGATAAAGCTAGTGGTAACGATCATGCCTTTACTGCGCCGCCGGTATTATTCGATGTCAAATGCTCTCATCATTTAGTCAAACTGCTCGCCGCTCTAGGCGCTCAGCCGATCATGACTAGAACGGGCAGCAGCCTATTACGCCAGCAACTACAAACCGATCAGAAGCAAGCTATTTTTGCCGGTGAGTTATCGGGTCATTTTATTTTTAATGATGGCTATTTTATCGTTTATGATGACGCGATGTACGCCGGACTACGCTTATTACACTGGCTAGCTTTTACCGCTGTCCCTACTGCTGCGCAAACGGATAAAATTATGCTGACCACCGACTTGTGGGGCGAGCTGCGCTCAGTATTACCGCCTTATGATTTGACAGATATCACCCAAAACCTACCTAACTTAGTTAGCACCGCTGATCACTACCTGCCGTTGCCTAAAACACAAGCTTGTGAAGCTTCCGTGTTAGAGCATCTGATAGCTTACTGCTGCTATTTACAAGATTTAGCAAGTGCGCAGCGCGCTAGCACTAAGGCAGATGCTACTAGGCTAAGAACTAAAGATTTGTCTAAAAAACCAGTGCCTTGTAGCTGTTTTAACGATAGCTCTAGTACTAATACTGAGACCCACCTTCCTATCAGTGCTCTCTATAATATCAGCATAGAGCAGGCACAGCAGCTAATACCGGCGGATACTCAGATATCACTGATAGATGGCATACGCCTAGATTTTGCTAATGGTTTTGGCGTGCTGCGTGAGTCCAATACTAGTCATAACCTCACCGTACGTTTCGCTGGCGATAGCGCTAAGGATTTGCAACAAGTACAAGCGCGATTCGTCGCTTTGTGCAAGCTATTTGATAGCCACTTGGCTCAGCAAATTGCGGCTATTGAGCCAGAATGACACGTTATCGCTATAGCGCTGTAAAACGATACTATGCTACTTGGAGGCTTAATTTATAATTTAAGCTGACTTATTTTAAACTGACTATCGCTTGAGCTACCTTTTAGGAGTTTTTTATGTCCCTTAATTTTAATGATGCCAAAACCACTGCAGAGGTTTTGACCACAGCATTGCCTTATATCCAGCGTTTTGTCGATAAGCTCATCGTCGTCAAATACGGCGGTAATGCCATGACCGATCCTGAGCTTGAAAGCTCTTTTGCTCGTGACATTGTACTGCTAAAGACAGTTGGGCTACATCCAGTCGTCGTACACGGCGGCGGCCCGCAAGTTGACACTTTACTCAAAGAGCTCGGACGCAAATCAGAGCGTATCGATGGCATGCGTGTCACTGACAAAAGCACGATGGATATTGTCGAGATGGTGCTCGGCGGCGGTGTTAATAAGTCGATCGTCAGCCTGATTAATAAACATGGGGGCAGAGCGATTGGTCTGACCGGTAAAGATGCCAACCTTATTAAAGCCAAAAAAATGCTCATGCAAAAGACCAATGACGCTGGTATTGAGACGCCCATAGATTTGGGTTATGTCGGTGATGTGGTCAGCGTCAATAAAGACGTGATTAATATGCTCATCTCCTCTAACTTTATTCCCGTTATTGCGCCGCTTGGTGTCGATGACAATGGTGATACTTATAACATCAATGCCGATTTGGTCGCGGGTAAAGTGGCCGAATTCTTGCAAGCTGAGAAGCTGATGCTACTCACCAATATCAAAGGCGTATTAGGCCGTGATGGTAAAGTAGTCACTGGCCTAACGCCGAAAAAGGTAGATGCCATGATAGAGGATGGGACTATTTCAGGCGGTATGATTCCTAAGATTCAATGTGCCCTAGATGCGGTGCGCAGTGGGGTCAAAAGCGCGGTTATCGTCGATGGTCGCGTACCCCATGCGACGCTTCTCGAGATTTTTACTAATGAAGGCGTTGGTACGCTGATTAGTCGTGAAGTCGATTCAGCGATGAGCTAATATTAGGAATAGCAATAAAGGATGGCTCTATTATGTCACTAGGCCTATGGTGTATGCTTTTCATTATTGAGAGCCTGTATTGTTGGTGGATAATCGGCTATGGCGGCGCAAAGTGGATAGAAGGCTGGAAGTCCTTTTTTCTCATTGAGTGGTTCGCGCTCGACTGGAATGCTGAACAGATCCGGCTTTACGTGCTGATTATTTGGGGCTTTAGTTTAATATGGTTTATAGTCGGTGTAATAAAGCCTGAGCTTCGCTTTTAATAGGTTGTTCATTTAAGACTGTTTTTATTTCCATCAAAAAAACCGCTACTCATTTATGGTAGCGGTGCTTTTAATTCCAAACGGTTTTAGTAATAAGTTAATAAGCACAGAACTCTATCGAGCTATAACTGCTATTACCATAAACTTTCATCCGATGGTTGCCTTTGCGCTCAGTAATATAAGAGGTTTCGTTTTCATAACGATCGCCAGTCAAACGGCCATTAGGACCTGAGACGTAAGCGACATTGATTTGATCGTCACCAACGTTACGAATCACTAAATTTTGATCCGGCATCAACCACAAGCGAAACTCTTTACCATTGCTAATATTACCAGCAAAACTACCACAGTAACTATCCTTAGCAAAAGTCACTTTGGTAGAAGTATCTGCCGCTTGTACACTAGTCACTAATAAAGGCGCGGTAATCAGTGCCGCTACCATCCATAGCTTTTTCATATCCTTCCCCTTATTACATAAAGCCCTTGTTAAGATAGCTTAGCAAAATAGTTCAGTCTTTAATTGAGCAAACTTAATTCAGCTAAATTATCAGTTTAGAATACACTAAACCGTATGGAGAGCGATGGAGAAATTGTGTTGTTATTTAAATACTTTATCAAAGTCGTCTTCGTCAAAACCGCAAAGCAATACTGACTTGCCAGCAACCTCACCTTCAACGATAGGACGCTTAATCATACTGGTATTTTCCACCAATAGATCGATAGCTTTATGAACATCAGCGTCAGCAGCCTCTTTTTGCTCATCATCTAGTTTTCGCCATGTGGTGCCGCGCTTATTCAGCACTTTGTCTATGCCTAACTCATCAACCCAACGCTGCAAGCTGTCTTTATCGATGCCCTGTTTTTTATAGTCATGAAAAGTGTAGTCGATGTTTAAGTCGTCCAGTTTAATAAAAGCCTTTTTCATCGTGCTGCATGATTTTATGCCATAGATAGTGATACTCATCGTTATTCCTTATATGGTATTCGCTCAAAAATTAGAACCTTAGTCCTTTAATACTGCGCTATTATTACCCTAGACCATCGCATTTTTTTCCAATTTGCGCTATTCTAGCGTATCTAATTTTACTAATTATTTGTTTTCAGAACTTAAATTCCAAAACTTTAATAAGAATGTCTAACTTCGAGCCAATTATGAACCATGCTGTAACCTCTGACCACTCTAATCCTAATAATACCGCTACTCCAGCTGCCGATAATACACTCTATCAACCGCAGCTGATCGAAACGCAGCAGCAGGCCAAATGGGCTACCGATAAGCGTTTTGAAGTCAGCAATGAGCCAAGCGACAAACCCAGCCGTTATATGCTATCGATGTTCCCTTATCCAAGCGGTAAGCTGCACATGGGTCACGTGCGCAACTATACCATCTCTGATGTGCTGAGCCGTTATTATCGTCTCAAGGGTTTCGAGGTCATGCAGCCGATGGGTTGGGATGGGTTTGGGCTGCCTGCAGAAAATGCGGCGATTGCCAATCAGACGCCGCCTGCTGAATGGACGTTTGAAAATATCGATAATATGCGCGCGCAGCTTAAGCTATTAGGCTTATCGATCGATTGGTCGCGCGAGTTTGCCACTTGTAGCCCTGAATATTATCAGTGGGAGCAGTGGCTATTTTTGCAGCTATACAAAAAAGGCTTAGTCTATAAAAAGCTAGCGACAGTGAACTGGGATCCGGTGGATAATACCGTCCTTGCCAACGAACAAGTCATCGACGGTAAAGGCTGGCGCAGTGGCGCGCCGGTTGAGAAGCGCGATATTCCAATGTATTACTTCAATATCACCGAATACGCCGATGAATTGCTCGACGATTTGGATCAGTTAGAGGGTCATTGGCCTTCAGAAGTACTGACTATGCAGCGCAACTGGATTGGACGTAGTGCCGGTATGGAGGTGCACTTCCCTTATGAGCTTGAAGGGCAAGATAGTACCTTAGATGTGTTTACCACCCGCCCTGATACCTTGATGGGGGTCACTTATGTCGCCGTTGCCGCTGAGCATCCGTTAGCGAAATATGCTGCCGAAAATGATGAGGTCATCGCCCAGTTCAATGCGCTCTGCAAAAAAGGCTCCGTTGCTGAAGCCGATCTTGCCAAAGCTGAGAAGATCGGTATGGATACTGGCTTAACCGTTACTCATCCGCTCACTGGAGAAGAGTTGCCGGTTTGGGTCGCTAACTACGTACTTATGAGCTATGGTTCAGGTGCGGTAATGGCAGTACCAGCTCACGATGAGCGCGATTATGAATTTGCGACTAAATATGACTTACCGATCAAACAAGTCATCGACGTCCCTGCCGGTTATTTTGATGCCGCAAAAGCTGAGGCCGAAGCCGAAGGTTCTGAGGTTAACCTCGCCTACACTGAGCGCAATACTTTGGTCAACTCAGGCGAGTTTGATGGTATGGACTTTGAGCAGTCTTTTGCGGCGATGCTTGAGAAGCTTGAGCCAAAGGGTCTTGCCAATAAAAAAATTCAGTTCCGTCTACGTGATTGGGGCGTTTCCCGCCAGCGTTATTGGGGCTGCCCTATCCCTATGGTCAACTGTGAACACTGCGGTACGGTGCCCGTAGAAGAGCAAGACTTGCCAGTAGTATTGCCAACTAATGTAGTGCCTGATGGTCGCGGTAATCCGCTCAAAAACATGCCTGAGTTTGTCAATACCAGCTGTCCTAAATGTGGTAATCCAGCGGAGCGTGAAACGGATACCTTTGATACTTTTGTCGAATCAAGCTGGTACTACGCGCGCTTTGCCAGTCCAAATGACAACCAGCACATGGTCAATAAATCGGCCGCTAACAAATGGCTCCCCGTCGATCAATACGTCGGCGGCGTTGAGCATGCGGTGATGCATCTGCTTTATGCACGTTTTTTCCATAAATTGATGCGTGATGAAAATTTAGTCTCAGGTGATGAACCTTTCAAGAATCTCATGACCCAAGGCATGGTGTTAGCGGGCACCTTTAATCGTATCAATAGCGATGGTAGCACCACTTATTATTTTGCTGATGATGTCGATATCGACTATAACGAGCGCGGTCAACCGATCAAAGCTATCTTAAAAGCTGACGGTAAGCCGGTAAATATTGGCAAAATCGAGAAAATGTCAAAGTCGAAGAATAATGGCGTCGACCCACAAACTACTATCGATCAGTACGGCGCGGATACTGTGCGTTTATATACCTTGTTTACGGCCCCCGCCGATCAAACCCTTGAATGGTCTGATGATGCGCTTAAAGGTCCTTATAACTTTGTTAAAAAAGTCTGGCGTCTGGCTCATGATCATATTAAGGCCTTAAGCGCGGCTAATTTAGAGCTTGTTACTTTAAATAATCAGCCTCTAAATACAGAGGGTCTTAGCCGCGAGGCCAAAAATTTACGGCGTAAGACCCATGAAACGGTTGGCAAAATAGATAAAGACTTAGGCGAGCGTTTGGCCTTGAATACACCAGTATCGAGCCTGATGGAGCTTGCCAATGAGCTGACTAGTTTTAATGCCAATGGCGAGCAAGACTTGCAAGTGCAGCACGAAGCTTTGATAGACTTGCTCATTATGCTCTCCGTCTATGCGCCGCATGCTGGCGAGTATTTACTTGAGCAGTTGGCCGTTAATACGCTGACGATGAGCTATCCTGCTATGGATGCGAGTGCCTTAGTGCAAGACCTTATCACTATGGTGGTGCAGGTTAATGGTAAAGTGCGCGGTAAAATGGACGTCGCTCCTAATAGTGATCCTGAACAGCTAAAGGCTCAGGCACGCAGTATTGACAGCGTAGCTAAGTTTCTTACCGGTGAGATCAAAAAAGAGATCGTTGTCCCTAATAAATTAGTTAACATTGTCGTTGTTGGCTAATTTATTGTTTTTTATCTACCGGTGACGTTTTAGGCTTTTTTATAGCGATTAAGGATAAAGGTTATGGCGTATCAACAGCAAAAAATGCAGTCAGCACGTAAGAACAGCTCGGGTACGCCTGCTAAAAGCAAAAGCCTTGGTAAAACACTAGCCACCTCTTTACTAGCAGTGCTACCTATGGTTACTGTAGTGGCGACAGCGACTAGCCTTACTGGCTGCGGTTTTCATTTGCGCGGGCTTGATGCGCCCTTAAATTTTGAAGTCCAAAAAACAGCGGTAGTGATTGAAGACAATCGTCTCTCCTTCCCATTGAAGCTGCCATTGAATAGACGCCTAGAGACTTTGGGAGTAGACGTCGTCGATGGTATGACGATGATTGAAAACGCAGCCAATAGCAAAGCCAACAATATCGATGCCGAAAAAATTGCGCTAATAAAAGTAGATAATCTACGCTTTAGGCGCTATGAGCTAGTAGGCGTTTTGACCGAGATACGTTTGGTACTCTCCGCTGATGTGACCTACGACACTTATCAAAATGGACAGCCGGTGACTTTGACTAATCCTATCCAAGTAGAGCGCAGCTATCAGTATAATGAGGCATCGGTCAGCACTGACGATCAACAAGGCGATCAGATTCGCGATTGGCTCTATGATAGCTTAGCGCGCCGTATTACCGATCAATATGTCGCTATCAGCTTACCAAAAGTAGCCTCCAATACTAGCAAGACTAACCAAACTGCACCTATGTTAGAGCGCTCAGCGCCATCGACCACAGTGATTACTCCCCCAACCTCTTAGCATTTTAAACTGGCATTTTAAATCAGCACTTTGAATCAGCACTTTGAATCAGCACTTTGAATCAGCACTTTGAATCAGCACTTTGAATCAGCAACTGATGGCTTATCTTTATGCAGCAGACCTTTATCCAAGCCTACCCTAAGTTACTGCAACCTTCAGTAGCAGTGGCGGGCTTGTGGCTGGCGCACGGTGATGAGCCTTTACTTCAGCAATGGCTGATTGACGCGCTGCGGCCCCACTGGCGCGAGCAGAACTATGCCATCAAACGCATTGAGCTAATATCAGTAAAGTCTTGGCAAGAGGTATTGTCCGAGCTGAGCAGCTTATCATTATTCGATGATGCCAGCGCTTTAATTGTCACCGGTAACCATAAGCCTGATAAAGCCATCATTAGCGAGCTTGAGCGTTTTGCTATCGATGCGCAATCTGGTGCTCATAATCACAGCTTGTTATGGTTAACCCCAAAACAAGACAAACGCAGCCAAGCCAGCAAGTGGTTTGCGCCTTTTGCCAAGTACGGTCAGATTATCGATGGTAACTTATACGATGAGCGCGCGCGTCAGCAGCTATTACAAGTGCAAGCAGAGCAATTCGGCTTACGGCTTTCGCAAGAGGCTTGGCAATTATTGATGTCGCACACCGAACATCACCTGCTAAGCGCTTATCAAACCCTTTGGCGCTTATCGTATCTGTTCGCGCCGCAGTTATCGAGAAATGATAGTGACAGTCTCAGTCCTACTACTGACAAAAACAATAGCGACTCAGCCAGTCATAAAAACCTAGCTTTAGATATCACTGACTTGCAAGCAGCATTAGTCAGCGATGCGCAATTTAGCGTTTTTGACTTATCCGATGCTATGCTCGCGAGTAACAGCTCGCAAGTGGCGAAGATTATGTTTCAACTACAAGCCACTGACGAGCCAACGACTTTGGTACTTTGGGCCATCAGTAAAGACATGCGGCTAATCATGGCGCTAATGGACGGTCAAGATCCGCAAAGCTTAGGGATTTGGCGCAGTAAGCAAAGCCTATATAGCCAAGCTTGTCGACGTCACTCCCCTGCGCAAACCGCCTTGTGGCCGGATCTGCTTTATCGCTGTGATCAAGCGATTAAAGGGTTAATTCGCCAGCCTGCTTGGGAGCTTTTATTACAAGCCGCGCTTGAGCTGTCGGGGAAAAAGCTGTTTGCTACTTGATGGCTTACTAAAATAACGACCTACAGTTTTTTAATAAATATTTATGTTGCAGCTACCCCGCTTCTCCTTAACCTTTCGCAAACTAATAACCATTTCAATTTATCAATGAAGTCTTTACTATAGTCAAAATTGTTTTGATTGTAAGTGGACTTTGAGCATGCGCAAAATCACCAAAAAATCAGTTGTAAAATGGGGCATTATCACCTTAGTTGTGCTAGCACTTATTGTGCTGGCTTACAGAACTTTCAAACCCAAAGAAGAGACTCCTAATTACATTACCGCTACCGCTGAAATAGGTGATATCGAAAACAACGTCATGGCATCCGGTAAAGTCAAAGCGTTAAACACGGTTGACGTTGGCGCGCAAGTATCAGGGGAAGTTACTCGGCTTTATGTCGAAGTCGGAGATGAGGTCAAACAAGGCGATCTCATTGCCCAAATCGATCAAGTCACACAAAAGAACAATTTAAGCAATGAGCAAGCCAGTCTTGAACAAAGTGAAGCCGCTATTCAAAGTGCCCAAGCCGAGCTTTTGAGTCGTCAAGCCAGCTTAAAAAGCGCTTATGCTGATCTAGCCAGCCGTCAATCTGAATACAAGCAAACACAATCTGACTTTGCGCGTCTTAAGGGCTTAGTCGCTATCGATGCCATCTCACAACAAGAATATGATACCCAAGCCACGAGTGTGGCAACGGCAAAAGCCGCGGTCGATAATGCTCGCGCCGCTATAGATACCGCTAAAGCCGCTATTACTACAACTCAAGCCAATATCAACAGCCAACGCGCCGCCTTACGCAAAGCACAAACTAACGTTAGTACTGCGCAAGAGGATTTGAGCTACACCACTATTCGCGCACCAATGTCCGGTACGGTCGTCTCTATCACTACCGAGCAAGGCACTACTGTAAACGCCAATCAAACTGCGCCTACTATCGTGACCTTAGCCGATTTATCGACTGTACGCATCAACGCTCAAATCTCTGAGGCGGACGTCATCAACGTGCAAGCGGGCATGCCCGTTTATTTCAATGTCATTGGCAACCCTGATGAGAAGTTTGATGCGGTGCTTAAAGCCATTGAGCCTGCACCAGAAAACATTAGCGACACCAGCTCTACTGATTCAGCGATCTATTACGTCGGTTATATCGAAGTCCCCAATACTGAGCGCCGTTTCCGTATTGATATGACCGCACAGGTCTACATCGTTGTTAATGAAGCTGAAAACGCTCTATTAGTCCCTTCTGCTGCCCTACAGCCTGCTAACAAAGCTAGAAAACCAACTAACTCAGCCGAAAACAACTCTAAAGACGTTGAGGCTAAAGATAATAAAGCTATAGATAACTCTAATCGAGATATCGACTCTTCCAGAGCAAGCGTTCGCGTATTGAAAGCAGACGGTGAAGTAGTAGAGCAAGCGGTGAGCGTCGGCATTAATAACCGCGTCAATGCGCAGATTCTGAGTGGTCTCAAAGCAGGCGATGAGGTTATCTTAGGAGAAGAAAAAGCAGCTAATGGCGGTGGTAGAGGTGGTCGTCCCTTTTAACGCTTGATAATGACTAAACCTTTATTAAAAACAACCTTGATCATAACTAAGCATCACTTTTAGCTCAGCAAAATAGTACCTACACTAAAGATTAGACGATCTCTAATCTTAGAGAGTTAGTGAGCTTTTGATTTGATAACTATTGATTTGACAACTATAGGTCTTGGAACCCATGGATCCTCTAAAAACCAACGCCAATAGCGCAGCAAATGTGCCGTTAATGCAAGTGAAAGGACTGATTAAAGAGTTTCGTGCTGGTGAGCAGACGATACGTGTGCTGCATGATATTGACCTTATTATTCATCAAGGCGAGATGGTCGCCATTATCGGACAATCCGGCTCTGGTAAGTCGACTTTGATGAATATCTTAGGCTGTCTTGATCAAGCGACCGCTGGTGAGTATCAAATATATGGACAGCCTGTTAGTCGCTTGGATGCCGATGAGCTAGCTAAGCTGCGCCGTGAGCACTTTGGTTTTATCTTTCAACGCTATCATCTATTAGGTGATATTAACGCTCGTGATAACGTCTCTGTCCCGGCTGTTTATGCAGGGATGGACGGACAAGCCCGTAGCGATCGCGCAGAGAAGTTACTAGCCGATTTAGGCCTAGCAGACAAGGTTAACAATCGACCCAACCAGCTCTCAGGCGGTCAGCAGCAGCGAGTGTCTATCGCACGCGCCCTAATGAATGGTGGCGATATTATCTTAGCCGATGAGCCGACAGGGGCGCTGGATAGTAAATCGGGCGAAGACGTTATGGCCATCTTGCACGAGCTAAAGTCGCAAGGCCATACCATTATCATGGTCACTCATGATCCCGGTCTTGCTCAGCAGGCCGAACGTGTCATTGAGCTAAAAGACGGCTATATCATTGAAGACTATCGCACCAAGCATTATCAGCAGACCGCAGTTGATAGTAGAGTCCAGCCAGAACCTATACTCAACAAGCATCGTAAAGGTAGGCTGAGTAGCTTTATAGATCGACTGTTTGAAGCGTTCAAAATGTCGTTGCTCGCGATGCGCGCGCACAAGATGCGTACGCTATTGACGATGCTTGGTATTATTATCGGTATCGCGTCAGTGGTCTCAGTTGTTGGCTTAGGCAAAGGCTCACAAGAGCAAATACTGGCCAACATCAGCTCCTTAGGTACCAATACCATTACCGTGATGGATGGCTACCCTTGGGGCGATCCGAGACGTCAGTACAATGATGATAATCTGACGCCGCAAGACGCGCAGGCGGTCGCTGATCAGCCTTATGTAGTGAGCGTCAGCCCACAGCTCGACACTAACATGAGCGTGCGTTATCGCAATATTGAAGAGGCAGCTAGCATAAGCGGTGTGGGTCAAGACTACCTTGACGTTAGCGGTGAGACCTTAATTCAAGGTCAAGGTTTCGATGAACAAAGCATCTTAAAACGCACGCAAGATATCATCATTGATGATAATGCTAAGCAGACTTTTTTTGCCGATAATGACAACCCTATCGGCGAAGTGGTGTTAATCGGTAGCGTGCCCGGCCGGATTATTGGCGTGCTAGCGCCTAATAACAGTGGTTTTGGTAGTCAAGTAGAGTCGCCTACTCTATACATGCCTTATACTACGATGATGTCTCGGCTCGTCGGTAGTCCCAATATTGAGCGTTTTGTCGCCTTAATTGATAATAGTATTTCCTCATCGGCAGCTGAATCTGCGATTTCCACCTTAATGGAAGGTCGCCACGGTACCGATGATTTTCGTATTCGTAACTCAGACTCCATTCGCCAAACGATTGAGTCTACTACCGGCACCATGACCCTACTGATCTCCTCTATTGCTATTATCTCCTTAATCGTCGGCGGCATTGGCGTTATGAATATTATGCTAGTCTCAGTCACTGAGCGTACCAATGAGATTGGTGTGCGTATGGCGGTTGGCGCTCGTCAAAACGATATCATGCAGCAGTTTTTGATCGAGGCTATACTGGTTTGTATCTTAGGTGGGTTGCTTGGCATTGGACTCGCCTTTGCTATCGGTGAGCTAATCAATAGCGTCGCTGGCGAGAGCTTCAAGGTAATTTATTCAACGACGTCTATTGTAGCGGCCTTTGTCTGCTCAACTTTAATTGGCGTTATCTTTGGTTTCTTGCCGGCGCGTAACGCTGCCAAACTTGATCCTGTGGAGGCGCTCTCTAGAGATTAGCTCGGTGTCTATTATCAAGGCGATAGCATAAAACTATTTCTAATAAAGTTGACTGATTTAAAAAATTCATAAAATTTACGCCCAATTCATCATTTTTGCTCCTCATGGGGTTGTAATTATCACAGGAATATATATAATGTGCTCTCACGTTTAGGGATAGAAACTATCTAAATGTGAATTAGAGAAAGCTTTGCGAATCACTTAATATTTAGACTTAAGTTGCTAGCAAAGTTTTTAGAATTTTCCCTTTAAGGAAAATTCTCTTGCAGAGCTAAAAAAGCAGCATTATTTATAACGTTGCGTTTAGATGCAAGGTTTTTGGAAATCCTATTTAAAGGATTTTCTCTTGCGAATGATTGCAACCCTTAGTTTGGATGCGTAGCTTTTAGAATTTACGAAAATGTAAATTCTCTTGCGCTCGGACGAAGCAGTGCTTCGTTTTATCCTCGCTCAGGACCGATAGCTCAGTTGGTAGAGCAGTTGACTTTTAATCAATTGGTCCCGCGTTCGAGTCGCGGTCGGTCCACCATTTTCAGTAGTATTCTTATTAAGTATTCTGCCCTACTCGGTATTAGCTTGATAAGTTTAGTTTTAAAAACAAACATTTTTAGAACTTAACGTTTTACATAATTTCCCTTTAAGGAAATTATTCTTGCGAAGACTTAATATTTAGACTTAAGTTGCTAGCAAGACTTTCAGAAAATCCTATTTAAAGGATTTTCTCTTGCGAATGATTGCAACCCTTAGTTTGGATGCGTAGCTTTTAGAATTTACGAAAATGTAAATTCTCTTGCGCTCGGACGAAGCAGTGCTTCGTTTTATCCTCGCTCAGGACCGATAGCTCAGTTGGTAGAGCAGTTGACTTTTAATCAATTGGTCCCGCGTTCGAGTCGCGGTCGGTCCACCATACTGCAAAAGCCCCGCTACTTTTGGTAGCGGGGCTTTTTTTTATTCGTTTATCAACTGCTTGCTTATCAGTTGGGCCTTTGACTAAGGGGTTTTAACTCTTTTACGAGCGAATTTGAGTCTTAGAAAAGCAGTGCCCAAAATATTCTTTAATGAGGTTTTGCGAGGATTATTTGGTGTTTTTTCTATTAATCGAGCGAAGTCTTCATTACTCATCTTGACTCTTTTATCATGTGCTAATAATAAACTCTCTAACTTTAATGCTCTGATTTTATTTAAAGACGCTCGATAAGCATCAGGTAAAGTAATCAAATATGGTGACACTATTTTACCTTTCATACTCAGTATAAGATCTGCCGTATACGCCTGTTTACTCTGTGGATGCCACAAGGATAGATCACGATCCGTATGTCCTGGCGTCTCCAAAATTATCCAGTCTTCAAAACAGGGCACACTATCACCCTCTCCAACCGTTATATCAGCTTTCAAAATAGGATCATACCAAGCGTTTGTAAAAGATTTGCCTTGTCTATTGGCGACATAATACAACAAACCCAAATCATTCAAATGTTTAAACCTACCTAAAATGCCATGATACCAAGGTTTTTCAGCTTTGGCGCTAACAATTTGACAGCCCGTTTTTTGTTTCAATAGCTCAGCACCACCAGCATGATCGGGATGCATATGTGTAACCATCACAACCTTCAGCTGCTCTATTGGACGCTCTAAAACATTGGTAATGTACGCCAAGATGTTATCGACATCACATCGACATCCTGAATCAAGCAATAATAACTTATCAGGATAAACGGCCATATAAGTGGTCTGAATATACCCTTCAATCGCTACAATGTTTGTTAAATCCATAACAACTCTCAATCAACTACAATTTACTGATCTATTTTTAATGACTATTTATTCTAAGACTTATCTCATAGTTTTACTTATTCATTTGCTTACCATTATAGCGTTCAGTTTCAAGTAATAAACTATATTCAGTGAACGCTTGTGAGCAAACTTTTTATTACCGCATAAAGTGAACCGTTCAGAGGGTTATAAGCTGATAAAGTAAAAAACTCAGCGCTTAGGCTGAGTTTTTTCGTTTAAATAACTACTTAATAAGACTAAGCTAAATCACGAACCTTGGGCTCACGTTCCCATAGACGAGATTTTGCATTCTCAACAAAGCTATCAAGCTCTGCTAATGGCGTGACAAACTTATCTTTTTCTACTGGAAGCTTACTTAAGATAAATTCCTCCGTGGCGCCGCAGTAAGCGATCGCTTTGCAGTGCGCGTAAGCATCCGTAAACCAGTCAAGCGTCGCGCTATCTTGAGCTAATTTTTTGGCTTGCTCTGGCATTATGATACTGACAATAGCATCGAAAAATACAGAGGGCGCACCAGCGATGCGTTCATCAGCTTGTACGCGAGTACCATCATCCAGCTCAACCTCTTTACTAGGGGCTACTATTTTTACCATACCCCCTTGTTTTTTGACTGCGTCTTCAAACCTCTTAACTTGTTCATGGCTTGAATCTTTAGCCACTAAAATACCGACTAAGCGACCTTTTAATGAGATAGGCGTGCGTCCAATCGTTTGGAGCGGCTTAGATATATCCATATCTTGTACGGGTGCTGCAGGTTCAGCCGCTTCTGGTAGTTCCATTCCTAGCGCGGTTGCAACACGGTCAGCTAAGTCTTCATCGATATTGATCAGATGACTGAGTACTCGTGCTCGGACATGCGCGGTATCCACTTTACCCAGCTCAAAAGCGTAGGCTGAAGCGATATGTGCCTGTTCTTCAGGCGTTTGACTGCGATAAAACATGCGCGGCTGACTATAATGATCAGCGAAGCTCTCAGCACGTACGCGGCCTTTGACGCCATCGTCCAACTGTTCATGGAAAGACTCAAAACCTTTCTTCACGCTTTCACGCGGACGAGTAGGATCTAAGCTTTGCGGCTCGTAGAGTACCCGAGTCTTTGGTACTTGCATCTGCATATGACCATCTTGCTGATTATTAGCAAATGGGCATTTTGGTGCATTAATAGGGATCTGGGCAAAGTTTGGTGAGCCTAAACGCGACAGCTGAGTATCTAAATAACTAAACAGACGACCTTGCAATAGCGGGTCATTACTGAAATCGATACCCGGTGGTAGATGCGAAGGACAGAATGCCACTTGCTCAGTTTCTGCAAAGAAATTATCTGGATTACGGTTAAGCACCATTTTACCGATAATTTTTACCGGTACTAATTCTTCTGGAATGAGTTTAGTCGCATCTAAATGATCAAATGGAAACTCATTAGCCTCTTCTTCGGTAAAGAGCTGTACGCCAAACTCCCACTCAGGATACATCTCATTGTTGATCGCTTCAAACATATCGCGGCGGTTATAGTCAGGGTCGGCGCCAGAGATTTTGACCGCTTCGTCCCAAGTTAGTGACTGCACTCCAGCCACCGGCTTCCAATGGAAGCGTACAAAGGTGCTTTTGCCGTCTTTATCGAGCAGACGATAACTGTGAATGCCAAAGCCTTCCATCATACTAAAGCTACGGGGTATGGCGCGATCGCTCATCAGCCAAATAACATTATGCATAGTCTCAGGGCTTAAAGATACAAAATCCCAAAAGGTATCGTGGGCGGAGGCTGCTTGCGGGAAACCGCGATCCGGCTCAGGCTTTACCGCATGGACAAGATCTGGGAACTTCATCGCATCTTGGATAAAGAAAATCGGCATATTATTACCAACGATATCCCAGTTACCTTCTTCGGTATATATCTTTACCGAAAAACCGCGGACATCGCGAGGCGTATCTTTTGAGCCTTTATTGCCAGCCACGGTCGAAAAACGAGTAAATAAAGGTGTCTGCTTCCCTGTTTCTGTAAGAATTTTGGCGGTCGTGTATTCTTCTAGCGATTCTGTCAGCTCGAAATAACCGTGCGCTGCACTACCACGCGCATGAACAATACGCTCTGGAATACGCTCGTGGTCGAAATGATTGATTTTTTCGCGTAATACAAAATCCTCTAAAAGGCTCGGGCCACGGCTACCGGCTTTCAAAGAGTTTTGATTATCAGCAATAACCACACCTTGCTGAGTGGTAAGCGCTTTGGCGTCATCGTCTGCGCGCTGATGGGTTTCGCCACCATTTCCGCGGGCAGGGTTCATGTCTTTTGCGGGGTCAGTATGATCAATATTTGTTTTCATCATGCATCCTAGCTAGTTATAAGAATTAGACTCTGATAAGAGCGAAATTTAATTCTACGGAACTTACTTAGGTTTTACATGATAATACCTGTTGATATTTGGTTAAAGTTTGCAGCTATCAAAAAGTGCTTGTGGTACTTTATTAAAAGACTGTTTGTTTAGGCCATATCGTCATTTTAATCATAGCAACGGAACAGATTTTGAACATTCCGTAATTTTGCGAACAATAAAATAAGATAATATTGTCTTGCCGTTTGCGAAGAATGACAGAATCAGAGTTATTTTTAGTTTATTAAGTACTTCCTCTAACCACTCTCTAGTACCGTTTGAGGACATGCTTTAGTCTTTTTACCCTTCTTCACTACGCTTATGAGGTCGCTTATGTTATCGAATAATAGTTGTCAATCTAGTCATTCCCGCTACTCTTGTTTTCAAACTATGCTTATTGGGTTATCAGTCAGCGCTCTTACGCTCGTTTTTAGTCAAAGCGCTGCTGCTATTACTACACAAGATATCAGCTATACAGTAGACAACCAACCTTACCAAGGATATTACGCGCAAGCGGATACACCTAACGCTCCTTTTATACTGCTAATTCATGATTGGGACGGCTTGACGGATTATGAGAAAAAGCGCGCGGATATGCTAGCGAGCGAGGGTTATAATGTACTAGCGGCTGATATGTTTGGTGCAGGCATTCGCCCTACCGAACTTGAAGACAAAAAACGGCTCACCTCCGAGCTATACGACGATCGTAGTAAAATGCGGCGCCTGCTTGCCGGTGCTCTAAATACAGGACAGGCGCAAGGCAATAATGTCCGCGAAGGCGTAACGATGGGTTATTGCTTTGGCGGCGGCGTTGCGCTTGAGCTTGCAAGAGCAGGATTTGAACAAAAGGCTTTTGTACCTTTTCATGGAGGACTTGAGACGCCAACCGGACAATCTTATGATAAAACCAAAGGAGAGATTTTAGTCTTTCATGGTACGGCCGACGAAGCGGTTCCCTTAGAGGACTTTACCGCCCTTGGCAAAACCTTAGAGGCCAGTAAAGTACCGCATGAAATGATCACTTATAGCGGCGCGGTGCATGCGTTTACGGATTTTAATAACCCTGATAGATATGATGCGCGCGCCGATCAGCGTTCTTGGAGTCGTTACTTAGACTTTTTAGCCAACACCTATAAATGATGCTTATTATTGTCGCACCATTCGTGTATTCTTTTATATTAACCATATCAAGGGTTCGTAGATTCGTTTGCGAGCCTTATTTATAAATAAAGTCTGTTGACTCTAATCGTCATTATCACAAGTAAGGAAAACAGTCATGTTAGCAAGGAATGAAGTATTACGGGCACGTATTAGATTGTTAGGATCATTTTTGGGGGAAGCCATTGCTCGCCAATCTGGAGCAGATACTGTCCATACTATTGAGACCTTGCGTAAAGGCTTTATTCAGGAACGCCGCGAGTATAATGAAGAGAAAAAACAGCAGCTTATTGATCTTATTGCCTCACTAGACAATCAAACCTTAAAAAATGTCATTCGTGCGTTCTCTATATACTTTTTCCTCGCAAATTTGACTGAAGAAAACTATCTACGTGAGCAGCGCCGTACCATGCGTGCCGAGTCTAACCAAAGCTGGGAAGGCTCCTTTCGCCGCACCTTATTAGAGTGCCGTGAACGCAATATCGAACCTGAACAAATAAAAGAGCTCATCGATCATCTCAAATTTATTCCTGTTTTTACCGCTCATCCTACTGAAGCACGTAGACGCACCACCATGAACATCTTGCAAACGCTATATGAGCATACGGATGCTATGATTGACTATCCCGAAGGTAGCCTAGCCTTTGAGCAAGCCAAACAAAAAACTGCAGAGACCATTGATCTGCTTTGGTCATCAGATGAGGTTCGTACGCGCAAACCTTTGGTCTATGACGAGATAAATAACGGTTTGCACTATTTTAATGCCAGTTTATTTACCGCCATTCCCAAAGTCTATCGCAATACCAAAGACGCTATCGTCGAGGTTTATCCAGAACTCACCGATTATCCCCTACCCGCCTTTGTCAGCTTCGGCTCTTGGATTGGTGGCGATAGAGATGGCAACCCATTTGTTACCTATGAGACCACGGAGATGGCTGTCTTGATGCATGCCGATACTGTACTGCGTCATTATCAAGTGTTAATTAGAAAATTACGTCGTGAGCTTATTCATAGCGACACGATTGTCGATATTGACGCAAACATATATGCTCGTATCGAAGACTACAGTGAGCTCGATCAAAAAGTTTTCTATTATAACCCTGATGATTATGATAACGAGCCGTATAGAAGGCTATTATCCCTCATCCTTGCCAAAATAAAAGCCACCAATCAACATATCCAAAGCCAAGGGACAGAGGATGAAGCCGCAGAAGATGCCTACTCAACACCGCAGGCCTTGTTAGATGACTTACGACTTATTCGACGAAGCGTGAGCACCCATGATCAGGCTCATAGCGAAGGTTTACTGCTTGATACCATTCGCTTAGTAAAAACTTGCGGCTTTCATTTAGCATCTCTCGATATTCGCCAAGACTCAGGCTATCACGGTGAGGTTATCGCTGACATCTTCGCTAATGCATCAAACCTACCTGACTATCAAAATCTCAACGAATTAGAACGTCAAGAATGGCTAACGCGTTTGCTAAAAAAATCTGGCACACCACTTATTTATAGTGATAATTTAAGCGAGCAGACGCGTGAACAGCTTAACTTGATGAGCTCTGTGGCGAAATTGCGCAAACTGGTTGGTGAGGATACTTTTGGTAGCTATGTTATCTCCATGACCAATAACGCCAGTCAACTGTTAGAAGTGCTTCTACTGATGCGTTTTGCGGGCTTATCTGGCATCGATAATGAAGGTCATTTATTTGCTGCCCTACCCGTTGCACCTTTATTTGAAACCATTGAAGATCTTAAAAACATTGATAAGATCATGCCTACGATTTTAGAAAACCCACTATATCGTGAGCTACTCGAGCACTCAGGGAACTTGCAAGAGATCATGCTTGGCTACTCAGACTCTTCAAAGGATGGCGGCATTATCACCTCGGCTTGGCAGCTGTATAGCGCCCAGCAAACCATCACCAATATTGCCAACAAATACGGCATTAGCACACGACTGTTTCATGGACGCGGCGGCTCTGTCAGTCGTGGCGGCGGCTCAACCCATCAAGCCATTGCTGCCCAGCCTGCTGGCACACTAAACGGACAAATCAAGTTTACCGAGCAAGGCGAAGTACTTTACGCCAAATATGCCAATCCAGACACGGCGGTGTTTGAACTGACCATGGGAATCACTGGCGCTTTAAAGGCCAGCTCATCGCGGTTTGTCGCACAGCCAAAACAGCTTGATAGCTATGAAGCATTATTTTCTCGTTTGGCAGATGCAGGCGAAAAGCAATATCGGGCACTTACTGATAATACAGAAGGCTTCTATCAATTTTATTCTGAAGCCACGCCCGTACAAGAGATTTCATTGCTCAATATTGGCTCACGTCCTGCTCATCGCAAAAAAGGATTACCGAGCAAATCGACCATTCGGGCTATACCTTGGGTGTTTGGCTGGTCGCTGGCTCGCTTTACCCTTCCTGCTTGGTATGGCGTGGGCAGCGCCCTAGATAGTGTCAAAAAAGATGAAGGTTTAATGCAAGAGATGAATGAACACTGGCCATTTTTCAGTGCTTTTGTCAGCAATATTGAAATGGCCTTTACCAAGTCTGAGATGAGTATTGCCCGCGCATACAGCCAATTATGTGAGGATGAAACCTTACGCGAGCAAATAATGCAGGCAGTCATTGATGAGCATGAACTGACCAACGCAAATCTTAACTCATTGCTAGATCAAGAGTCACTGTTATCCAGTCAGCAAGATTTGGCGGCCTCGCTAGAGTGGCGTAATGCTTACTTGGATCCGATTAATTATATTCAAATCGAGCTACTCAAACGCATGCGACAACCAGAAACGACAGAAGATAAACTCGCGGTAGAAGATCCCTTAATTCGTAGTATCAATGCTTTAGCAGCGGGACTACGTAATACAGGTTAAGTTTTTAGATTAAAATAACCGCCACCAAATAAGGTAGCGGTTATTTTTTAAATACTAATATCTGATTGTTTGCTGGCATCTGATACTCATTGTCTAAGGTAAAATCATGCTGTTTTGCTAAAGCGAGAATATCTTCTTTATGCCGAATGCCACTATTAGGATCGCGCTGTCTTAACGATAAATCAAAACGTTGATTGCTAGCGCTAGTATAATGTCCGTGTTCATTAAAAGGCCCGTACACTATTAGCTTACCCTTTAATGGTAATACCTCTCCAGCCAACTCAAATAGTCTCTCAACCAAAGACCAAGCAATAATATGCAAAGTATTGGCAGTAAAAATAGCGTCGTAAGGGTTATTGTTTTTCGAGATTGGTATGGCATCTGTCATCAAATCAAACGCTAACGGCGCGTGTAAATTAGGTACAGGATAACGCTCATGCCAAGCTTGAATTACCTGATGGTTATCAATGACATCGCTCGTTTGCCATTGCAAGTTTGGCAAATTTTGCGCGAAATGTACACTATGTTGACCGGTTCCTGAGCCTACTTCTAGTACATGAGTAGAGTCTTGTAATTCTTTTTGTAGCACGTCTAAGATAGGTTGTTTATTATTCTCACACGCTTGTGAAAATGGCAGTCTATCTTGGCTACTAATATCCGTATTACCTAAGTTGTTTTTGTTCATAATACTATCTTGTCATAATCGTTTTAAAAAACTAGCCTAATAAATACCGGCTTCCACTCCAGCAGCTAACGTCATCGCCAGCTCTTCTACTTGCTCCGTAAACGCCTCTTGCCAATCACCCTTTAAAATAAGCGTATCTTGAATTTGGTTCCAGCGCAGACCAGTAATAATCGTTTTGATAGCGAGTTTAGTCCCCGTACCGTCAAAACCGGCGCGAATATACAAGGCAAATGGCATCCCTTGTTTATGCTCTAGCACTGGATAATAGCAGCGATCAAAAAAGTCCTTAGTCAGTCCTGCCATATAAGATAAGTTTTCGGTGGTTCCTAACAGCAGAGCATCTGCTGCTAATATATCCTCAGGCTGCGTCTCTTGTGGCGACTTTAGAATAACATTGATATCTATATCAGGATGATTAGCGCCTTTATAGGCCGCTTGCGCTAGCTTCTCAGTATTGCGTGATGGTGCATGAGCAACGATTAACAATGTCTTAGCAGGCATAGTGTTTACCATATTATAATGTTTTAGCGGTTCTAAAAGTGACATTTTGCGTAATATCAGGGTGAATACTTTTGGCTACTGGGCAACTGAGCGCAGTGTTATAAAATACCTTTTTAGTTTTATCATCAAGATCCTGATTAAAGCTAATAATGATATGTATTTCGCTAACTCGTCTCGGATCGGTTGTCATGATTTTTGTGACTTCAGCAGTGGTACCAGCAATATCTATCTCCATATCACGAGCTTTAATCCCGATGATGGTCAACATACAGCTTGCCAAACTAGTAGCAAGCAAATCAGTCGGTGAAAACGCTTCGCCTTTGCCCTGATTGTCAGTCGGCGCATCGGTGATGATTTCATTATTTGATTGCAGATGTATGGCAGTAGTACGCAGGTCACCTTGGTAGGTTACTTTTGAAGTGGTCATTTTATATTCCTTCTTCACTAATTTATTCGTAGATAGAAATAGTGTAATGGAATGACTGAGTAATGACTAGTCGTTGGGCAATGAAACAACACTTTAAACCAATCATTCACTACAAATCTTAGCCAAAAAAAGCCCCCTTAACAGTTAAGTTAAGGGGGCTTTTCAGGAATAGAGAGCTGACGATGACCTACTCTCACATGGCCGGAGCCACACTACCATTGGCGCAACGATGTTTCACTTCTGAGTTCGGGAAGGGATCAGGTGGTGCCATCGTGCTATTGTCGTCAGCAAAGGGGTTAGATATGAGTCTGTTTGTTTTACTTAATGACTTAAGTATCACTTATCCTAACTGAACCAAGGATAAAGGTGATATCGATATAATGCTTGTCTAACTATAAAACTAAGTTCTTATAGATAGCTACAAACCACTTGGGTGTTGTATGGTCAAGCCAAACGAGCAATTAGTACAGGTTAGCTACACGCATCGCTGCGCTTC
>NZ_JBPYDA010000009.1:0-151375 GCF_051847375.1 Psychrobacter sp. 2Y5
TAATAAAGCGCTAAAAGACGCTCAAGCACAAGCCGCTGCTTCAACTGCTGCTGCAAATAAAGCCAAAGAAGATGCTGTTAAAGCGCAAGAAGCACTACAACGAGCAGAGGATGCTCTAGAAAATGGGGGTAATGGTGAAGACCAACTGGCCGCTGCATTAGAACGCGCCGCCGCCGCTGAAGCTGCCGAAGCCGCTGCTCTAGAAGCTGCAACGACTGCAGAAGCGGCAAGACTAGCCGCTGAGACTGCCAGAGCTGCAGCAGAAGAGGCTGTGATCCAAGCCGAAGCAGCAGCGCAAGTCGCCATTGGTGATGCCAAAGCAGAAGCCGCCCAAAAAGTCGCCGCAGCCAGACAACAAGCAGCCGATGCTGAACAAGCGCAGCTAGAAGCCAATGCACGTGCTGATGCGGCTGAAACGGCAAGATTAGAGGCTGAGGCTAGAGCCAAAGCTGCTGAAGATGCTTTAGCAGCTGCGCAGGCACTACCACCAGCACCAACTAACCCTGTAGTAGCTGCAAATGCAACTATTAGCGGGTTCCAAAATACAATCTCAGATAGTAATGGCGCTATTATTAACAATAACTCTGCTGACTACGATACGCTTAAAGTTAATTTAATAGCAACTGGGAATGAACGTTATGATGCAAACACGACCACTGACTTCAAGTTACGAGACGCAAGTGATGAGGACTACGAAGAAGGCTTTAAAAAGAGTTCTTTGTATTCGTTGCCAGCAGGGTATTTGAACAGACGTTTTAAATATACGTCCGTTTATAAGAACTATGATGATCAGATGCAGGTTGGTCATTTATACGGCGATCTAAAAACTACAAATAACGGTGTTCGATTGGATACCTTGTCTAATACTTATGTGCAAGGTAATAGTACAGATAATGCCGATATGCAGTATATGCAGGAGTTATCACAGTACAATATAGATAATGGCATTAATGATGGTAAGGTTGGCTATAAAGGTGATGCTAGCTATCTGAGTAACTCAGACATCATTGGTGGTAATCCAACGATAGGGACTTCAGAGTTTGCCGTTGACTTTGTCGATAGCCAAGTCGATGGTAGACTGTCGTTTGAAGGTACTAGTGTGAGTGATAAGGTTATCAAGGCTGAAATCAGTGGTAATACCTTTGCAGGTAGTTGGAATGGTGTTGATACCAAAGGCGGCTTCTTTGGTGAAGATGCAGGCTTGTTAGGCGGTGTCTATCAGGTTTCTGGAGGTAAAGGAACTTACGGCGCAACCAAAGTTGATATAACTGCACCTCCTGCGCCAGTAGAGTCTAAAATGACAGGCTTTCAATCTACAGCACTTAGTAGTAAAGAGAGAACTCTACCTTTTGGATTAGGGCAGTTAGATAACGCTATTGGCTATGTAGAGATACGTGATGATAAGTCTGATTGGACCGAGTTAAAGACGGAAAATGGTTCTCAAGTGCCAGTAGACAATCGAGAAGGGGATAATTTTAGTAGCTTTAATAGTGGTGTTGTTCGCGCAGATATG
Source organism: Psychrobacter sp. 2Y5 (assembly GCF_051847375.1). Taxonomy (NCBI): domain Bacteria; kingdom Pseudomonadati; phylum Pseudomonadota; class Gammaproteobacteria; order Moraxellales; family Moraxellaceae; genus Psychrobacter; species Psychrobacter sp. 2Y5. Next base: position 1,514 of record NZ_JBPYDA010000009.1, read on the forward strand.
GTGAAACCAGAAAGTGTGTTACAACCAATATCTGTATCGCTTAAAGGCAATGACTCAGTGACCGTAGACGCAGGTAAAGGCGGATCCAATCCAACCTTTAACTACAGCTCTGTGTACGAAAACTTTGACAGTCAGATGCAAGTCGGTCACGTTTATGGCAACTTCAACTCATTAGTTGGCGATGTCTCACGCGCTGCTAACGTCTATGTAGAAGGCTATCTAACTTCTAAATACGGTATGGATAACCTCAAGACCGTTGGTGATGGTACCGCTCAGTACACTGGCATGGCGACTTATATTGAAAACATTCATCTAGATGACAATGCTTCTACAGCTCCAATCGAGGGTAGATCCGCATTCGATGTTGACTTTGTCAATGGCTCAGTTGATGGTACCTTATCGTTTGACGCAGGTAATTATAAGTACATGCCAGCAGGTAACGAAATCGGTATTAAAGCGTCAATTGATGGCAATACCTTTGCTGGGAACGTCAACGGTATCGATACCGCCGGTGGTTTCTACGGTGAAGAAGGTAACTTCTTGGGCGGTATTTATCAAGATGCATCTGACCAAGGTGGCAAGGGAACAGTCGCGGGAACTGGCACTAAATTCCAAGGTACCTTTGGCGCTGAAAAAATAGTTAAATAGTCTAGAATATTAGTAGTAAAAGAAAAGCGCTCTAGGGCGCTTTTTTTTAAATTATTATCTAAGAGCTAATGGTTAGTGATGAATAGTTAATTGTTAGATAGTTATTAATAAGAGCCATCACAACTAGGCAACAAGCTAAATATTGCCGAAGCCAATAGAGTCTTTAAAAATACCTCTACTAGCAAAAATCAATAGAGAGGTCTGACTATGTAGCACAAAGAATAAAGCACTTTAGAGCGTTTTGTTCTCGCTTAAATCACTAAAATCACTTAGGATAATTAAGTTTTGAATTTTTAACATCGTAATTTGGTAAGGACACCTATGAATAATCAGTACTTATTTAAGCCCTTAACCGCGGCTGTCATACTCACTATGATGAGCTTTTCGGCATCGGCCATAGCGGCAGAGCCAGAGCTTGATTTGAACCAACCGGCAAATGACCAAGCCACTGAATTGCTCAAGCGTGAGAGTCAAAATGCTCTATCAGATCCCACCGTCCCTTCTACGGTAATCTCAAGCGAAGAGGCGCAACAATCGATTGCCAGTCGTCAGCAATTAGCAGCAGCGTCTTCTTATAACCTAGAAGCGCTAAAAGCAGATCCAGCAAGATTTAGCCAGTTCTTAAATACTGCGTTGGCTGCGCAAGATATGGCGACTGTCAAAGCCTTGCTACCGCATTATAAAGCTCTACCCGTTAATGATCCGATGCTGATTAATTTTGCAGATGCGCTAGTTTATCGTAGCGAAGCCAAGAATAAACAGGCGATCGCCATTTATAAAGAGATGCTAGCAGCCGATCCGGACTTTCATCCGGTGCGCTTAAATATGGCGCTAGCGCTACAAGCGGATAAACAATACGCGGCGGCAAAGGATCAGTACACCAAGCTTCAAGCCGTAGATCTGCCCGCGCCAGTTATGGCTCGAGTACAGAACTCCTTGAACCAGATTAATAGGCTAGAGAAATGGCGCTTTGATGCTTCTGTCAGCTATGTCCGAGATGATAATATCAATGACGCGCCTTCAAAGAGCTTGCAATCTCAGTTAGGTAGATCAGTTGAGCAAAAATCAGGTAATGGACTGCAAGGTTATGTCAGTGCCAATAAACGCTTTAACTTACCCGATAACTTTTATGCCACAGTCGGCGGTAATGCTTCCTTAAAAGGCTATTGGGATGAGAGTGATTATAACGATTATCTTTTTACCGCCTCTGCTGGAGTAGGTTATGATGATGCCAAAAATGATGTTTCTCTCACACCGTTTGTGACCAAGCGCTACTATGATGAAAGCGAGTATAGTTTGAGAAAAGGCGCGACGCTGAGTGGCTCTCGCTGGGTAAAGCCAAAACTAAAACTATCGGCAACTGGTATCTTGTCCAAAGAGACCTTTGAAGATGATGCAAACTCTAATCGCGAAACTGACGGCCGGTTTTTAGGCTTAAATGCTTTTTATATCAAAGACGCCAAAGAGTACTTTTATGGTGGCCTAGGTAATTATCGTAATGATGTACCTAAGTCTAGTATCATTAGCTACGATCGTAATTCTGTCAACGTCGGCTGGGGACGAGAATGGAAGCGTGGTATCTCAACGCTAGCGACTGCAGGTTATGCGGTCAAAGAGTATGATGATCCTGCAGATGCGTTATCAGGGAATGGCTTAAAAGGGTACTATAATGCCATTGGTGGTGAGCTTGGTTCACAAAGAGAAGATAAAACCAAATCAATAGGCTTGCAAGTGTGGAAGCGTGACTTAACTCTGCTAGGCCTGACGCCAAGACTGGTATTTGATTATGATACAACATCAAGTAATTTTGACTATTATGATGATCGTGATGAGAAAACGGCAACGATACTATTAACCAAGACTTTTTAGATCTTTTAAAGCTCATTACTAACCAAACAAAACCCTCGCTATTATTAAATAGCGAGGGTTATTTTTATACTAAAATAATGACTAAGCGTTACGGTTATTTATGCAGATTAAGCTCCATCTCTTTGAAGGTAGCGCTAACCGAAGGCTTAGGACCGCCAGTCATCATACTGACCACAAAGATGGCGATAGTGCTTAACACAAAGCCTGGAACAATAGCGTATAACCAGCTATTAAGCGCCATGCCATTCATCTCAAATGGACCGTAGATCCATAGTATTACCGTTAAGGCACCAACGACCATACCAGCGACAGCGCCGTTACGGTTCATACCGCGCCAGATTAAGCTGAAGATAACTAGAGGTCCAAAGGCTGCTCCGAAGCCTGCCCAAGCGTTAGACACTAGGTTAAGTACTGAGCTATCAGGATCTGATGCTAACATAATAGAAACGACAGCAACGGCTATCACAGAGAGACGACCGACTAACACTTGGCGCGACTCTGGCGCTTTTTTATCTAAGAACAGCTTATAAACATCCTTAGTCAACGAGCTTGATACCACTAACAGCTGCGAGGAGATGGTACTCATAATAGCGGCCAAAATAGCTGCTAATAAGAAGCCGGACACTAACGGGGTAAATAGAAACTGGGTAAAGACCAAAAAGATAGTCTCAGGATCATCTAAGGTCATTGCCGTTCTTTGTACATAAGCACGACCGGCAAAACCAGTCATCAAAGAACCAATCAAACTAATCACCATCCAGCTCATACCGATGTTACGCGCCGTTGGTACATCTTTGACCGAGCGTATCGCCATAAAGCGGACGATGATATGTGGCTGACCGAAATAGCCTAAGCCCCATGCTAGTAAAGAGATGATACCAAGGAAAGTCATGCCGCTAAACACATTCAGTAGGCTAGGATCAATGTTGCCTACAATTTGTGAGGCATTAGAAACCCCGCCCAAATCGGTAAAGGCAACGATAGGCACAATAACCATAGCAAAGAGCATAATCACCCCTTGCACAAAGTCAGTCATCGATACCGCTAAAAAACCACCGAATAGGGTATAAGCGACAACGACGCCGGCAGTAACCCACAGGCCAGTGCTATAAGATAGGTTCAGTGAGCTCTCAAACAGTTTACCGCCGCCCACTAAGCTGGCTGCGGTGTATACGGTAAAGAACAGAATGATGACAATCGCTGAGAAAACCCGCAATAGGTGCGACTTGTCCTCAAAACGGTTGGCAAAATAATCAGGAAGGGTAATAGCGTTACCGGCAACCTCGGTATAGACCCGCAGCCGCGGTGCGACGATAATATAGTTCAGTAAAGCGCCTAAAGTCAGACCTAGCGCAATCCAAACACTCACCACCCCGTCAGCATACATGTAACCGGGCAGACCTAAGAGCAACCAACCAGACATATCGGAGGCACCAGCGGACAATGCTGTTACGGCAGGGCCTAAACTACGGCCGCCCAACATATAACCTTCGGTGTCATTGGCTTGCTTAAAGTAAGCATAAATACCGATACCGATCATTACTAAAAAATAGGCGCCAAGCGAGATGAGGACGCCACTCGAAACTCCATTCATATAAACAGTCCTTAACCAACAGTGTTGGCTGTTATTATATTTCACTATCGAGATACAAAATAGAAACTCGGTACAAAAAGTGATATCTAAAAACAATAAAAGCCATTAGATATCTCGTAATGGCTTTGCACTTATTAACTTTGTATTTATCAATAAGTGATTACTTTTGACTTTACAGGATTGATATAATCACAGTCAGCTACAAGCTCACATCAATAGATGAAAAATGAGTAGCTTTTAATTTATTCCAGTGAAGGATATCAATCGTTTAAAACCGTCAGTTTTACCATACGTTTATCGATATAACTTTAAAAGCAGATAATTAGCTTTCACTTTCAGTTGTATGAGTTATCTCACTCAAAAACATAAATGAAACTGACTGCTAATAATGCTGTTTTCAATTATCGCTCTTAATACTTAAGCGTACCTTGAATCAATAGCACTTCAAATTAATGATATTGTCAGTTACTTCTAACTTTAGTGTTAATCGCTAAATCAATTGACAGTAGCTATAAAATAGATCAGTTCAAAACCTTACGCGAGTAATGCTGTAGCATTAATTAAGATTGCGTGATTATCACTGAAGTAACTGTATGTTAAAAGTTCATACGAAATAATTATAACGTATCGCAATATCAATTACTAATCATAGATTTTATGCCATTAGCTTTACGTAAGCCGTTCGAATTACTTCCAACCATAAAATAACTATAAAAAAAACGTGACCTTTTGGATCACGTTTATCGCATTTGTTACGTCTATATTGCTAACGTTATCATGAATTAATCAATAGGTGCAAGTAGCTCTAATAGCGCCTCGACACTACTAGAGCGCGTCAGTTTGGGGTTAATAACCACACCTAGATAGCGTTGTAGCTCGATATTGTCCGCCATATTGATACGCTCTAAGTCTTGGCTTATCAGGGTCTGCGGCAGTACCGACCAGCCTAATCCTACAGAAACGAGCATACGAATAGACTCGAGCGGATTAGTGCTCATAGTGGCATAAGGCTTGAGGTTATGTTTAGCAAATTCAGCCAAAGTAATTTGACTAGTAAAGGTATTGGCAGAAGGTAAAATAGCCGGATAATGCGCTAGCTGCTCTAAAGTGACGTTGGTCTTTTTAGCTAAAGGCGATAAAGTGCCGGTCATGAAGTACAGCGGATCTGACCATAGCGTATGATAAGTTAGGCGCTTATCGTAGACAGGCGGTAGGGTTAAGAAGGCCAGTGACAAATTACCATCGAGAACGGCTTTGTGCGCCTCCTCAGAATCGACAAAATGCACTTCTAACTGGACTGCCGGATAACTTTGAATAAAATGCTTGAGCACCGGCGCCAAGTGATGTAGGCCAATATGATGGCTAGTACCAATCACCAGTTTGCCTGAGACGACTTGTTCTGAGTGCTGTAGATTGATTTTAAAGTTATCGTAATCATCTAGCCAACGTCTAGCATGGGGCAGCATCTCATTCGCGGCTTGTGTGGGTACGATACCTCGTCCAACCGTATCAAATAGAGTGATATTGAATTCATCTTCTAAGTTTTTGATACGTTTGCTTACGGCAGGCTGAGTGATGAACAGCTTTTCTGCTGCTCCAGAGATACTGCCTGTTTGCATAACGGTGACAAACGTTGTCAAATTGGTGGTGTTCAAACCGGTATCCTTAGCTATATGTAGAGCTATAATTAAAAGTTGGCTAACCCAATCATAATTTATTAGAAATATAAGTTTGGGAATAGATAAAAATCATCAATTATTATTATAGGATTAGGCTGTTATAATCACAAGAGATGAACCCGCTTTTTAACACTTTTACTTTGTTATTTTTGTTAATTATTAAGTTTAGCAAATAAATAGTTATTAATTGAAAAGACTAAGCCGTTAACAATTTAGCTTATAAGGTATAATTAAGATATTAGCGTTCAGTATAGACGCTTACTAATTAAAGCTTAGCAACCGAAAAAGGATAGCTACATGGCCGCTCAAACATTATACGACAAACTTTGGAATGCTCACGAAGTCAGCAAGCGTGATGATGGTTCTAGCCTTATTTATATCGACCGTCATCTACTGCATGAAGTGACTAGCCCGCAAGCTTTTGAGGGTTTAGAGCTTGCCAATAGAGCGCCGTGGCGTCTGTCTGCTAATATCGCTAGCCCAGACCATAACGTCCCGACTGTGACCAAAGAGCGTTTAGAAGGCGTAGAAGGAATTAAGGATAAAGTATCGCGCTTGCAAGTGGTCACGCTTGATGATAACTGCGCTAAGTTCAATATTGCTGAATTCACTATCAATGATGCGCGTCAAGGTATCTTACATGTGGTGGGTCCTGAGCAAGGTCTCGTTTTGCCGGGTATGACAGTGGTATGTGGGGATTCACATACGGCTACTCATGGTGCGCTTGGCTGCCTAGCACATGGTATCGGCACCTCTGAAGTTGAGCATGTCTTAGCCACGCAATGCTTGATCACCAAAAAAATGAAAAACATGCAGATACGTGTCACCGGCGAGCTTGGAGCAGGGGTCACTTCTAAAGATGTCGTGTTAGCGATTATCGCTAAGATCGGTACCGCCGGCGGCAATGGTCATGCCATCGAATTTGCCGGTCAAGTCTTTGAAGAGATGAGCATGGAGGGCCGGATGACAGTCTGTAACATGGCGATTGAGGCAGGAGCGCGCGTCGGTATGGTGGCGGTCGATGACACCACTATTGATTATGTCAAAGGTCGTCCTTATGCGCCAACTGATGAGCAGTGGCAGCAAGCAGAAAGCTACTGGCGTACTTTATATTCAGATGCTGATGCGGTGTTCGATACCGTTGTTGAGATTGATGGTAGCCAGATTGCTCCGCAAGTCTCTTGGGGCACCTCCCCTGAGATGGTCGTTGATATCACTCAATCCATTCCGACGCCAGAGCAAGCGGCAGATGCCACTCAAGAAGAAGGCTGGATGCGCGCTTATACTTATATGGGTCTTGAGGCAGGTCAGCCGATCACTGATATTCAGCTTGATCGTATCTTTATTGGCTCTTGTACCAACTCGCGTATCGAAGATTTGCGCGATGCTGCGGCGGTGATTAAAGGCCGTAAAGTCGCTGACACGGTTAAAGAGGCGATCGTCGTTGCTGGCTCTGGCCAAGTCAAATTGCAGGCCGAGGCAGAAGGCTTAGATACGTTATTTACTGACGCGGGCTTTGAATGGCGTGAGCCGGGTTGCTCGATGTGCCTGGCCATGAATGCCGATAAGCTTGAGCCTGGGGAGCACTGCGCCTCGACTTCTAACCGTAACTTTGAAGGGCGTCAAGGTAATGGCGGGCGCACGCATCTAGTCAGTCCGGCGATGGCGACAGCGGCAGCATTGGCCGGTCACTTTGTCGATGTACGTACTTTTTAAGGTGCGTCAAAAATAATGGTTAAATTTAAGGTAACTAGAGATTCGGTTTGTATGGGTGATGATGTTGACGCGCCTCATAGCGCTGAGTTCAACCTAGATCCCACACTACCTTTAAAAGAATTGATAATCATAATTTTAAATAAATATCAGTTAGCCAGTGTTGCAACTCCTATAGTCTACTGGATATGCAGAATAAACAGGATTCATGTGGCTACTATTATGGTGACCGAGGAATTAGTTAGAAAAATCAATTTTGTAGAGGATAGTGTGGTCGAGTTTTCTCTAACAAACCAAGTTCATTTTAAGTACACCTATTAAATTTTATCTAGTGTAACGATTCGGGTTAATCTCACAAGAAATAGAACAGGAAATACTATGCAAGCTTATAACATTCAAACGGGCATCGTTTGCCCTTTAGATCGCTCAAATGTCGATACCGATCAGATTATCCCTAAACAATTCTTAAAATCTATTAAGCGTACCGGTTTTGGGGTGAATTTATTTGATGATTGGCGCTACCTTGATGAAGGGTTTCCGGGGCAAGATAATAGTAAACGCCCAATAAATCCTGATTTTGTCTTAAATCAACCGCGCTATCAGGGCGCAACTATCTTGCTGGCGCGTAAAAACTTTGGCTGCGGTTCTAGTCGCGAGCATGCGCCTTGGGCACTCTCAGAATACGGCTTTCGTACCGTGATCGCGCCAAGCTTTGCCGATATCTTTTATAACAACTGCTTTAAGAACGGTATGTTGCCGATTATTTTGGATGAAACTATCGTCGATAAACTAATGACTACTACGCAAGCTAATGAAGGCTATGAGCTAACCGCTGACCTTGAGCGCCAAGTGGTAATCACCCCAACAGGCGAAGAGTACTCGTTTGAGGTCGATGAGTTTCGCAAACATTGTTTGTTAAACGGTTTGGACGATATCGGTCTAACCTTGCAGCAAAGCGATGCTATCAAAGACTATGAGCATAAAATGATGCAAAAAACGCCTTGGATATTCAATCAGGTACACGCTTAACCTAAATTCTCAGTATCACTAATCAGTGATTATGACCCATGCTGATAACCTATATTGATAAGTAGTACCGAGAGTAGCTACTATTATTAATACAAGTATTAATAATAGTTATACAGTAAGCAATACTGTGTTGAGTTATAGCGGTGAGATAGCTATTATAAAAGCAACTTTATAATTCACAAAAAGTAGCCGTCATTATGAAAAAAACACGTTTTGTTGCTTATGTTAGTGCCACTCTTGCTATGAGTGCACTGTTATCAAGTTGTCAGCTTTTTACCGGTTATCAGCAGATAGAAGAAGCCGATAGTGCAGATAATTGGTCAGGAACGATTTATCCGGTGGCAGGTGAGACCAACATTGCTTGCTTGGGTACTTATCATTGCGAGATTACCCGCATCGACCAGACGCCCATTATTTCAGCAGAAACGCATCAGCCCGTTGATGGTAATATAGTGATAGTAAGACCTGATAAAGACAAGACGTCATTAGTCGATAATAAGTCGGTCAAGCTAGTACCGTTATCGGCGTCTGGCATCTCTGGGCTCACTAATTATTATGCCCGTGTAAAGCCTATTAAACGCGAAGTACAAGTGAACTTTTATCCTGAAGATAATTTAAGTTATGTTGAGCGCTTTACCGTTATTCATGAGTTCGTTGCGGGTACTTATCAGCTGCGTGCTTATAAGTTACAGCCTGAGCAAAAAGATAGCAGCTTATTATCTAGCGCTTCACCAAACCCTCTGTGCATCGAGCTGATCCAAGACGGCAATATCGAGCGTCGTTTCTGTAAGCAAGCCGATACCGAGCGCCAGGGCGAGTTTGTAGAAACAGGCTTATTTGATGACACGGCTACGAGTTAATCACGAGTTAGCCAGTCTATAACGTTTTATTAAAAGCTCCGATTCACATAAATAATTAAGTTTTATAAACTCTAGTTTTATAAGAATATTCACAAACAAGGAAAAGTATGGCCACTATCTTGACACTAGCAGGCGATGGCATCGGTCCTGAGATTATGACTCAAGCTATCGATATCCTTAAAGCGACCAATGATAAATTCGATTTGGGCTTGACCCTTGAGTCAGGGCTCCTTGGTGGTGCGGCAATTGATGCGACTGGTGAACCGTTACCAGAAGAGACTTTAAGACAGGCTCTCGCGGCTGATGCAGTGCTGCTAGGCGCGGTTGGTGGCCCTAAGTGGGACAGTATCGAGCGCAGCAAACGTCCTGAGCGTGGCCTGCTAAAGATTCGTAGCGAGCTTGGCTTGTTTGCTAATTTGCGTGTCGCTAAGCTTTATCCGCAGCTGGTGAATGCTTCGAGTATCAAAGCTGACATTATCTCGGGGCTAGACTTATTGATCGTCCGTGAGCTGACCGGCGGTATCTATTTTGGTGAGCCACGCGGCATCCGTACTTTAGATAATGGTGAGCAGCAAGGCTATAACACTATGGTCTATAGCACCAGCGAAATTGAGCGTATAGGCAAAGTAGCATTTGAGATGGCGCAGACCCGCGCCCAAACCAGCGGTAAACGCGCTAAAATCTGCTCAGTCGATAAAGCCAATGTGTTAGAGGTGACTGAGCTGTGGAAGCAGACGATGATCAAGATGCAAAAAGCAGACTATAGCGATGTCGAGTTATCGCATATGTACGCTGACAACGCTTGTATGCAGCTCATAAAAGACCCTAAGCAGTTCGATGTGATGGTCACCGGCAACATGTTCGGTGATATTCTATCCGACGAAGCCGCTATGCTCACAGGCTCTATCGGTATGCTGCCATCAGCGAGCCTTGATGAAGAGGGTAAAGGCATGTATGAGCCTTGCCATGGTTCAGCTCCTGATATCGCGGGACAAGATAAAGCCAATCCGCTCGCGACAATTCTATCTGTGGCGATGATGCTACGTTACACCTTTAAGCAAGAGACAGCCGCACAAGCCATAGAGCAAGCGGTAAGCGATGTATTAGATGATGGACTGCGTACGGTTGATATCTTGGATAAAAACGAAAGTGGCCTGACGCAAGTGGGTTGTCGTCAAATGGGTGAGGCCGTATTGGCCAAATTGGTATAGCTGTTTTGTTAGAGTGATAGCCTATATTTGAAGATGATTACAGCTCTTTTAGCCTATAAATCGTTTCACGGTTTATAGGTTTTTTTTGGCCAAAATAAATCACTTATAAAGGCTTACTTAATAAGCTGTGATTTACATAGATACTGTATGAGTAGACCGTTATTAACACAATGGGCTTATATGCTGACATAGGGTTGTGGCATTATTATTGAGGTGTTTATTTTGATAAATACTTTCACAATAATAAAAAATCATTATAAGATTTTATTGAATATTAGAGGAAACCTATGTCTCAACTAACCAAAATTACTAGCGCTATGCTAGCTAGCGGCTTATCTACTGTATTATTTATGAGTCCAGCGCTAGCCGCTACTAGCAACGATACTAGCCCCGTCACTAATGGTATCAGTCAAAACATTGACACCAATAAAGCAGCTAGCAAGGCGACAGCTAAATCTCTCAATGAGCTATTACCAACCATTAACTATACGACAGAGGGCTTATCTAAGTCTGCAAAAAAGATAAATACCGTCAATTGGAAAGAGGGAGCAAAGATAGATCGCGAAGTCGGCACCCGCTTGCAAGCGCTATTGAATTGGAACCATAGCGGCGTCGGTTCAGTGGATGGTTACTGGGGTAAAAACACTCGTAAAGCTATGCAAGCTTTTCAAAAAGCCAATGGCTTGAATGTCACTGACAAGCTCAGTGCCGAGACTTGGGATGCGCTGATGGCGAGTGAAACGCTAGCCCGGCAACCGGTGCTAGTCCGCTACGAGCTGACTCCCGATGATGTGAACATCAAAACGACCACTATTCCAGCCGGAGCAGAAGCGAAGTCTAAGCTTGAAGGTATGTATTATGAAAGCGTACTTGAAGCATTAGCAGAGAAGTTTCATATGAGTGACAGTTACCTCAAGTCCTTAAACCCGCAAGCGAGCTTTGAGGCTGGCGAGACCATTACCGTCTATAACCCAGGTAATCCTAATACTACGCCTGTTAGCCGCGTGGTTGCGGATAAAACTACCGAAACTCTATATGCCTATGACGATCAAGGCAATCTCGTTGCCAGCTATCCTACTACGGTAGGCAGCACCGCAACGCCTTCACCGACGGGTACCCATGAAGTACAAGTGAAGGTTAACGGACCGAACTACACTTATACGGGCGATAACGGAGAGAAGTTTATCATTCCACCAGGCCCTAATAATCCAGTTGGAAAAGTTTGGATTGGCCTGACAAAGCCCTCTTATGGTATTCATGGTTCGCCAGATCCTGATCGCATCAGTCGCCAAGCCTCAGCAGGCTGCGTGCGCTTAACTAATTGGGACGCGCTAGCTTTGTTAGGGGTTATCAATGATGATGCTACGGTAGAGTTTAAGTAATTTTACGGTAAAACATGAAGTTGATTAAATTCTTGAGCTAAAATTTTGAACAAAAAAATACCGCTAATAATCGTATTAGCGGTATTTTTTATAATAACAGGGGTTTAAACGGACTTAATACTCTAGGCTAGATCTAAGTTTAGAGGAGATAAAAATAATAGCATCAATCAGTTAACGTCAGAGTCCCAAAGGATTAATTTTTACCACGGTATGTAATACGACCTTTAGTCAAGTCATAAGGGGTCATCTCGACTTTGACTTTATCACCAGTCAAAATACGAATGTAATGCTTACGCATTTTACCAGAGATATGCGCAATGATTTCGTGTCCGTTTTCTAAACGAACCTTAAACAGAGTGTTTGGCAAGGTATCGATGACTTCGCCTTCAAACTCGATAATATCGTCTTTTTTAGCCATAATTTATATCAATCAATGAAAAATAAGCCAATATTATACGTAAGTTTGGCGATTAAAGCAATATGGCAGCGGGTTTTTGCTTGACAGCGTTTAGTGGTTATGTATGTCAAATTATAATTGAGCTTTAATATTTAGATAAGAGTTAATTTGGCAGATTAAGCCAAGCCGGGGTCAGTGGCTCTTTAGGGAAAAGCGACTGGTATTCCTCAGGGTAGTAAGCTTTTATAAAATAAAGTCCATCACCGGCAGCGGTAGGCGGGGCAATAGTGCGATCTTTTTGCGCTAAAATAGCTAAGAAGTCCTCCGGCTGCAGCTCATGACGACCGATAGCGTACAGCGTACCCATTAAATTACGTACCATATGATGCAAAAAGCCATCAGCTTGAATATCAAAAACAATAAAGGCACCATGAGCAAATAGCTTGGCATGGCTGACGGTACGCACCGGCTTATTGGACTGACAGGCTGCAGCGCGAAAGCTTGTGAAATCATGTGTGCCGACTATAGACTTAGCGGCCAGCTGCATCGAGGCTAGATCTAATGGCTCATGAATGTGAGTCACTTGATGGTTTAAGATAGCCGGACGCGTGTCTTGATTAAGGGTAACATAACGATAACGCCGAGCAATGGCTTTAAAGCGCGCATGAAAATCAGCGGGCATAGGCTGGATCCAGCGCAGGGCAATATCATCGGGCAGTAGGCTATTGACGCCGCGCAGCCAATTACGAGTTGGCCGGTAGGCGCGAGTGACGAAATGAGCGACCATATTGCTCGCGTGCACCCCTGAATCTGTACGCCCTGCAGCGACGACTTCTACTGTCTCATTGGCGACTTTGCTAATGGCAGTTTCTAGGACTTGCTGGACGCCTATGACCTCTTTTTGCCGTTGCCAACCATAATAGTGAGTCCCCAAAAACTCGATAGCTATCGCTAAAGTGTAAGTAGAGGTGCCTTCATCGAGTGTGTTTTGGCTAGGCTCATCTTGTTTAACTATCCGCTGAGCGTTATCTGCTAAAGAGTCGGTCATAATAGGTGAGGTGCTTAGGTTGTATAGGTTGTATAGATTGTATAGGTTTAAGATTGGTTTTAGCGCTGACGACTCGTAGAAGTTCCTGCCTGGTTGACGCTATAAGTCCAGCGCTTACGTCTGCGAGCAGGGGTGTCATAACGCAGTAGTAACCACAGTAAACGCGCGTAGATAGCAGGGAGGGTTAGCCGTCCACCAGCGATGACGTGATAATCATATTGCCAACTGCCAGCGGCGTAACTGGCACTGACACCGCCAAACGGACATTGACTAGCGCAGACGACCATATGGCCTTGTTTATAAGCGGCTTGTAGCGCCTCGGCAAGCTGCGGCGAATAAGGAACGTTACCGCTGCCAAACCCTAATAAGATAATAGCGCATGGTGGTTTAGCGAGAAGTGCTTGTAGCTGCTCGCTGAGCACGCTTGGATCATTAGGCAAGCAGTAGAGAGCATGGACGTAAGCCTGCAGCGGCTGATCTTGCACCGCTGTCAAAACCTCTTGCTGATCATCAAGCCAATGCTGACGGCGAGTGTCTGCTAGTTTATCTATATAACTATTATCAGGGTAGGCGGCGCGATGATGACCTGTAAAAGCCATAAAGTCATGACTGTGAATTTTTTGAACGGTTTGTGCAGGCCAAGATTCACCGCCAAAACATATCTTGACTCCTGACTGCCCCGCTGCCGCTAAGCGTAGAGCCTCACGAAAATTATCCCAAGCATCGCTATGGCTGTCGATTTCATAAGCGTGCAGCTCTTCGCTATCTAGTAGCGGCCGCATGCTGCCCGTGAGGATGATACTGATGTCAGAACCGGCAAAAGCTTCTGCTAAAAATGCCCCTAAATAGCTTAAAGTGTCAGTACCTGTGATCAGCACAAACTGGCGCGTACCCATGGCATAAGCCGAAAGTAAAAGGGTGTAAAAGTGTACGAAGTCGCTAGGCGTTAATTGGCTACTGTCTTTGATAAGCGAGTTATCTAACCAAGAAAACGCCGGTAAAAAAGCTGCGTCATCGTGGTCAAGGACAAGCTGCTGCAAGGCTGGCAAGAACACTTCGGCGGCAAGTGGCGCTAAGGGTCGCCCATAACTACCAAAGGTGCCGCCCGCATAAATCAACTGTATAGACTGTGAGTTGGGGGATGATAACGTGGAACGTGAGGTCATAATAAGGTCGCAAACTACTGATAAATAGTGTGAGTAATGGGTTGTGTTTACAAGCGTAATATAGGCTAGGACATTTATGCTCTAGCCTTAATAAACTCTCTTTCTTTCAAAGCGATGACATATACTAGTTACGCGTGGCTGTTTTGTATTTAATAGCCGTAGTTTATACTGTGCGCTCTAATAGCGCTTGTGCTTGGGCTTGTTGATCACTACTACCTTGAGCGATAACTTCGCTGAGTAAACGTTTGGCGCTGTCATACTCACCTAGCTCCAAATATTTCGCCGCTAAATCTAGAGTGATTTGTTGATTATCTAAATCATTAACAAAGTCAAAATCAGCGGCGAACTGAGCAGCAAAATCTGTATTATCTGTTTTGTCCTCTGTGACTACTGGGCTAACTGTCGTGGTAGCGTCTTCTAAGATAGAATTATCAAGACTAAAATCATCCTCAAATGGTGTCTCGTCATCGAACATCAAAGGAGGGATCGTCTCAGTTGCGCTTGGCTTATCCTCAATAGGCTGCGAGTCCGTTAAATCAAAGTCAAAACTCTCTAAATCGGTAGTTGTGGTCTTGCTAGCGTCTGCTGGCGACGCGGATGATAGGGTTTCTTCTACTGCAAACGCATTGATGTCATTTACTGTATCTTGGGCGTCTGCTTGCTCTAAACTATCTAGTGATAAAGCGTCTGGTTGCAGATCACTTGAACTCTCATCGTCTAAACTTAAATCAAAGTCAAAACTAGAAGCGTTCACTGTCTCTTCTGCAACAGGAAGCTCAGAAATAGAAAGTTCAGAGTCGCCAAAAGTATCGTTACTTGTATCCGTACTTATGACAGTATCACTATTCGAGGGACTATCTGGCGCTAAATCATCAAAATCTAGTACGAAATCCTCCTGCAAATTAGCATTTTGACTCTCGGTTTGCTTAATTCCCACCGTATCAGTGCTCAAAGATTCAGTCGCTGACGGCGCATCAAAATCAAGGCTA
The DNA here is from genome assembly GCF_051847375.1 of Psychrobacter sp. 2Y5. Lineage (NCBI taxonomy): Bacteria > Pseudomonadati > Pseudomonadota > Gammaproteobacteria > Moraxellales > Moraxellaceae > Psychrobacter > Psychrobacter sp. 2Y5. The sequence continues at coordinate 17,099 of NZ_JBPYDA010000009.1, forward strand.
AAATCTTCATTAGGGCTACGATCTTCGCTGATGGGGTTGACGCTATCGATGCTCTCGAGGCTAGTGTCAGAGTGCGTAGGTGCAGTAGCGCTCTCGTTCTCAGAATGCTCATCTAAGCTCAAAGCATGGCTATCTAAGCCAGTATTATTAACAGATAAATTGTTAGCTGTATTATCAGCAGCTTCATCAAAGCTATCATTTTCTAGATCATCTAAGGTCAGATCAAAGATAGCGTCGACATTGTTATTGCTACTCGCATCATCAAAAGAGCCTGCTAATGGAGTGGAAGATACAAGGTCTGAGTCAGTGAAGTTCGCATCAGCATTCGCAGCAGTCTCTTGAAAACTGTTATTTCTATTTTCTTGAAGCGTCTGCGTTTCATTCGGTACGCTTGCGATATCGAAATCCAGACTTTCATAATCTGATTTCACTGTGTGCCCAGCATCGCTACTATTAATATCGGTACGTGCTTGTAAAGGCGTCTGACTATGCTCTTGGTCAAATAGTGCTCTTAGCTCTTTAGCTTGAGCGATAGTAACCGCATCGCCATGAGCATTGATAGCGTCAAAAGTCCTATAAAAGCTCTCAGTCTGCGTAGTAAGGGCGTAGATATTGAGAAGTTTTAGTGACAGCTTAGCATCATGGGGCTTTTGGGTCAGACCGCGCTCTAGTACCTCGATTGCTTTGTCGTAACGCTGCTGATCGATAAAACGCTCAGCTACAGTCAAGCTATCGAACTTAGTCGCGCCCGCTGCCATACTGGTACGAGCCGTATCATAGTCGGTAGGCGCGCGCTTAGTTTTGGACTGAGCGTCATCGATATATCTAGCGGTTGGCTGCGCTTTTTGCCTACGCATAATCAACACAGCTATCAGTAAAACAATGATTAGTCCTGCAACGATATATAGCATATTATCCATAATAATTCCTACGACTATTCGTGCTGAGTATAGCAAGCCAAGAGCCAGTATTGCTTATCAGCTAAGCGGTTATTGATTGCGTAATTTTTTTAGTCGAGCCTCAAGCTCAGCCAGTTTTTGATTTTGTAATTGTAATTTTTGCGTATAACTACCAAGGCTATTATTCACCAATTTTGTGCGCTGAGCTTGCGTAGCAGTGCGCTGCCGAGAAGACTTTAGTGAAGCGAGTATTTCGGTACTTAGCCCATTCCCTGTGGCCGTAGCAGACTTGGTTTGGGTGCCATCAGCTTGACCTTTACGCCCCGGTGCCACTACTGAAAAACGCGCTTGCGGTAGCTTCTGAGTCGTTGTTTTTGCTGCGGTATCAGCTGGTTTAGGGGACTCTGACTCTGCTTTGGATATCGGCAGAGCCGTTGCTCCTGCTGCCCTTGTTTGCTCGTTCGCTGTTAGCTTTTCGCTAGACTGCTTAGCGGCCTTGTTATTGGCTTGTAGATAGCGTCTTCGCTGTGCCGTAATAGCAGCTTGAATACTGCTTTGTGAGGGTATAACCTCATAGCTTGGTAAGCGTAGCTCGGCATTGGCTTTAAGCTGATCGGCGTCTTGGTTGATAAAAGCATTGGGGTTTTGAGTTTTGATCTGACTCATCACGGCTGATATATCAAGATTATTCTGTTCAGCGATTTGTTTGGAGATAAGCCACAAGTTGTCGTTACGCTGTACGGTATAGCTAATTATTTGTTCATTATCAACTGGTAAGGTATCAGTTGCTACGGCCTCGCGACTTGCGCTGATAGTGCTGACAGAAGCACTTTCGGCCAATTGTGTGAGATTTTCGGCTTGCTCAGCGCTTACTCTTTCAGTGTTTTGATTGTCTGGACTAGTACGACCAGCATTTTTTGCAGCCATGTTTTCTGTAAAATTCAGCGCTAGAGTAGGACTGTCCGTACTATCGACCTTGTTAAGAGGGCTATTACGCACGGTAATCTGCCGAGAGACTTCTATATTTAGAGTATTGTTTTTTGCACTGTTGATTTCTGCAGTTTTGTTTTCTAAAGAAGGTTGATCGTTTTGAGCACGCTTGTTAGCTTGCGTTTGCGCCAACAAGGTTTGTTGTACGTTAGTCGCTGCGCTAGCAGGCGTTACCGAGCTTAATGTTTTTGCTAAGCTTTCAACATTTTCAATCGCCTCATCACGGTTAGAGGTTGGCTGCAAAGGTTTAGCGCTAGCAACCTGAGTACCGATATCAGTACTATTAACACGGCTAGGCCGAATAGGACGGCTACTTACGCGGCGGTTATTTTCCATATCGAGCATTTTCGTCTTGCCTAACAATGGAGCAGTATTAGCAGTCATGTCGAGGTTAGAGCGCGTGGCTGGGGCGGTGGGCGAGAGTGCCGATGGTGCAAGCGGTAGTTTAGGAGCAGCTGCTACGCTCACGATAGGTAAAGCACTACTATCTTTGAGATTTGAGGTATTACCTGAGTCTGAATTAGGTGCTGAGCTGGACTGAACAAACAAGGGCGGCGGAGCGCCACGTTTGACCGCTAAGGGCTTAGTGCTGCTAGTAGCGACGATTGGCGCTTTGATTACTGTCGATGTTACTACTGGCGCTGAAATCACGGGTAAGTTGGGTTTAGGAGCGCTAGCTACTATAGTTTTTGCAGGTTTTGCACGCTCTGAGCGTTTCGCTGGCTGAGTAGAGTCTAAAGGCATCAGCAGGGTCTTTGGCACTGTATTGCGCTGACCGTTGTCGTTGATCGCTAGTACCACATCGGCAAAAGGTTTTGAAACTGGCTGAGAGGTGCTTATCATCAGCTGTCCGGTGCTAGCAGAAGTAGGGATAAAGCTTACTGACATAGCGTCAGTCGGGGTCAATCCTAGCTGTTTATAGACATTAGGGTTGGCCAAATTGGCTGAGAAGTCTGAGGATTCGATGTCAGAGACGCTAATGATAGCGACTAGCGGCTCATGCTGTGCTGAGGTAATTGTCGTCTTACCGATAGTAGCTGCCATTGCTACTGGTAGCAACATGGCGCTACCGAGTGAACATAACAGCGCTGCAGACACTGCACAATGAAGACGAGTCGGTCGATAAGGTAATTGCCAAGCCATGCGCTGCCCTTTGAGTAGCCATTAAGAGTATAGCAAGTTGGAATTTACAAGCTGTTAAACAGATACCAACATACCCTAAACATATTAACTGAATTATAACGTTAAGCAACATTTAAACGCAGCAAAATTCTAGAGTATTTTCGACTACGATAAATACTCTTTACTAAGTGATGGTAAATCTTACGCTACTACACTAAGCATATTTATTCTAGCAGGTTATTTATAGGCAGTCTTAGGCTTTATCCAAAAGCATCGCATCACCATAACTAAAGAAGCGGTACTGCTGCTTGATAGCGTGCTCATAAGCATGTTCGATAGCCGATTTACCAGAGAAGGCTGCTACTAGCATCAATAAGGTCGATTTTGGCAGATGGAAATTGGTAAGTAGCCGGTCTATTACCCCGAACTTGAAACCTGGATAAATAAAGATGTCAGTATCACCAGACCAACTGGCTAGCGGCTGTCCATTCATTGCAGTTTGCTGATAAGCGCTCTCTAGCACCCGAGTGACGGTAGTACCAATAGCGATGACTTGTTTGCCATTAGCGTGAGTCTGATTGATCAGATCGGCAGTCGCTTGCGGCAGGTGCGCGTATTCGCTATGCATAGTGTGATTGAGGAGATTATCAGCTTTGACAGGGGCAAAAGTCCCAGCGCCGACATGCAGAGTGACAAAAGCGCTATTGATTCCTTTATCCTTGAGCATCGTCAGCACTTTTTCATCGAAATGCAGGCTAGCAGTAGGCGCAGCGACGCTGGCAAGCTTGGCAGGGTCATGAAAGACTGTTTGATAACGGGTGTTGTCGGTTGCATCGGCATGACGCTCAAAATAAGGCGGTATTGGCAGCTCGCCATAGCGCTCTAAGTTGGGCAAAATAGGCGCGGCAAAAGCTAAAATAAAAAGGTTTTCTTCACGGCCGACCATGATGGCTTCGATATGACCATCAGCTAATAATAGCTGTTGACCAAGCTTTGGCGCTTTACTGGCTTTGATATGGCAAAGCGCTAGATGCGTATGAGTGGTTGATGCCTTTTTTGCTATGTTGATCGTCTCACTATCGGTATCTGCGCGCTCAAGTAGCCGCTCTATTAACACCTCAATTTTGCCGCCGGTATCTTTTTGACCGAACAGGCGCGCTTTCATGACTTTGGTATCGTTAAAAACAATTAAATCACCAGCATTTAATAGCGCTGGCAAGTCGGTAAATAAATGATCTATCGGTGCAACTGAAGCCTCATCAGCGCTAGTCGGCAGGTAAAGCAACCTAGATGCTGAGCGCTCAGCGAGCGGATAACGAGCGATGAGATGATCAGGCAGCTCATAATCATAGTCGTTGACGCTTAGGTAGTTTTCAGGAGTGTCCATAACTGGTTCGCTAGAAATAGAGACAGGTTCGGTCAAAGTAGGAGAATGCATATTGGTCATGATTCGATCATTTATGAGAGATAAATTTGGCACAATTGTAGCAGAAAGCTAGGCTTGAGGGGATAACTTCTAAATCGTTTGCTAGCCGTTGTTTTATGGCTATTAGTAATAGGGCAAAAGGAATATCAGCTAAGACTAAAAATCAAATAAATTCAGTTGCGGCAAGCTTTGACTAGCCGGCGCTAAAGAAGAATAAGTGACGCCGACGAGCCTGATCGGCAGCGTTCGGGTAATATCAGCAAACAGTTTATCGAGCCAGTAATGAGCGGACTCTGCGGAGGTGAAAGCGGTGGATAGCGTGTGCGAGCGCGTGATTTGGGTAAAGTCGGCATACTTCACTTTTAGGGTGATGGTATAGGCGATAAGCTGTTTTTTTTGTAATTGACTAAAGGCGTCGGCATTTTGCTCATAAATCTGCTGCAGCAAAGGCGCATCCGCGCTCAAATTATCACGAAAAGTCGTCTCTGATCCTACCGACTTGTGCTGACGCTGTGACTTTACCAGACGATTATCGCAGCCATGAGCGATATCGTAATAAAACTGCCCGCGTTTGCCAAATTCACTAACCAGCAGCGCCGCCTCAGTGCGGCGCAAATCTGCGCCATTACTTATGCCTAGCGCATGCATACGCTTAGCGGTTGCTTTGCCAATTCCATGAAAACGCTCAATCGGTAAGCTACTAATAAAAGCCTCAGCATCAGTTGGGGTGATCACGGCGATACCGTTGGGCTTATTAATATCCGAGGCGATTTTTGCCAGCATCTTATTGAAAGAAACGCCAGCAGAGGCATTAAGCCCAGTGTGCTCGAGTATTTGCGCGCGTAACCAGTTAGCCATTAAGGTTGCTGAGCCTTTATGAGCAGTCAGGCCTGTGACGTCAAGATAAGCTTCGTCTAAAGACAGCGGCTCTACGAGCGGGGTTAAGCGATGCATGATTTTGCGAATATCGGCACTAACGGCGCGATAAACATCGAACCGTGGCCTGACAAACAGTACTTCAGGGCAGCGTTTGCGCGCCTCATAACAAGACATCGCTGAGCGCACCCCAAACTTGCGCACCTCATAGCTAGCCGCCGCGACCACTCCTCGGCCATTAGGGTCGCCGCCGACCACTAAAGGCTTACCTCGTAGCTCTGGAAAATCACGCTGTTCGACACTGGCATAAAAAGCATCCATATCTAAATGAATAATTTTGCGCAAAGTCGGTTGTATTGAAGCAGTCATAGGGGCTATTTTACCTCAATCTAAGAGTATTTTGCGGTTCAATCTTTTTAAAACATTACTTTTTATAACAGGATCGCTTTTATTTAAGCTACCGTTCGTCACTGTATTAACACCTTTCATTTTAAATTGCTGTTTGCAGTAGTATATTTGTACTATTATAAAGTGGCATCTCATTCGTTATAATTAGTATGAAGACTATGAAGTTACAGTCAATAATTATTTAGCTTAGGGTCGAGCTAAAATAAATAGAACTCTAAGTTTTTATTGACCGATTGACAAATTTTAGAGGTTCAATCATTAAGGAGCTGACGATGAATAGTACTAAAATGTTAGGTAGTGATTTGACCCGCTCTATGCTCATGAGTGGTAATAAAGAGATTTGGTGCGCTATAAGTGATGATAGTGATGAAGATGCGATGTTGGATCACTATGGTAATGACTTCACCGCTTATATTGTCTCGTTTTATGATGGGCAGTTTTATTGCAATCATGGTAGAGCATGGGCTTTTGCGGTACCCATAAAAATAGTCGCAGTTGAGCAAACTCCCATAGAAGATGAGTTTAGCCCGGTCAGCATGACTGTTTAGTTTGAAGCGAAAATATAATTTAGCCAAGGTATTAGGATTGAATAATTGCTTTGCTGTGTCTCAATAACCGATATTAATAATATGACTTAACTCTCTATAGCTATCTTCTAGGTAAAATTTAGAAAATAGCCATAGAGGGTTTTTTGATGAATGAATAGCTAGTAGTAGAGTCGGTTTGCGATAAGCTAGACAATCGCATACATGATAACTTATAAGGCTTTTACTGACCTAAAGCCAAGCTTAGGCATCACTTTATAGCTGCTACTTCTAAACTTGGATTTTTACGAGAGTAGAGCACATATCAAAAAAAGCCTAAATAAGCGATAATGCCCGTCATATATTCTGTAACGCCGTAATCAGTGTTACGCGCTAATACTATAGCCACAGACATCAATACCGCAAATCTCTAGTACAAGGCCACTCTGCATGACTAATAATAATCCCTTTAACCTTATTCCGCTGACACCCACCGGCAGAAATGACGCAGATAATGTCAACCTTTATGCTCCTGATGACATGATCACCATCTATGAGCAGCAGTTTTTGACCGAAGTACCTGACGACAAGCTCACCGAGTTTTTGCCCGCTCTAAAAGCCTTTTATGATATCGATGATAATACCTTAGATATTAGCGCCGTTATTTTTGATGCCATTGGCGATGCCGCTATCATTTATAATCATAAAATCAAAGTAGGGCGTTATCAGCTATTAGGCGAGCTCGTCAAAGAGAGTGTTTTAGATGAAGCAGGAGATCAAGCTGATAATGAAAGCGACGATGCTCAAGCCTTCACCATCGACTGTCTGCGTACTTTTTATATCAACAATGTCGAGATACCTTATCACTTTAACCTGTTTATCCAAGGCGATGGCTATTCGACTTTGACAGAAAAGAGCACCGTGCTTGAAAAGCTCTATTGGTTCGTTCACGATGGTTTTGACGAGCATCTATTAGGCAGTCCTGACGATGTCATAAGCTTAGAATCTATTAATGCCGAGCTGGTCAAATTAGGCGTCAGAGAGATGGATTTGACTACTATTTATGCTGTCGTCAATTATATCGAAGATCATATTATCGATGATGAGATGGCAGACGTGCTCAATGAGAAGATTGATGAGGCGGAGTAAATTTATTTTAGAGCAGGTTTGCTTGTAACCAACGAGGGTACACAGGGCGGTACCCAAAAAGGAGTCTAATCGCTCTGACCCGACGTCTCCTAAAAAGGTGCAGCTGACACAAGTAAGGGTAGTGTAGGTAGCGAGTGAAATAGCTAAGTGGATTGAAAGTAAGATAAGTGAGCGTTCAGCTTAGGTTTATATAACTGCCCTAACTCTAACGAGTAGGGTGGTTTATTTTTTTATGTTTTATAAATCGCCTAAATCGTTTTCGAAATCTCGCGTATGTTTTATTATTTAAAACTATTAATCAAACGCCAATATCTATAGCTAGATATGATCTAATATAAGTATTTCCGTTAGGGTTTGAGATGGAGTTATAAGTATATTAATTACACTCACCTTTAGTATAGCCTATTGCCTCTGCTGTGCTACAAGCTGAACAAGTATTGCTCGCAGTACTATAGCTGACTGTTGAACCGACTTGAGTTTTTACGCAAACCGGCTCATATTGAGCAGTACACATCGTATTTTCAGCATCAAAAGAAGGACACTGTTCAAACACTGTATCGCTAGGTATTTGGCTATTGAGAGCTGGTGTTTGATTGTCAGAAATGGGGACATCGACTAAGCTGCTACAGCCAGTAAAGGCGATTGTTATTGAAAGTCCGGTTAACATTAACCAAGAAGAAGATAAATCCTTATTAAACATATTAGCGCCTTGGTGATAAATTAGTTTTAATGTCCTATCGTAGCGCTAATCATACAGTTAGTCTAAAATAAATACCATATTGATCAACTGGTACAAATTATTCTCGTTTGCTCTGTATTTACATCATTTTTAGAAATTTTGCTGAATTTGTACTGTCATAAGCTCTATCCAAGGCTTGTTGATACGTAGAGAAGTTAATAGGAAGCCTTAAATCGCTTAACACGTATACTGTGAAATACACTATCATGATATAAATAAATCAGACTTTAGCCCCACTAGTCCAGCCGGACAATCGCAGAAAGAATGGGACTTTGAGATGATTAACCGATTAAAGAAGGATACTTTACAGTTTAAGAAAAATCCAATTAAAGATTATCTTAAATATCAGTTTTTATGCTGTGTGTTCTCTAGTGTTATTATCTGAGAACAAATGCTATTCAGGATGGGAGTTTTGCTATAACTTTTAGAGGGATTCTAATGAAAAAGTATATTGGTTTTACGCATAAAGTTTTTAGATTTGCGTTATATGTCTCAAAGCATTTAAAAGTTGATGTAATTAATATTTTGAAATATCAAAAAAACGCTCCTTTCTCATGTGAAAGACTGTTTGTAAAGCCTAGCAATATAAACTTTATGTTAGATCCATCTATAGATTTTGGTAATAATTTGCAGCGTTCAGATACAGGCACTGTAAGAGGGGGTGACTGGGATTTAAGTATAGTTCCATTTACAGAGTTAGATAAATATAAGGTTTGTTATGCACATTTTTCTGAAAACAAATCATGGAAAGATAGTAATGCTTATGACTTAATGTTATATCTTATGGAAAAAGAACCTGGTATCGACGGCTGCTATAATATTGACGATATCGTCATAAGATATGATAAGTTGGATGATATATTTTTATCTACAAAGGATAGTCGAAAGCTCCTAAGTGCTAGTGAAGTTAATAACAAAGTATTTAGAGAGGAGGGGGGGATATATGTACACATCGGCAGAAATGGTAATCTTATATTCGGCTTAGGCGGTTGTCATCGGTTATCAATCGCTAAGATTCTTGAATTGGAAGAGGTACCTGTTCAATTAGGTGTAGTACACGAGAGTGCAATATCTAACTGGAATATAGAGCTTGAAAGAGCAAGAGAACCTTTTTCGTTAAAAGATTACTTTGTTAGACTTATCAATTAAATTTTATACATAAAATTTATTGTGTTGTTTAACTAAAAAACCTTATTGCTGACGATACAGTTTTTGTTAGAGGCACTTTCGCAATAATTGGCTTCAAAAACTATAATTATTTTTTGCCAAGTTTAGTTGTACGGTTTTTTCAGCATAGCTCACTCCGTAAGTACACTCAAAATCAGTATACTTGACAGTGTGCTCAAAGTGCATGGATTAGGATAGATAAAGCAGGACAGTATAGAACGTCAGATACAGCAAAGCCCCTGATATCAGGGGCTTTGGCTATTCTATAAGATAGTATAGAACTAGGTATTGGTACCGGTGGTCGGACTCGAACCGACACGCTTTTAAAGGCAACGGATTTTGAATCCGTCATGTCTACCAATTCCATCACACCGGCGTGTTAGGTATAAAGCAATGAGCTATATTAAATTGGGCTACAGGTTGTGCTGTATAGGCTGCGTATTATAACAGTCCAGCTGTCATCGTCAAGAATTATTTATCTTGATTAAGCAAATTTCTACTCTGTATTTCCTAGCCTACAAAGGCACGCTCAATGACATAATCGGCCTGTACGCCCATACGCGGCGATACAGTAAGACCAAAGCCGTCTAATATTCTAGAGATATCGGCGTTGAATGGCATGCTACCGCAAATCAATACGCGGTCATCTTCTTTATTCATTTGTGGTAGTCCGACATCTTCGAACAGCTTGCCTGATTCCATCAAATCGGTAATACGGCCCATATTTCTAAATTCTTCACGCGTCGTCGTTGGGTAGTAAACGAACTTTTCTTTATACCAGTCACCGAAGATCTCATCGTTAGGCAGCTCGTTTTCAAACATTTCACGATAAGCTAAATCTTCGACGTTACGCACACCATGGACCAAGATTATCTTTTCGTATTTTTCATAAACCTCAGGATCGCGTGATAACGCTAGGAACGGCGCAAGGCCTGTACCTGTGGCGAGCATGTAAAGGTTTTTACCTGGTAGTAAGTCGTCTAAGACTAGCGTGCCAGTCGGTTTTTTACTGACTAGTAGCTCATCGCCAACTTTGATATGCTGCAAGCGTGAAGTCAGGGGTCCATCAGGAACCTTGATCGAAAAGAACTCTAAATGGTCTTCATAATTAGGACTAGCAATCGAGTAAGCTCGCAGTAACGGTCTGCCATCAACTAAGATACCAATCATCGCAAACTCACCATTACGAAAGCGTAGGCCATCGTCGCGAGTGGTCTTAATACTGAAGAGCGAATCGTTCCAGTGGTGAACTTCGGTGACCGTTTCTGTGCGGAGTTTTGACATAAAGCCCTCTAATTAATCGATAAACGCATCGAATGGCGAGCCGCCAGATGCAAGTTATTCTCAATATACAATGGGGCACATCATAACAAATTTCAAAATAAAAATCCGCCATGATATGCGTACTGACCATGATAAAATGGAATATCGTTAGTGATTATTTTTGTATGATTAATAGAGTATCTCTGACTACATCGCGTTTTTTGGCTTTGGAACAATTGATGAGTAAGCAAATACAGACCCACGTGGCGCCTATCATTGGCTATCACCGTGCGCCATTATCACAAAAGTTTGGTGCGCCAAGACAGCCCAATTTAGTTAAATTAATGAGTGCTATTGAGATGATTGCGCCCTTCGATACGCCGGCCGCCTTTGTAGGTTTAGAAGAGTTTAGCCATCTTTGGCTCAGTTGGCAGTTTCATCATAATAACAATCTCAATAATCAGCAGACTAGCCTTCAGCAAGGCACCCAAACGGCTAGTATGTTTCGATCGCAAGTCAGACCGCCAAGACTAGGCGGTAATCAAAAGATAGGCGTTTTTGCCAGTCGCAGTATGTATCGGCCCGCACAGCTGGGTCTGTCAGTAGTGAAGCTTGAGCGAATCGAGGTGGTTGAAGGTCGAGTGATACTGATTATCAGTGGCGCTGATATGATTGATGCTACGCCTATTATCGATATTAAGCCTTACGTTGCTTATAGTGATAGTATTGAGCATGCTGCGAGCGGATTTGCACCAACAGCGCCGATTCCGTCAGCCGTTACGATGACTGCTAATGCTCAGAAGCAGTTCGCAGTTTTGTTCCATAATGACATACAGTGCCGAGCACCTATAAACAGAAAATCTGTGATTGATGAGATACAGCAGCATTTAGTGGCGGCAGATTTGCCGTTAATAACAGCTTTGATTGCGCAGGATCCTCGGCCAGCTTACCGCCGTGATGAGATAAATACGAGCTTTACCATGCGCTATAAGTCGGTCGATGTCCGCTTTTGCCAAATGGAGAAGGGGAAGTTGCAGATTATGTCAGTGGTTGAAGTAGTTTAATAGCATTAAATAATGAATAATAAAAGAAGATAACTATGTCGATTCCGGATTATTCTTTAATAGTAGATTTGCGCTGGTGTCTCGATGAGCTGCTAGCAGATAGGGTGATCGATCAGCGCGGTTATAATCTAGTGATGACCAGTCGCCGTGATAAGTCTCAGCATCCTCTGATTACAGTTAGCGAGTTTGGCTTGATTAACGGTCATGATAATGAGGGTGACAATAAGCTGACACTGACTTGGCTCAATCAATGGTTAGCTGCTAAAGCAAACCTACCTTTAGTGCGTATCGACCCGCTTAAGACGGACGTACCAGCAGTGACGCAGCTGATGTCGTTTGAGTATGCGCGCTCGCAGCATATTTTGCCTATCGAGGTGGCAGCTGATGAGATCGTCATCGGTACCGATCAGCCTTTTTATAGCGATTGGCACAGTAATATCGAAAAAATCATCGGTAATAAGAGCTACCGTACGGTCTATATCAGTCCCGACCAGATCAACCGCTATCGCCAAGAGTTCTATCAAGTCACCCAAGCGATCGCAGGCGCTAATAGCGTGCATAAACGTGCCGCCGCTGACGTTACTAATGTCGAGGCCTTGCTACAGTTAGGCGATAATGCCAACCCCGATGCTAATGATCAGCATATCGTCAAAGTCGTCGATTGGCTACTGCTGTATGCTTTTGAGCAGCGCGCTAGTGATATCCATCTAGAGCCGCGCCGCGAAACTGGCAAAGTGCGCTTTCGTATTGATGGTGTCCTGCATACCGTCTATGAGATGCCGATTGCGATTTTAATGGCAGTCACCGCGCGGATTAAAATCTTGGGCCGACTCAATGTCGCCGAAAAGCGCAAACCGCAAGATGGTCGGCTCAAGACCCGTACTCATAAAGGCTTAGAGACCGAGCTACGTTTGTCGACTTTGCCAACGGCTTTTGGGGAAAAGCTAGTCATGCGTGTTTTTGACCCAGAAGTTTTAGTGCGCTCGTTTGCACAGTTGGGTCTCTCAGGTAAGCAGCTTGAGATGTGGCATGAGCTGACTAGTCATCCAAACGGTATCATTTTAGTCACTGGGCCGACCGGCTCAGGTAAGACCACTACCTTATATAGTACGCTCAAACAGCTCGCCACTGAGCAAGTCAATGTCTGCACCATCGAAGATCCTATCGAGATGATTGAGCCTGCCTTCAATCAGATGCAAGTTAATCCAGCGATAGATCTACACTTTGCCGATGGGATCCGCTCTTTGATGCGTCAAGATCCTGATATCGTTATGGTCGGGGAGATACGCGATTCTGAGACTGCTAATATGGCGGTACAAGCTTCACTCACTGGGCATTTAGTGCTCTCGACTTTGCACACTAACGACGCACCAAGCTCGTTGCCGCGCTTGCATGATTTAGGCGTGCAGCCATTTCTGACCTCAGCCACTATACTAGGAGTAATGGCGCAGCGATTGATACGGACGCTGTGTCCGCATTGCAAACAGGCGCAGGAACTTAATGCCGATAGTGAGATGGCGCTGCAGTGGCAAGAGCTAGTGCAACCGTGGCGTGCTTCATTACCAACACAAATTTATAGCGCCAAAGGCTGTGAACACTGTCGCCATACCGGCTATCAAGGACGTATTGGCCTCTATGAGATTATGCCACTATCTAATGAGCTCAAAAAGCTAGTTGCGGCTGATGCCAATCTAGAGACCCTCAAGCAACAAGCGTATCGCGAAGGCGTGCAGCCGCTAAGGCTATCTGGTGCCAAACGTATCTCTGAAGGTGTGACCACGATAGAGGAGGTGATGCGGGTGGTGCCGTTATAGTTTGTAGAGTAGAAACTAAGCCTTTTAGCAACAAGCCGATGGTTGATTTTGCAACACGTCAGCAGTTAGTGAATATACTGGATTTCAACGATTTATGTTCCATGCTAGCTTGAATGGTAAGCATGCTTAGCTTAGCGCTCCCAACGTACACCTTGACGGATGACTTTGGCCGGTACGCCAGCCACTAAGCTATTAGGGGTATTGATAGGTTTGTTGACAAAAGCGCCGGCGGCGATAATACAACCATCGGCAATAGAGACGTTTTTAGAGATAGTCACATTAGCAGCAATCCAGATATGATTACCAATGACCACATCGCGATGCGCGGTATTTAAACGGCTATTAGAGGCTATGTCATAGACTTTATGCACGTCTGTCGCTCGAATCTCGATACCGCGCGATATCATGCAAGCGTTGCCAATGATGACGCTTTTGTCTCTAGCTAAAATATAACAGCCAACGGCGGTGGTTTGCGCGCCAATATGAATACGCAAGTTATTACCCACGATTAATAATTGCCCAGAGAACTTCACGTCATCTTCTATAACGACTTGATTGTTGCTGCCGTTGATATCGATTTTTAGAGTATTGAATTTAGTATTATTGCCGATAGAGATTTGATTGTCATCCCCCTTGCGGATAGTAATCGTAGAATCGCCAACGATGCGAGCGTTTTTGGCAATATCAAATTGATTGTCATCCCCGTTATCCTGCAATAAAAAACGCTGCCGATATAGGTATTTTGGCACTAAGCGAGTCAGCGCTTTGTTATTGAGCGCTTTTGGCAGGGCAAAGGTTTTGTGATCAGTCATAAGACAGGGGCTTATTAAGTTAGCTAAAAGGAGGAAAGGACTATCGATTCTAGCATTATTAATGCCTGATTTTCATCTGGCTGATAATGGATCGACTATAGTACTCACCTTGAAAAAAGCATTTATTGCAGCAATATCTAGCACTTAGCCTTTTTGGCTTTTATTTATAGGCGACAAAACTGTTGATGACAAATTATGACAAAGCTATTCACGATAAAATTTTAATCAAAAACGATAACGATAAAGAGAGTATTTATGTTTACTGACACCCATTGCCATCTCAACCGTCTCGATCTTACTAAATACGATGGCGAGCTTGCAGGCGCCATTGCCGCGATGAAAGAGGCCAATGTCACTAGAGCAATGGCGATTATGTGCGATTTTGCTGAATATGATGAAATTGCTGATATCGTAAGCCGCTACAGCGATGATGATCTGCGTTTAGGTATGAGCGTGGGTATTCATCCTTGCGAAGACATCAGCGTCTTACAATCGGCGAGCGTAGAGCGCTTGCTTGAAACGGCTAAAGAAGATCATGTTTGGGCCATAGGGGAGACGGGACTGGACTACTATTGGTCTACTGAAAATAAGCTTGCGCAGCAGGACAGTTTGGCGCGCCATATTCATGCTAGTCAGCAGCTAAAAAAACCGTTAGTGGTACATATGCGCGACGCAAAAGACGATACTATCGATATCTTAAAGTCTGAGGGCGCAGAGCACGGTATTATCCACTGCTTCACTGAAGATTGGGATACTGCTAAGCGCGCGTTAGATTTGGGCTTTTACATTTCTTTCTCGGGGATTGTCAGCTTTAAGAGCGCTAAAAGTATCCAAGAAGCGGCTAAAAATATGCCGCGAGATAGGATACTGATCGAAACCGATAGCCCTTATTTGGCGCCCGTACCCAAACGAGGACGCCCTAATGAGCCAGCTTATGTGCCTTATGTCGCTAGTTTTATCGCTGATATGTATGAGTGCAGTAGTGAAGAGGTAGGTAAGTTAACTGCAAAAAACTTTGAAAATTTACTAGCACAATATCATTAAAGTCGTTATGCTATGACCAGTCAGTCATTTATAAATAAGGCTTATGGCTCAACTTTGAGCATCCAAATCCTGTTTTTTATAGCATTAGCGTTCTCTTATCTCTATTAATAAAAGCATTTGCCTTTAGCACTTGGCAATAAACAGCCTTGCCCAGCAGCTGCTATGAGACGAAGATATTCAATGACTGACACTAAGCATAGCTACTTGTTATAGTTGCCCCTCGTTATCAGCGACTCTTTATAGCTGAGTTGTTAATCGAATGATTCGTCGTACTATAACTGTATGCTTAATTTCACCAAGTTTAGGAGAAGTTATGAGTCGTCAGCACCAGTTCAAAGTAAGAGAAGAGAATATCTTAGCGATGGCTGAGCAATTGCTACTTGAGTCAGGCGATGGTGATATTACTTTAGATAGCCTAGCCGATCAGCTTGATTTAGCTAAGGGTACCCTATACAAGCATTTTTCTAGTAAAGATGAGCTATATTTGCGTATTATTATTCGCTACGAAGAGCAGCTATTTGAGATTAACCGCGTTGATGATTGTGCTTCTGCTGGGGTGGCACGGATGATCCTTCAGCAGCTGCTCAATCCGCAAAAAGCGATGCTCCTAAACCAGATTGAAGAGCGTCTGGCCGCTTCAGTGACTGGTCTTAATCGCTTATTTGCCGAGCTTTATGATATCCGTCGTCAGCGTATGAAGCGTCTGATCGATATCGTTAGCGCTTATCTCAAAGAGCAGCATAGTAGCATGACCACTCGTGACTATCTGTGTACTATTTGGGCGATGGGGCAAGGCGGTGCCGGACTACTTAATTCTAGCTTTTATCAGCGCTATTTGGGTCGCCGCGATACGCTACGTTATGCGCTTGTTCAGCAGATGCTAGATCTTCCTGGACACTATCTGGCGCATACTGCTGATGAGAGTCTCAATGATGAGGATATGCAGGATCTAGTCGAGCAAATCGAGACAGAATCAGCAGAGCATCGCAATACTCAGTATTAATGGCTAATAATCAGCGGGCAATGCTGTTTATTGCTAATGATCAATGATTAAGGTTTGCCTTCTATCATGAAACACGCGCAGACTGGTTTTACTTTAGTAGAAATCATAGTGGTAGTGGTCATTTTATCCATCTTTGCCGGTATGATCAGCTTGTCTGTTGGTAGCAGTGAATCGCGTAAACACTTAGCTTTTTATGAGCATCTGACGGATTCACTCAGCTACGTTCGCTTATTATCCGCAGAGCGTATGCAGCCGATGGGGCTAAGCCTACAAGCTGATAAACAAGGTCAGATCACCCCTACGATTGTCAGTCTATCCAATCCTTACATAGCCTATCAAACCGCCGACAACCTTGGCACTAATGGCGCTATCGATAACACCCCCAAAAACGCTATGGAGCTCTCCGCCATGTCCGCGGATCCAAAAAACAGCGTAGCAACTCCGAGCTGGGAGCTAGAGCCAGAGATCACCTTGCCGCAGCTGCCTGCAGGTGTCAGCTTAGCGATTCAGAGTTTGGAGTCTAGCAATATGGGCGCGAGCAATGACGGCATGAAAGTGCAGGCGCTACAGCCGTGGTTCACCGAGCAAGCGGTGCCGCAAGTCCTCTGGTTCGGAACAGGGCAGGCCAGTCCTGTCACCATAGAAGTGCGCCATCAGTCGCGGCTAGTGGGTGATGTGATTACCGTTATGCCGGATGGCAGTATGACGATTGGGCAAGGGTTATAGCGCATGAACCTCGTCGAAAAACCTACGCGCTTGAAACGAAAAACAGATAAACCGTCTTCTGCAAAGGTGCGTTATACGTCATGTAAACCCTACCAATCCTTTGAGCTGAATGCAGCTATAAACACTCGCCGATCAGAGCGCGGTTTTACCTTGATTGAGGTAATGGTGGCGCTCGCTATCTTAGCCGTCGTCGCCGTCGCCGCTAGCCGTGCTAGTAGCGCTTACCTGTCTTCAGTCGATGTCTTAAAAACGCGAACCTTAGCGCATTTCGTTGCTCAAAATGCTGCGGCCGACTTACGTATTCAGCAGACTTGGCTGACTGCCAATCGCAGCCAAACGGTCAATGAGCAAGGGCGTGATTGGCAAGTGCAGATGAGCGTAGCCAACACTTTGAGCCCAGCATTAAAAGAGGTGACTATCGAGGTAGCGCCGATCCTCGACGGTGAACCGCGTTCGGTAGTAACGGACATTACGGTGATAGTCAGTAATCCTGAAACAGCTAGTAGTGCTGCCTCCTTTGGTTTGGATAGTGGCGACAATGGAGGACAGCCATGAGTGCGCAGCGCGGCTTTACTCTACTGGAGCTGATGGTCGCTATGGCGATATTTGCGATGCTTGCAGTGGCAGGCTGGCAGGTATTCGATAGTGTCAATCGCGCGCGCGATAGAGCGCAGCTGCAGGCAGATCATTTGGCGGCATTGCAGTACGCTTATTTGCAGCTGCAGCAAGATATGGGGCAGATTATTGCTTACCAAGCGCCTAGCGCTCAAGCTGCTAATGAGATTAATAATAACGATGCTAGCAATAATGCTGGTGATGCTGCGCCACTAGCGCCTGAGCCATTTATGCGCTTAGATGGCGAACAGGTAAGCTTTGTACGTTTCGCCGATCCGGATCCCCGCTATCAAAGCAGCCCAAGTTTGCAGCATATAGACTATATTTTTGCCGATCAGCGGTTGATTCGTCGTCAGTATACTCGTATTCAAAATGATAGGAATAGTAATAGCCAAGATGTGAGCTTAGATAGCGTTTTACTAGAAGGCGTAACGGCTGCAAGCTGGCAAGCGTTACTGCCTGAGCCTGCTAATGTTTTTCCCAATGACAATAAGGATAGTACCAATAGCAGCAATCTCAATAACAAGGTTAACGGCGTAGCGCAGTCAAACTCAGTTAGTTTGCTGCCGCAAGGCGTCGCAATCAGCTTTACTTATCAAGACATACCGATCCATTGGCAATGGGCGTTAGCGCCGCAGCCTCTACCTATGACTAATAATCCGCTAAAGAATAGTAATAATAACAATAGCAATAACGATAATAGTGGCAATAGTAACTAACTTATGACGATAGCAATGAGATCTCAACGCGGCGTGGCTTTATTGACTATCCTCTTATTGGTGGTCAGTATCACTGTCGTGGCAGGAGCCATGCTCGCTAGTCAGAAAATTGTCATTCGCCGCAGCGGTTTATTATTCAATCAGAATCAATTACTACAAGACATCGACGCCGCGCAGCAACTGACGGTTACTTTGATTCGAGCTGACAGCATGCTCAATGATACCGATAGCCTCCAAGACATATGGGCGCAGCCGCTGCCGCCTTATCCTTTAGGATCGCATACGGTGACTATGGAGCTGCGCGATGAGGCAGCTCGCTTTAATATCAATAATCTTTATCATGATGGAGCAGTAGACGTTGTTGCTTTGAGTGTTTTTCAGCGGCTATTGACCCAGCTCAATCTAGATCCGCAGATAGCTATCGCCGCTTTGGACTGGCAAGATAGGGATAGGGAAGTCTATAAAGATGGCGGAGATGAGGGCGTAGTCTATGCTCAGCAAAGCGCTAGCTTAACGGCAACTTTACCCAATCAGCCGTTTGTCAGTGTCGATCAGCTGCAAGATTTGCCTAATATGAGCGTCGAAGGCTTAGCGACTTTACGGCCTTATCTCACCGCTGTGCCCTATTATTTACCGATCAATGTCAATACCGCTAGCCCTGAGCTGCTGGCAGCTTTGGTAGACGGTATCAGCGCGCAGCAGATACAAGGGTTAGAGGATTTGCAAAAGCAACAAGTAATGGATTCAGTTGATAGTATTTGGCAACAGCCGCCTCTAAATGCGGTCAGCACCGAGCAGCGTCAGCTTTTAACTCCATTATTAGCAGTCGATAGTCAAGCTTTTTCAGCGCTTATTACTGCCACCGACAGTGCCAACTTAGGCGCGCCGCGCCAAAGATTTGCCACCGTACTGATTAGTAAAATCAATACTTCTAATGGTAATAATACTGAGACTAATAATGATGGTTCTAATAAGAAACCCGCTAAAGTCGTTAATGTAGTGTCTCAGCGTCTATGGGCCTTCGAACCCACTTTTTAATAAGCTAGCTTTAGCTTGTAAAACATACAGACGCTATTCATCAAGCAAAGTTTCTTCGGTAGATTTCCAATTATAAGCGCCATAAAAGAGCATCTGTGCTTGACGCGTACAGTTGTGCTGCATCTGTTGCTTTTTGCGCTCAATCTCATCCAAATCGGCTTCATCGTCATGATCCTCAGAATAAGTCAGCTCTAACCAATCAATAATCCAAGAAAAGAACATATTGATCCCAGCATCAGCTAGCAGAAGACGGTCATAGTCGTTAATATGACTAAAAGCCGGCTGTAGCGCTAAATCTTCTGATAAGCTCTGTATATGTAGCTTTAATAGTTTATTGATAGTGTTGCGAACCGCCTCTGAGCCGCCAAAGCGCTCACTAACTAAGAACTGCCAATAGTAGGGCTGCTCGCTAACCATCTGCAAGAACAGCTGAATACTCTTGGCGATCTGACGCTCGAAGCTGCGAGTCTTGCCAATATGTAGACCCTCACTCAAAGTGGCCATCGTACCGCCAAGCTCCTCAATTACTAAAGCTTGACCGAGCGACTCCATATCATCGAAATGCCGGTAGAATGCCGTGGGCACTACGCCCACTTCACGGGTGATTTGGCGTAGGCTGATAGAGCTAAAAGATTGCCCTGTCATGCAAAGATCTAAAACGGCATTAAAAAAAGCCCGTCTTGTTTGAAGTTTTTTTTGTTCGCGGCTGCTCATAAGATATCTATTGTGGCTGAGTTATTGTTTATCATACCGATTTAAAGATGAAAATACGAATAAAATCAGAACACTTGTACTAGGTTTTTACTGCAGCGTAAAAATATCTCAAACCATCGTGCCCCAGTGACCTTGTAGTTCTTGCGCCAGCCGATAAGCTTCATGATCATTCATACCCGTGATAAAGTCTAAGATAATCAGGATATTATGATAAATATTACCGGACAACTGGCGCTTGTGCTCATCTAGATGCGGCTGTAGTAGGCTAAGCAGACGCTGCTGCTCAAATGGCTTAGGGCTATGGTTGAGCGTTGTCCAAGCGAGCGGCATAAAAGCGTCGAGCAAGCGCTGCAAGCATTGATTGGCCATCAGCTCCATACGCACCTTGCTTGGGTGATTAAAGATACGCTCGCGGGCTAGTAGTTTAGCCTGAGTAATACCGCTTTGTACATCAGCATCACAATGGGCGAATAGACTCCCAGCCAGCTCTCCGGCTAGCATCGCCGCGCGATTGAACACAAAGGCATCAGTCACCGTATTGACAAGCCGCATCATAGCGCGCGCTCGCAGAGAGGCCAGCTGTTGACTGACTGATAATCGCGCCGGTAAAGTGATAGCAGTAGGCCGCTCACCAATGAGCTGATAAAATATCTCTGCGACTTCGGTGAAATTTAGCATGTTGAGCTGAATGCCATCTTCTAAGTCTATCAAGGCGTAGCAAATATCATCAGCGGCCTCCAGCAAGTAAGCGAGCGGGTGCCGCGCAAAGCCATCGTGCAGCCGCGAGCGAGGCAGCTGCAAACAAGCCGCGAGCTCCTCTAACTGCTGAGCCTCACTGACAAAGCTGCCGAATTTTTGTACCCTATCAATAGAATAATTATTATCACTATCTATGATATTGCTATGGCTAGCTAGCCAAGGATACTTCATAAACGCACCGAGCGTGGCGCAAGTTAAGCGCATACCGCCTTGATCGGGGTGATGCTCATTACGCACGAGTAGCCGAAACCCTTGCGCGTTACCTTCATAAGCTAAGACATCCAAACGCTCTTTAGCGCTTAAGTGCTTTAATATCGAGCGGCGCTCAGGATGCATAAACCAATCACGTATGGCGTACTCTCCGGCATGACCAAAAGGCGGATTGCCAATATCATGAGCCAGACAAGCCGCTTGCACTATCACTCCAACGTCGGCTGGCGAGACCCCTATAGGTAGGCCGTCAGCGAGCTTATCATGGAGCTTTTCGGCAGACATCATGCCAAGAGAGCGCCCAATACAAGAGACCTCTAGCGAGTGCGTCAAGCGCGTGTGGATGCCTAATTGGTTGGTTAGAGGATGCACCTGCGTTTTTTGATTTAACTGACGAAAAGAGTGCGAGAATACCAAGCGATCATAATCTTTATGAAAAGAGCTACGGGCGCTGTCTTGCACTGGTGCTTGTTTATCACTGCCCAAACGCTGCGCGTTGAATAGTCTTGCCCAGTGCTCGGTAGCGTTTTTCGGTTGTTTGGCATAATTACTCATTATTTATCGTCCGTTATTATTTTTATAGTGATAGTTATAGTACTTAATTCTCAATGGGATTTGTAGTATTCGTAAAGTGTATAGGCATAAAAAAAGCCAGCGCTAAGGCTGACTTTTAATTCTAAGCTATAAAGGAAGTTGAAATATAGTCGATTCACTCTAAAAATGTCATAGCGCTGCTGGGATGAATTTTACGCAGCCTCTGTGATAACAGCACGCAAGTAAAGTTTATACCAGTAGCGCGTTCAAATTTATAACAACTTTATTTTGAACTGACTATATAAGCTTAGACGTTAAATCTAAAATGCATGACATCACCATCTTGCACGATGTAAGTCTTGCCTTCTAAGCGCGACTTACCGGCAGCGGCGGCGCCTTTTTCACCGTTATACTCGATAAAATCATCATAAGCGATGACCTCAGCACGGATAAAGCCGCGCTCAAAGTCCGTATGAATGACCCCAGCTGCCTGCGGCGCTGTCGCCCCAATAGCAACGGTCCAAGCGCGAACTTCTTTGACTCCAGCTGTGAAGTAAGTCTGCATGTCAAGCAAATCATAGCCGCCTCGAATCACTTGATCGAGACCCGCTTCTTCCATATCCATCTCAGCCAAAAAGTCTTTTTTATCGTCTTCATCAAGCTGGGCGATTTCAGCTTCAATCTGATTGCAAAGAGCGATAACGATGGAATCCTCACCCGTAGCGTAGTCGCGGACAGCATCGAGATAAGGGTTGTTCTCAAAACCATCCTCAGAAACGTTAGCGATATACATAGTAGGCTTAAGGGTAATGAGACCATAGCTTCTAATCAGTTTTTTCTCGTCTGCGTCTAAGCTCGCTGCACGTGCCGCTTTACCTTCTGCCAGTAGTGGCTCAATTTTTTTGAACACCTCTAACATGGCCTGCGCGTCTTTGTCGCCACCTTTAGCTTTTTTGGAGAGGTTCAATATTGCTCGCTCAACGGCTTCAAGATCGGCTAGAGCCAATTCGGTATTGATGGTTTCGATATCGTCGATTGGGCTGACTCGGCCGTCGACATGCACCACATTATCATCATCGAAGCAGCGTACCACGTGCGCGATAGCATCGGTCTCACGAATATTGGCTAAGAACTGGTTGCCCATGCCTTCGCCTTTTGACGCACCCGCCACTAAGCCTGCGATATCGACAAACTCCATAGTGGTAGGCAATACGCGCTCAGGGTTGACGATATCGGCGAGCTTTTTGAGGCGCGGATCAGGTACCGGCACGATACCTGTGTTGGGATCTTTGGTACAAAAAGGGAAGTTCTCAGCGGCGATTCCCGCTTTGGTCAAGGCATTAAATAAAGTGGATTTGCCTACGTTTGGTAGGCCGACGATACCGCAGTTAAAACCCATAATGGTCTCTCAATACATTAATAAAATCAGTAATTTGCTAGTTGCTGCTATTTAGCATAAAAATTGGCGCTATTGTAGCAAAATTTAGCTACTAAGGGGCGGATAGATGTGCTAATTTTAAACTAAGGCATTGACGAATCATGCGATAGTAAAGGGGTCCTATGAGCGAAGTTAGCGATAAAAAAGTGGCATGGATGGCATTATCCGATTTATTTATCGATAATGAAATAAGCTATGAGTATATCGCCAAACAAGTGGCTCATCTGCCTATTAACGAGGTAGAGCGCATTTTGTTTTACGAAGTCGCGCCTGTGTGTATGAGTAATCTGTTGGTGCTTAATCCGAGCAATTACAAAGGCTTTAGCGAAGCGTATATTGTCTCTAATATTGAACAACATTTGCTTAAATGGCAAAACAGCCGCTTATATCGCAGAAAAACCGCGCTAAAAATTAGATTTTATAAATTCTGCTTAAAGCAAGATTGGCATAAATTGGTATCCAAGATGTGCCAAGTACAAAAAAGCTAACGGTTAAGCTAATAGGTAAGGTCTTATATCTAGCTCATAACTCAGATCTGACGTATTTACTGAGTATCAACCACGCCAATCATTACGCCCATCTGTTTTTTATCGTGCTTGTCGATGCTAGGTGCATAAAGCGCTGAGGCGATACCACCATCCAAAAATAAAGCATTAGGGCAACGCAGCTCTTCTTTAAATAGCTCAGCAAACTGATAAAAACTTACTGGCTCTTCACTATTGACCATTTGTACGCTGTCATCGCTACAGACGCCTACGCCATTGCGAAACTTTAAGGACTGGCTATCAGCATTGAATTTAGGATGAATCTTATTATCGATTACGAGCATCGGCCCTGATTGTGTAGCATACCAAGGCTGAGCTTTGTCATTTTTTATTAAGGCATCTAAAGCCTGACTCTCAGTGATTTGTAGCTTACCTGTTTCATCCCACCACAGCACGCCATTCGGCAGCAGATGAAAATTACCGCCGCCTTCTTTGAGATTTAGCGCCCGTATCTCTTGACCTTCGATTACCGTATAACCAATAGGTGCATAACTGTCGTTATACATTCCCGCATTCATCGCAAAGGTCAGGGACTGTGTGCTGGGTAAGGTGTCGATGAGTTTGTCAAAAGTGAGTAGCGTCTGTTTATTAGCATCTTGCCAAAATAATTTTAGCTGATAATGATCGCCAGTTAGTGCTTGGCTGTCGATGCGACAAGCACTATAATTAAAGGGAGTTTGCTCAGTCGCACACGTCCAAACCTGCGCCATTTTATCAGACTTATCTGCATCAAAAGGCTGACAAGCGCTCAACACTGTCGCTGATAATAAAGCAGCGCTAAGCAGGAGTATTTGGCTGTTAAGAGTAGTCGATAGGCTAAGAGACATAACTATTCTTTCAGATTGGTGTTGATATTTTCGGTCACATCTTCGAGCGTTTTTTCAGGCTTTAGCTTTTTTTGCTTACCCTTGTCACGCGAGTCTTTATTATAAGCAATGAGCGCATCATTATCTGGTAAGAAAGTATCGGCATCAGCCATCACCCACATCTGATTGAAGACATCGGCGCGGGCGCTATGATCGAGCAGCGCGCCTTCATCCGCGAAGTAAAAGAACTTTGATAAGAGCTTGATCTGCCCATCATCTAGGCGGCGGGCAATATGATACGGCTGCAACTGGCTGGGATGCTCAAGCCCTACAGCACCGACGATACTCGACAAGGACTTCAGAGTGTTTTTATGAAAGCTGGCAACGCGCTCCGCTTTGCTAGGCACATCTAAGGCTTTCTGGCGATAAGGGTCTTGAGTCGCTACTCCAGTCGGACAAGTATTGGTGTGGCAAGAGCGCGACTGGATACAGCCCACGGCAAACATAAAGCCGCGCGCGGAGTTACACCAGTCTGCACCTAACGCTAGCATACGAGCAATGTCGAAACCAGAGACAATCTTACCACTGACGCCAAGCTTGATTTTCTCACGGATACCGGCACCAACTAAGGTGTTGTGCACGAACAAGAAGCCATCGATAAGCGGCATCCCCACACTATCCATAAACTCAACGGGAGCCGCTCCCGTACCGCCCTCAGCGCCATCGATGACAATAAAATCAGGATAATTGTCGGTTTCCATCATTGCTTTGACAATCGCCATAAACTGCCATGGCTGACCGATGCACAGCTTAAACCCGACAGGTTTTCCGCCTGATAAGTCGCGCAGTTGTTGCCAAAACGCGACTAGCTCTCGCGGCGTACTAAAAGCGCTATGCGAAGAGGGCGAAACACAATCTTGCCCTGTAAGTACTTGCCGGGTATCGGCAATCTCTTGTGTGATTTTTTCGCTTGGCAGTACGCCGCCTTTGCCAGGTTTGGCGCCTTGAGATAGCTTAATTTCGATCATCTTCACTTGCGGATCGACTGCCTTTTCGGCAAAAGACTGCGCATCAAAATTGCCTTCAGCAGTACGGCAGCCAAAGTAGCCAGTGCCAAGCTCCCAAATCAAATCACCACCGAATTTGCGATGATAAGGACTGATCGCTCCTTCACCGGTATCGTGCGTAAAGCCGCCAATCTTGGCTCCTTGATTAAGCGCCATAATCGCGTTGGCAGAGAGGCTACCAAAGCTCATCGCTGAGATATTGAATACCGACATATCATGCGGCTGCTGACAACGCTCGCCGCCGACCGTAATGCGAAAGTCTTGTTTTTCTAGCGGATGACTGAGGGCAGATTGCAAAAACCACTCTTTGCCTTGAGCATATAAATTATCTAAAGTACCAAAAGCATTGGTATCGCTAACATTTTTAGCGCGTTGATAAACCAGTGCCCGCTGCTGCCGCGAAAAAGGCACTTGCTCCTTATCATCTTCTAATAAATACTGGCGGATTTCAGGCCGAAAATCCTCTAAGACGTAGCGGACGTGACCAGCGACCGGATAGTTGGTTAAGATAGCGTGCTTGGATTGCATGACATCATAGATACCCAAAGCCACTAGTAGACCACCGAT
The DNA here is from genome assembly GCF_051847375.1 of Psychrobacter sp. 2Y5. Taxonomy (NCBI): domain Bacteria; kingdom Pseudomonadati; phylum Pseudomonadota; class Gammaproteobacteria; order Moraxellales; family Moraxellaceae; genus Psychrobacter; species Psychrobacter sp. 2Y5. The sequence goes on from NZ_JBPYDA010000009.1 coordinate 43,137, forward strand.
AATGATCAACCACCAATTGGTCAGCAGTAATCCTGCCAAAAATAATAAGGCAGCAGCGGCAAAAGTACTATAGCGTAGCAATAGACCAATAAGGTAGGGAAAGCTCCCTTTCGGTTCAGCGTTTAGGTTGGTACGAGATTGGGGCATGGGCGACTCAACAGTATGACAATAAATAACTGCTCAAAAGCAGGTGTGAAAATATTATACGTCTATATTACCACGGCTAAATGAGTGTTAAGTAACGGTGTGCTACTTCAAGCACTAGATCTCAAGGGGTAGCAAAGAGGGTATAAGCGAATATCTATAAATAACGTGATTACGAGAGTTTTGCCATCTTTTAAACATAGCTTTTAATTAACGGTTGTTATCTACTAAAATTAAACTAACTGTTATGATTTGTCGTTTATTCCATATATTATACGTTAACCCTTCACAAATTGTGCAATCAAGCCAAGGAAAGCAATATGCAAGCACCTACCAATGTACGTACGCAGTCTAACCCAAGCTTTGATTGGGAAGATCCTTTTTTATTACGTAATCAGCTGACTGATGAAGAGCGGATGGTTACAGAAAGTGCCCGCCAGTTTTTCCAAAAAGAGCTGATGCCTGGCATTTTAAAGGCCAATCGCAATGAGAGTTTTGACCGTAATATCATGCGTCAAATGGGCGAGATGGGCTTGCTTGGCGTGACTATCGAAGGTTATGGCTGTGCAGGTCTGTCTAGTGTCGCTTACGGTCTGATCGCTAAGGAAGTAGAAGCGGTGGACTCAGGCTACCGCTCAGCAATGAGCGTGCAATCTAGCCTAGTGATGCATCCAATCCATGAGTACGGTACAGAAGAACAAAGAGAGAAGTATCTACCGAAACTAGCTTCAGGCGAGTATGTCGGTTGCTTTGGTTTGACCGAACCTGATTCAGGGTCCGATCCTGCCTCTATGTCAACGCGTGCGCGTGCTGTCGATGGCGGTTATGAGCTGACAGGCAATAAAATGTGGATCACCAACAGTCCCATTGCCGATGTGTTTGTCGTTTGGGCGAAAGACGATGCAGGCGATATTCGCGGCTTTATTTTAGATAAAGAGATGAAAGGTCTATCAGCACCGAAGATTGAGGGTAAGTTTTCACTACGCGCCTCTATCACTGGCGAGATTGTGATGGACAAGGTATTCGTGCCAGAAGCCAATGCATTCCCAGATATCCGCGGCCTAAAAGGGCCCTTTGGCTGCTTAAACAAAGCTCGCTATGGCATCGCCTGGGGCTCAATGGGTGCAGCTGAGTTTTGCTGGAAAGCGGCACGTCAGTACACACTAGATCGTAAGCAGTTCGGTCGTCCGCTAGCCGCCACGCAGCTGGTACAGTTAAAGCTTGCCAATATGCAAACTGAGATTGCTCTTGGCTTACAAGCGGCACTGCGAGTAGGTCGCCTAATGGATGAGGACAACGCTGCCCCTGAGATGATTTCACTGATTAAGCGTAATAACTGCGGCAAAGCGCTCGATATCGCGCGAGTGGCTCGTGATATGCATGGCGGCAATGGTATCTCTGATGAGTTCCATATCATTCGTCATATGATGAACCTAGAGGCGGTCAATACCTATGAAGGCACACACGATATTCATGCGCTAATTCTGGGCCGTGCGCAAACAGGTATTCAAGCGTTCTTCTAATTTGCTATCTCGGTTAAATAGAAAGCTTAGAGTAAATTTTGATTGACGTATGTTAGGGTTTGGCTGTTATAGGCAGGCTTGAAACTAGCGTACGTTTTTTAATTTTTGGAGTTTAAAAATTAGAATAAAAAGTGAAAATAAATACTGAGAATGCTATGAAAGATATGGACGATAAAGATAATAACTCGTTAGGTGCTATGCAAGGAATAAAAGTGCTCGATTTATCTAGAGTATTGGCAGGCCCTTCTTGTACGCAGGTACTAGCGGATCTGGGTGCTGAAGTCATTAAGGTTGAGCGTCCTAGTGTTGGCGATGAGACACGGCACTGGGCGCCGCCTAAGTTCAGTGACGACACATCAGCCTACTATGCCACCATTAATCGTAATAAAAAATCACTCACCGTTGATATCACAACCAAAGCGGGTCAAGAGATTATCAAACAGCTGATCGCTGGTAGCGATATTTTGGTGGAGAATTTCAAAGTCGGCGGTCTAAAAAAATACGGTCTAGATTATGACAGTCTCAAGCGCAACAATCCAAAGCTTATATATGCATCTTTGACGGGGTTTGGACAGACAGGCCCTTATGCTAAGCGTCCGGGCTATGACTACATCATTCAAGGGCTATCAGGCTTGATGAGTATCACAGGCCCAAGTGATGGCGAGCCACATAAAGTCGGGGTGGCAGTGGTGGATCTGTTTGCAGGGTTGCAGCTGACCATTGGGATCCAAGCGGCGCTACTGGCCCGGCAGCGTACCGGTCTTGGTCAGCATGTTGATGTAGCACTATTAGATAGTGCTCTTGCCATGTTGGCAAACGTCGGGATGAATCATCTAGCTTCAGGCGACGTGCCACCAAGACTGGGCAACCAACACCCTAATATCGTGCCTTATCAAGTGTTTGCAGGCGCAGGGGAGCAGCACTTTATTTTAGCTTGCGGTAACGACGGTCAGTTTGCCAAATTATCTGAGCTGCTAGAGAAAGACTGGCAGCAAGACGACCGCTTCAAGAGCAATCCTGAACGAGTCAAAAACCGTCAAGCTTTATGTGAGCATCTGGCAGCAGAGTTTGCTCAGCAGCCGCGCGATTATTGGTTAAAAGCGCTCAGTCACGCGGGTATACCTTGTGGTCCGATTCATAACATTAGCGAAGCTTTGGCGATGCCGCAAGTTAAGGCGCGGGAGATGGTGGTTGATTTCAGCGAGCAAGGTAGCCCAGTTCGAGCCTTGGGTAATCCGATTAAATTCTCAGAGTCACCAGTCAGCTATCGCACGCCGCCGCCACGTTTAAGCGAGCATACTGATGAGACGTTGAGCGCTCTTGGTTATGATAGTGAGATGATTGCGAAGCTTCGAGCCGATGGCATTGTATAAGTTTTATACCTGACAGGATGATTGGTAATAGAAGTGTTAGCGGCAGTTGTAAACATTATCCTCATATTCTTATAATGAGTTAGATCGTTCACAATAGCAAAGTCATACGCTTTTAAATGACATTGATGCAAATACAATCAGTTACTCTGGTATATAAAATAGTCATCTATAAATAAAAACACATCGGCGTGCGGCTATCGACATATCAACTATAAGCAATAATAAGGAAAATCATAATGTCAGATAATTTAACCCTTTCTAACCCAAAGCTGCTCAAACAACAATGCTTAATCAAAGATAGCTGGCAAGATTCGAGCGATGGGGCGACTATTGAGGTCACCAACCCTTTCAATGGGCAAGCTATAGGGACTATCCCTAGTCTCACGGAACAAGACGTTATCAAAGCGGTGGATAGTGCAGATAAAGCCCAAGACTCTTGGGCCGCCAAAACCGCACAAGAGCGTGGTGAGCTGTTACAAAAGTGGGCAGATCTGATTGATGAAAACCAAGAAGATCTGGCTGTACTTATGACCGCTGAGCAAGGCAAGCCGCTGACAGAATCACGCGGTGAGATGGCTTATGCCAATAGCTTCATCCGCTGGTTTGCCGAGGAAGGCAAACGCGTATATGGCGACGTTATACCTGCGACTAAAGCTTCATTGCGTCATGTGATTATCAAGCAGCCGGTAGGTGTGTGCGCTATTATTACGCCTTGGAACTTCCCAGCGGCGATGATTACTCGTAAAATCGGTCCTGCTTTAGCTGCGGGTTGTACAGTGGTTATTAAACCGGCTACTGAAACTCCTTTTTCAGCATTAGCCCTTGGCGTGTTAGCCGAGCAGGCTGGCATTCCAGCAGGAGTGATTCAGATAGTCACGGGTAAATCCTCGATGATTGGTGAGATTTTGACGAGTGACAAGCGAGTGAAAAAGCTTTCTTTTACTGGTTCTACCGAAGTAGGTCGAACGCTTATGGCCCAGTGTGCGCCAACGATCAAAAAACTATCGCTAGAGCTTGGCGGTAACGCGCCGTTTATCGTCTTCGATGATGCCGATTTAGAAGCCGCAGCCGATGGCCTAATCGCCTCAAAATTCCGTAACGCGGGCCAGACTTGTGTCTGTGCCAACCGAATCTATGTACAAGAGAGCATTAAGGATAAGTTTTTAGATATCTTTACCAAAAAAGTAGAAGCGCTCAAAGTCGGTAATGGTATGAATAAAGGCGTCGATATCGGCCCGCTCATCAATGAAGATGGTTTAGAGAAGGTGCAAAATTTACTACAAGATGCGCTCGATAAAGGCGCTAAGCTCGTTACCGGTGGCGATACCAACGAAGCCTCAAAGCTAAGCTTCAACCCAACCGTAGTGACCAATGTCACATCCGATATGGAAATTGCCTCTGAAGAGATCTTTGGCCCTGTCGCCACCATCTTTACTTTTAAAGAGGAAGCCGAAGCCATTCAAAAAGCCAATGACACCATCTTTGGTCTAGCGGCTTACTTTTATAGTAGCGATTACGCGCGCTCATGGCGCGTTACCGAAGCGCTTGACTACGGTATCGTTGGTCATAATACTGGCCTGATATCTACTGAAGTAGCGCCTTTTGGCGGCGTTAAACAATCGGGCTTTGGTCGTGAAGGATCAAAATACGGTATTGAAGAATACGTCTCAATAAAATACTGGTGCAGTGCTGTTAGCTAGTACTATTTAAACCAGTGAATAACTTAAATTCACTGTGTTTTTACAAGACGATGAGCGTATTCAGGACTGATACGTTTGAAATAAAAAGAGCGTCACCTTATAAGGTTAAGCTCTTTTTTATGATGATGACAAAAAAAGTCTGTTATCTTAGGGTTTTAACTCTTCTTCGTTAGAGATATGGAGCCTTTTTCAGCGCGTTTTTTTACCGGCTGTTGTTCAGTGAGATGGTCGGAGGGTTTATTAAGAGATTGCGCTGCTGACTTAAGTGTTTTGGTTAGTTTTTTATCAGATTGCTTACTTATTTTTGCTTGCTCTTCTGTTAACGAATCTTCATGCAACATCTGATAAATACCAAGAGTCTCTGTAATCATCTCGCGCATGGTAAATTTGTTGGTCATCTCAGGACGGGTAACGCTTTCAAGTTGGCTTCTCACCACTTTACAAAGCGCTTTAGCGTTATATTTTTTGACTAAGCCTTGCGGATAGAGCGGCTGCAAAATCTCACTAAAGGCGGCTTGATCCCAACCGATGACCGGCGTGCCTAAATGAATGGCTTGTAGGGCGTTGATACCGATAGATTCGGGCTGATTGGCAAGCGCCATGACAATATTTGCTGCCGATAGCCACTCACGCATATCATTTCGCTTATTGCCCACATAAGTAATACGCTCAGACAGCCCTAAAGTATTGCTGCGCTGACGGAAATCCTCATGCGCCACATCGCCTTCTCGGTAATCTTCATCCATAATGATGGCATGAATGTTAGGGAATTGCTCTTGTAGATTACCTAAGATATCGATAAGCCACTCTTGACCATACTCGTTACCGATGACGGTGGGAAATACCAGCCACTTTTTGTGCTCAAGCTCAGGGTATTCGGCGAAGGTGCGACGTAGCCAGTAGACAGAAGGGTTATGCCGATAAGGGTAACGACGCGTATCTACTCCGCGATAAATACGCTTAATGTGCTTAGGTCCGAGCTGCTCACGGCGAATACCTTTGATTAAATAATTAGTCACGCTGTCAGAGACGGTGATGATAGTATCGACATCTAGTAGCGCTTGCGAGTACTTATTGATAGGGTAAAACCCATACATCGTAGACACAAGCTTTGGGCGGCGCTCGACTTTGGCGCGTTTGAGGGCTAAATGTAGTATCCAAGCCGGTGTTCTTGAGTGCACATGGATAATATCGGGATTATACTTTTCAATCAGATGACGTAGCGGCGCAACTTGTAACAAGGATAACCAAGATTTTTTATTCATGTGCAGCTGATGGTATAAGTTACCATCGCGCTCTAGGCGCTTGACCAGCTCGTTATCTTCATTAGCGCTAGAAACAATGATAGAGGTGTGGTCGTTTTTGACCAAAGCGCGCCCAAGATGAAAGATTCCGCGTTCGGACTCATCGTGTTTTAAAGAAGATAATAAGCGCATAACGATCATAATAGCAGCAAGAACTCTTTAAGTTAAAATGTCGACAGTATCAAAAAGATAAGCTGCTATTGTCAGTTAAAAAAGAGTAAAACTCAACCTTATAAAAAGATTGCTGAGGATAAAAGGTATTCGAGTATTAAAAACAGGCGCTGAGAATCACTAGCGCATTTGCTATCTTTTTTTCTCAAGATAGTCGGCATTGGGCAGTATTTGCTTTTCGCTCAAGTATTTCCAGTAGCGCTGCGGCATGTGTTGTCTATGTAAACGCGTGTTTTTACGCTCTTTGATATTGACGTTAGTAAAATAGCCTTGCCAAAACCGCTGATAACGCTGCTCGTTAGGGCTATGAATGCTAGCAGGATTACGCAGCACCGCCTCATCTAGATCAGTAATGGTTTGCAATTCAGCAGGACGCGATGGCGTGCTTTGGCTCATATCATAATAAATGCCATAACCACGCGCTAAGTCGTATATCGCCCAGTGCTGGTCTTGATAGCGCTGACGAAAATGCTCACCAATAATAGGCAGTACGTTAAAGTCAGGCTCAACACGGGCAAAGTAAATATCATCAGTGGTATGTTCAAAGCGTACAAAAGCTTCCATACGGTGCTTTTCTCGGTGTACCGATTTTACCGTTTGCGCCAGCTCCAATACCTCCAAATGCCCTAAGTCCTCCAAAACGTTGCGTTTGGGATGATCGATAGCATATTTAACGATATGAAATAGGGTGGTGCCGATGTTTGGCTTTTCCGATAAAAAACCCCATAGGATTTGACGCATCCCTGAGCGGCCAAGCCGCTTATTAAGCTTAACAAGCACGCGCTGAGCTTGCTCATCATCCGTCGTGACGTGTGCGGTGGTACTAATTAACGACGGTATGTATTGATCCTCAGCGATAAGCTGCAGAGCCTCGTCATGTTGCAGCTTACGCTCATAAACCTGATACACAGCGCTAAGCCAACCCTCAAAGCTTGGCTCATAAAGCAGTGTACTCGGTGTTATTTGACCGACGGCAAAGCTATCTTTTAAAGCAAGCTGCGACATAGTTATCCTTTAGAGTAGTTTTAGAAGTAATCAGCACATACTTATTTTAGAATAACGCCATCTGACCACTACGCTGATCCTTATACTTGGTTTGCGTCTGTGCCAGCACGTATTGGCGGAAGTTATCGCGGGTCAAGTGCGCTAAGTGCTCGTTCTTACCGGTGGTTGCAATGAAGTATTTGGCACGATTAACCGCCGCGCCCATTTTCTTTAAGTGCTCTAAAGTAATCTGATTAAACTTGCGCGCTTTGACAATCTTTCGTGCGGTTCTGGTACCGACACCAGGGATGCGCACGATCATCTCGTAGCTTGCCGTCTGAATATTGACAGGGAAGTGCTCACGGTGACGAATCGCCCAAGCAAGCTTAGGGTCGCAGTCCAAGTCCAAAAACGGCGAGTCAGGCTCTACGATTTCATGCGCGCCAAAACCATAAAAACGCATTAACCAATCCGCTTGATACAGACGGTTCTCGCGCACCATAGGCACCGGCGTACCAATCGCTGGCAAACGGTTGTCAGCAAGCATCGGCACATACCCTGAGTAGTAGACACGCTTGAGATCATAAGTCTGATAAAAGTGGCTCGATAGCTGAATCACTTGCAAATCAGTCTCATTGCTAGCACCGACTATCATCTGACTAGTCTGACCTGCGGGCGTGAACTTTGGCGCTTTTTTATGGGTTTTACGGCTTTCACGGATAGTGATGATCTCTTCTTTAACCGTCTCCATCGGTGCTTTTAGCTCATCGTGTGATTTTTCTGGCGCGAGCAGTGCCAATCCTGACTTAGTTGGAATCTCGATATTTACGCTCAGACGGTCTGCGTATAGTCCGGCTTCTAATAGCAACTCTTTTGAAGCACCAGGAATGGTTTTTAGATGAATATAGCCATTGAAACGCTCACGAGTGCGCAGTATCTTTGCCACTTCAACCAAACGCTCCATGGTGTAGTCGCCACTTTTAAAGATGCCTGAGCTTAGAAACAATCCTTCGATATAGTTGCGGCGATAAAACTGCATGGTTAAATCAACCACTTCTTCGACACTAAAAGCGGCGCGCGGCGTGTCATTGCTTTTACGTGAGGTGCAGTACGCGCAGTCGTATATGCAATGATTGGTTAAGAGGATTTTTAACAAACTGACGCAGCGACCATCTTCGGTATAGCTGTGACAGATACCAGTTGCTGAGGCGTCACCGAGGCCGCCGCCTTGGTTTTTACGGGTGCCAGCGGAAGATGAGCAAGAGACATCATACTTAGCCGCATCCGCTAAGATATTGAGCTTACCTTGAAGCCTGTCATAATTGATGGTTGCCATAAGTTATAGTACCCATTCGTTAATAGGTAACTATTTTAGCAAATCGGTTGATAACTCACTGTAATTATTGAAGAATTGGCAAAGGTATACGACAACTGTTGTCGTATAATAATCCATAAAAAAAGGCCTTAAAAATTAAGACCTTTAAATTCATAATTTAAGTGTTACAAGCTAAATTTTATTGCACTTTAGCGCGTATCACGACCGTTTGCGGCGTGTTAGCAGGCAGGTTAGCCAAGTTCCACTTGAGAGCTGAATAATTTTCTTGCACGGTCACAGTATTACCGACTTGCTGAATAGTCTGATAGTTATCGCCGCCAGTAGTCGCTAGGGTTGGCAGTGAACTGTTTAGCGACACTACTCTGACGCCATTCGGCAGAGCAACCATAGCATTCACATCATTGATAGGCTGATTGCTATTATTAACATAAGTGGTGTGATATTCGATGATATCACCAGGCTTGATACTATTAGCAGGAACCGCGACATCTCGGCCGCTACTGTCTTTTAGGATTTTCATCACCTTAGTATGAGCATTAACGACACCAGGGGTGTTGAAAGTGGGGTTCAGTTGTAGGGTATCCAAAGTGGTTACTGTCTGACTGGTAACGACTGGGTTGGTCACGATTTGATTATTAACGACAGAAGCTGTTGTCACCGGCGTCATCACTTGGGCAGCAGTATTGATGGGAGTAGTCACTGTCGTCACTGGCGTATTGCCAATTTGTTGGGTGACTTGGCGAGTAGTAGGACCTTTGGTAATGATAGTCGATGAGCCTTGACTGACGGTATAACGCGGCACGTTAGTCACTTGCGTCACTGAATAAGGCATGCCATTTTGCATGGAGATGCCATTGGGGGTGGCGGTAATAGTCGCCGTATTGCCATCAGAGTATTGCTCAACGACAGTGGTGCTGCCTGTCGCGGGTTGATTGATAGTAATCTCAGCAGCGGCATTGGCGCTAAGAGGTAACAGCATTAAGCTTGTCATCGTAGCCGCGAAAACCGTTTTATTAATGATACTGTCCGTGGTCATTATAAAATCCTTAAAGTAAAGTAAACAAACCGTTATTGGCTCAAAAGTTAACTGATTATCTGCTAAATATAAGCGGATTAAATAGTAGTATTGTGTAATTTGCCAAAAGTAAATCAATGGGCATCTACTGCTCTAAAAATATAATAACGCGCATAAAAACACCTCAAAAGATTAAGTAAGATTTAATCAGTTGAGGTGTTTTGAAGAAGCTAAGGCTGAGCTAAATTAGCTATAAATGACTTTCATCACTTCGTATTCAACCACGCCTTTTGGCGTCTCAATACGGGCTTCATCGCCTTCAAATTTACCAATCAAGCCGCGCGCGATAGGCGAGTTGACCGAGATTTTACCTGCTTTGAAGTCCGCTTCGTCATCGCCGACGATCTGGTACTGCTTTTCTTCTTCAGTATCGACGTTTTCGATAACGACGGTGACACCAAACACCACTCGGCCTTCTTTATTCAAGGTTGCCGGATCGATGACTTGAGCGCCGCCAAGCTTAGCTTCAATATCACGGATACGCGCTTCACAAAACCCTTGTTGCTCACGGGCAGCATGATATTCAGCGTTTTCTTTTAGATCACCGTGCTCACGGGCGTCAGCGATAGCGGCGGTAATGCGTGGACGATCAATGGTTTTTAATTGTTTGAGCTCGCTTTCTAAGGCGGCGTGACCTTGCGGAGTCATAGGGTAACGTTGCATGTTTTTTCCTTAAACCAATAACAGCACACCATCTCGTCAGGAGATGGTGCTATGTTGTTGCAATGAGTGTGAAATATAATATGGGGATAAAGCGAGTTAATAAAAGCTAGGTAACAAAAGTTCAATACGTCCCGATCTCACTTGATCAAAGCATAATAAAAAGCATAGTAACAGTGATGCCACTATGCTTTTTTAAAACGGTTAAACTTTTAAAATACGCTTTACGATAGTATCTAATCTACTGAATTTAAGCTGTCAAGTCAATAGTATATAAATACAGGCTGCAAGCGCTATTAAGCAACAGGCTTAGCTTTTGCATGCAAGTCTTGCAGTTTATAAACATCGAAAGGCAAGTCGATAGCGTAAGATTTACAAACGGCTTCAGCGGCGCCTAAGGTGGTGACATAGAAGACCTTACCTAGTAGCGCACTACGGCGAATAGAGAAGGAGTCCTCTTGTGCTTGCTTGCCTTCAGTGGTATTGATGATCAAATCAATCTTGCCGTTTTTGACCGCGTCAACGATATGAGGGCGACCTTCGGTGACTTTGTTAATTTGCTTACAGTTGATGCCATTGTCAGCCAATACCGCTTGTGTGCCAGTTGTCGCTACGATCTCAAAGCCATAGTCTTGTAGCTGACGAGCGACTGGGACGATTTGTTCTTTATCGCTATCACGCACTGAGATAAAGACGGTTTTGGTTTCATCCTGAGTAGGCAGACCCGGCAGACGCTCATTACTACCGATGACCGCTTTATAAAAGGCTTCGCCAAAGGTTTTGCCCACACCCATCACTTCACCTGTCGACTTCATCTCAGGACTCAAGATAGGATCGACGCCCGGGAACTTAGCGAAAGGGAAGACCGACTCTTTTACTGCATAGAAATCAGGTTTGATCTCTTTGGTAAAGCCTTGATCTTGCAGTGACGTACCCGCCATACAACGAGCGGCCACTTGCGCAAGCGAGGTACCTATGCATTTTGAGACAAAAGGTACGGTACGCGCGGCGCGTGGATTGACCTCAAGAATATAAACTGTCTCGCCTTTGACTGCAAACTGCACGTTCATCAAGCCAATGACGCCAAGCTCTTTTGCCATGGCAATGGTTTGCTCGCGCATCACATCACACAGCTCATCTGACAGTGAATAAGGCGGTAATGAGCAGGCCGAGTCACCAGAGTGGACGCCCGCTTGTTCGATATGCTGCATGATACCGCCGATGACCACATCGGTGCCGTCACAAACGCAGTCGACATCGACCTCAACCGCATCATCTAAGAAGCGATCGAGTAGTACTGGCGCTTCATTAGATGCTTGTACAGCGGTGCGCAGATAGTGTTTAAGTTCATCTTCGTTATAGACGATCTCCATGGCGCGTCCGCCGAGCACGTAAGACGGGCGTACCACTAGCGGATAGCCGACGTCTTTAGCTTTGATTAGGCCATCCTCAAGACTAGTGGCTAGCGCGTTAGAGGGCTGAGTTAGATTCAATTGCTGGATCATGTGCTGGAAGCGTTCACGATCTTCAGCGCGGTCGATAGCGTCAGGGCTAGTGCCGATGATCTTGACGCCAGCTTGCTCTAAAGCGCGGGCTAGTTTCAGTGGCGTTTGCCCACCGAATTGCACGATAACGCCATCAGGCTGCTCAATCCGCACAATCTCTAATACGTCCTCTAAAGTGATGGACTCAAAGTAGAGGCGATCAGAGGTGTCATAATCGGTTGAAACCGTTTCTGGGTTACAGTTGACCATGATGGTCTCATAACCGTCTTCGCGCATAGCGAGGGCCGCATGGACGCAGCAATAATCAAACTCAATGCCTTGACCGATACGGTTGGGGCCGCCGCCGATAACCATGATTTTTTTCTTATCCGTCGGATTAGCTTCACATTCGCTATCATAGCTTGAGTACATATAGGCAGTGCTGGTTGCAAACTCTGCCGCCGCGGTATCGACGCGCTTATAGACCGGATGGATACCCAAATCCCAACGTTTAGCGCGTAGCTGCTTTTGTGAGATACCCAGTAGTTTAGCCAGACGCAGATCAGATAAGCCTTTACGCTTAAAGCTACGCAGGTTTTTCTCATTCAAATCGCCAAACCCGAGCTCTTTGACTCTAGCTTCAGTTTTGATAATATCTTCGATTTGTACCAAGAACCAAGGATCGACGTTGGTAAATTTAAATACTTCTTCTACGCTCATGCCGATACGAAAAGCATCGCCGATATAGAAGATACGATCAGGAGTAGGCACTGTTAGACGATTAATAATCTCGCTACGCGCTTTTTCTGGTTTCACTGCCGCTAAGTCGATTTGCTCATCGAAACCATCAGCGCCAGTCTCTAATCCGCGCAGTGCTTTTTGCATAGATTCTTGGAAGTTACGGCCGATAGCCATGACTTCACCGACCGATTTCATCTGCGTCGATAAAATGTTGTCCGCTTGCGGGAACTTCTCAAAGTTAAAGCGCGGTATCTTAGTGACGACATAATCAAGGGTAGGCTCGAAGCTGGCAGGAGTAGCGCCGCCAGTGATATCGTTTTGCAGTTCATCAAGGGTATAACCTACGGCTAGTTTGGCAGCGATTTTGGCAATCGGGAAGCCCGTGGCTTTCGACGCTAGCGCCGAGGAACGCGAGACGCGAGGATTCATCTCAATCACTACCATGCGACCATTTTTCGGGTTGATACCGAACTGCACGTTAGAGCCGCCAGTCTCAACCCCAATCTCACGTAGTACTGCTAGTGAGGCGTTACGCATAATTTGATATTCTTTATCAGTCAAGGTTTGCGCGGGCGCCACAGTGATAGAATCGCCGGTATGTACACCCATCGGATCGAAGTTCTCAATGGTACAGATGATGATACAGTTGTCGTTTTTATCACGCACGACTTCGGTTTCGTACTCTTTCCAGCCGATTAGCGATTCATCGATAAGCAGCTGATGAGTAGGGGATAAGTCAAATCCGCGCTCGCAGATCTCGATAAACTCTTCACGGTTATAAGCGATACCGCCGCCGGATCCGCCCATAGTGTAAGAGGGACGAATGATACACGGGTAGCCCATTTTCTCTTGGGTCGCAAAAGCCTCTTCCATAGTTTCAGCGATTTCAGCGCGCGGACATTCAAGACCGATACGTTTCATCGCCTTGTCAAATAAGTCGCGGTCTTCTGCCATCTCAATCGCATCTTTGGTTGCGCCGATTAGCTCACAGCCGTATTTTTCTAATACGCCATTTCGGTCTAGCTCAAGCGCGCAGTTCAATGCTGTTTGCCCGCCCATTGTAGGCAAAATCGCATCAGGCCGCTCTTTATCAATGATTTGCTCAACGGTTTGCCAAGTGATCGGCTCGATGTAAGTGGCGTCCGCCATGACCGGATCAGTCATGATAGTGGCTGGGTTAGAGTTAACTAAAATAACGCGGTAACCTTCTTCGCGTAAGGCTTTACACGCCTGCGCCCCAGAGTAGTCAAACTCGCATGCTTGACCGATAACGATAGGGCCTGCGCCAATGATAAGAATGCTTTTTATGTCGGTACGTTTTGGCATTTAGATTTGTCCTATTTTGGCGGGTGGGGATTTTAATATTCTTAGATATTTGTATATTTACTAGATTTAACTTAATCAACCTTATTTAATTTAAAGTCACATTTGTTAGCAGCAGTGTTTAAAACTTGTCCTAAGACCGTATTTTGCGAATTTACATTTACTGCGATGAGCTTTGCTAACTCAGAATAGTTAGGATTATTTACAATTTCTCTTATAGCAACTGCGAGTTTAGGTTTCTGTAGACTATGGAGCTGAATTATATAATGATAATCATCATCACCTATTAAACTAGCATGAGATAAGCTATGTAGCTCATAGCTCAACTCCGAATCAATTAGTAATTTTAAATCTTTATGATTTTTCTCAGCAGGCTGACTTTCAATATAATCTCTAGCAATAGCTTCAAATAATTGAATTGTTTGAGGCTCATTAAACTCATTCTTCATACAAATTTTCTTATCAAAATCTAATATACGAATATACGGAGATTTTGGGTTCTGCCAAACATCAACGAAAAATTCTTTAACGTTATAAATATAGACTAGCGTCTTTGCTAATTCTTCAATTTGTTTCTCTTTATCTAATCCTGAGGTAGTAACTAAATTAGATGAATTAGTTTTTTCGTTCTGTTGTTTTAAACGTTCTCTATTTGAACTTTGCAACTGAGCTTGCTCTTCCCGAGCAAGCTGTTGAAGTCGCATTTGCTCCTCGCTTGAGTTTTTATAACTATGATTGCTAGCTTGTGCCGAAATTGGAAGCCAAAGACTTAGGATAAAGGCTATCGCTATTAAAGCTTTGGCATAAAGTTTAAACATTTTTAGCCTTATCCATCATCTGCGCAAACTTAGCAAACAACTCAGCGGCGTCATGCGGGCCGGGGCTGGCCTCGGGATGACCTTGAAAGCTAAACACCGGCTTGTTGATCAGCTCAATGCCTTGGTTGGTGCCGTCAAAAAGTGAACGATGGGTGACTTTGATATTATCCGGCAGGGTGTCTTCATCAACGGCAAATCCGTGGTTTTGACTGGTAATCATCACTGCGCCGGTGTCCAAATCTTGCACCGGATGATTGGCACCGTGATGACCGAACTTCATCTTAACCGTATCGGCGCCGCTGGCAAGGCCGACAAGCTGATGACCTAAGCAGATGCCAAAGGTTGGAATGTCGGTCTCTTCAATGATATGACGGACGCTATCGATAGCATAGCTACAGGCCGCTGGATCGCCAGGGCCGTTCGATAAAAAGATACCATCTGGATTCATCGCCAGCACCTCTTCGATAGGGGTTTGCGCTGGCACGACGGTGACCTTGCAGCCGCGATCGACGAGCATGCGTAGGATATTGGTCTTCGTGCCGAAGTCATAAGCGACCACGTCATATTTGTGCTCGATATGCGTGCCCAGTTGTTTGAAAAAACCACCAGTACCGCTGTCATGGCTACCAGGTGCATCACGATTGAGCAAGGTGTCGGATAACTCCCAAGTACCCGCCGTCCATTCAAAACCTTGGGGATGACTGGCTTCTTTTGCCAAATCCATGCCTTTTAGACCGGCGAATTCTTTTGCGAGTTGTACTGCTTGTTGCTCATCATTAGCGCTGATCTCAAGGCCGTTAGAAGCCGTCATGATACAGCCGTTTTGCGCGCCTTGTTCACGTAATAGACGCGTCAGCTGACGGGTATCAATCTCAGCAATAGCGACGGTATCGTTGCGTTTTAGATAGTCGCTTAATGATTCAGAGCTACGGAAGTTTGAGGTGGACAAAGTGGCATCACGAATGATCAGGCCTTCTGCCCAGACTTTAGTATTGGTATTGCCAGATTCGCTGTCTTCAGAGTTGGTACCAGTATTGCCGATATGAGGATAGGTGAGGGTGACTAATTGACGCGCATAGCTGGGATCGGTTAGGATTTCTTGGTAGCCCGTCATCGCGGTATTGAAGACCACTTCACCGACCCTGTGACCAGAACTACCAATACTGACACCTCGAAAAATCGTCCCATCTGCTAATGCCAAAATTGCTTGTGTTGTCGTCGATGAATTCAAGGATTTGCCTCCGCTATTGATGATGAATGCGCTACTATATCTGTGGGTATTATTTCAGCGGACAATTGATAATTTATACTGATTCAAAGAGTTATAAAACCGCTTGCAGCCAAAATTTTTCCACAAAAAAGCGAGAAGACAGATAGATGAAAAGATACTTAATTCACATGTTGGTGAAGAGTAACTTACATCATGTCCACTCGCTTAGGCACAGATTTTGAGCATTATATAAAAAAACCAGGCAGATAGCTAGACTCATTTACAATTAACGATAGGTAATCATGAGTATTCTCTAGATTACAGTTTAATTCGTGATACTAGAGTTTAATAAGTGATTCAAAGTGTAGATAAAAAGTGCAGATAAATAGAGGTTTAAACTATAAAATTTAACAGTGACGACTTCTAAAGTTGTAAAATAGCCTAAGCAAAAATAAGAGTGCTCTAATTCAGAATATTATTAATTTATAAACCCATTATGCAAAACGACAAATAATATACTTATAAAACGGCTGGATTTTCAGCGATAGCTTTGCCACAATGGATTGCTTTTGCAGTGGGTGTTTTTACTGCCTACTGCTCCAAATGATTTCGCCTTGCAAAAGCCGCCTTAAAACAAGTCAATGCTAACAGGCCGAAGGTTTGCTGCCTATAATAAGCTTATAACAACTATTTTGTACGGACGATAACACAATCATATTATAAACAAGGATAAGTTATGATTTATCAGTATTTAGAAAAAACCCCCGAGTTTGCTGCCCCTTTTAATGGTTGGGTTGCCGATACGGCGCGAGTCATTGGCGATGTTTATTTAGGTCATCAAGCCAGCGTTTGGTTTGGTGCGGTGATTCGCGGTGACAACGAGCGCATTCATATCGGTGACTATAGCAATGTGCAAGAAAATAGCGTGATTCACACTGATGCCGGTATCGAAGTCAAAATCGGCGATTATGTCACTATCGGGCATTTAGCGATGTTACATGGCTGTGAGATCGGCGATAACAGCTTGATTGGTATCGGCGCGGTGGTATTAAATAAAGCCAAGATTGGCAAAAACTGTATTATCGGCGCTAAGGCTTTGGTCACCGAAGGTAAAGAGATCCCGGACAACTCACTAGTGATGGGCGCGCCGGCCAAAGTGGTCAAGACTTTGACTGACGAGCAAGCTGCGATGCTCAAACTCTCAGCCATGCACTACGCAGATCGCTGTCAAAAGTTCAGAACGGGTCTGACTGAGATTCAGGCGCCTGAATAAGCTCTACATCTATTTAAAATCATAAAATTTAATAGTCTTAATAGTAAGCAAGCGCTCTTATTTTAGAGCGTAACTCTTTATCCTCAGTGAGTATGTATTATGAATAAACCTTCTACCCCAATCTCTTCGACCAATCGGACATTAGCTTTGTTTGATTTAGATCATACTTTGCTTGATGTCGATAGCGACTATTTATGGGGAGAGTATATCGTTAAACATGGTTTGGTGGATGAGGCCGAGTATCGTACCGCTAATCAGAAGTTTTATAATGACTATATAGAAGGTACTTTAGATGCGACTGAGTACAATGAGTTTGTCGCGCAGTTTTTGAGTAGTTTACCGATGGACAGGCTTGATGAGTTACGTGAAGACTATATCAAGTCAGAGATTGAGCCGCATATTCGTCCAAAAGCGATGGAAGTCTTGTGTGAACACATCGAGCAAGGTCATGAAGTAGTGATTATCTCAGCGACCAATAACTTTGTGGTATCGGCTATCGCTCAGCGTTTCGGCATCGAAGAGGCTAACGTGTTATCGACGCCGTTGGAGGTTGTCGATGAGCGCTATACCGGTAAATTGGCCGATAAGCCCAACTTTCAAGAAGGTAAGATCTATCATCTCGATAAGTGGCTTGATAAAAAGCAATTAGCGGGCATCGAGTTTGAAAAGACTTATGCTTACTCTGATTCTAAGAATGACATTCCACTATTAGAATGGGCCGATATTGCTGTCTGCGTATCGCCTGATAAAGCTTTACACGCGCATGCATTAGCGCATCGTTGGGCGGTTGAAGACTGGAGTATTTAGCGTTGATTAAAAGTTTAATTTTTTATAGGTCGTTTAAGTCATAATTCACGGCTTAACTTCTATATTACAAGTTATACATAGGCAGTCTTCACTTAATAAAAGTAAAACTCTATAAAAATCAAGACTATAGGAAAACTAATGGAAATTAATCCGTACCAAGAGCAAATCAAAGACTTATCGACGCGTGGACAGGACCTTCGGAGGTATCTTTGACTTCGATGGCAAGCAAGAGCGCTTAGAGGAAGTCAATTTAGAGATGGAGAGTCCGGAGCTGTGGAATGATCCAGAACGCGCCACCAAAATTAGCAAAGAAAAAAGTCAGCTCGATAGTGTCATTGAGATAGTGGTATCGCTTGAAACTACGCTTGAGGATGCAGCAGCGATGCTAGAGCTCGCGGTCGAAGCCGAAGATGAGTCGCTACTTAAAGACGTGCAAAGCGAGCTAGACGACGCTGAAAAGCGTGTGGCTGATTTGGAGTTTCGCCGGATGTTCAGTGGCGAGATGGACCCGAACAACTGCTATCTAGATATTCAATCGGGTAGTGGCGGCACCGAGGCGCAAGATTGGGCGGAGATGCTACTGCGCATGTACACGCGCTGGGCGGAAGCACACGGTTTTAAAGTTGAAGTGATCGAAGTATCTTCAGGTAGTGTCGCCGGTATTAAGTCTGCCACTATTGAGATCAAAGGGGATTATGCTTTTGGCTGGCTACGCACTGAGATTGGCGTGCATCGTTTGGTGCGTAAGTCACCCTTTGATAGTAATAATGGTCGTCATACTTCCTTTGCTGCCGTATTTGTGTCGCCTGAGATTGATGATGATATTGAGATCGATATCAATCCTGCTGACTTGCGTATCGACACTTATCGCTCATCGGGCGCCGGTGGTCAGCACGTCAATACCACAGACTCGGCAGTACGTATCACTCATGAGCCAAGCGGCGTGGTGGTCACTTGTCAGAACGAGCGTAGCCAACATGGTAATAAAGCCACCGCGATGAAGATGCTACGCGCCAAGCTTTATGAGCTTGAAATGCAAAAGCGCATGGAATCGCAGCAAGCGGTGGAAGACAATAAATCTGATGTCGGCTGGGGCAGTCAAATTCGTTCTTATGTACTTGATGATTCGCGTATCAAAGATTTGCGTACTGGGGTTGAGACTTTCAATACCGGCGCGGTACTCGATGGCGATCTCGATCAATTTATTGAGGCTAGTCTCAAAGCGGGATTATAATTTTTATTTTGAAATATTTTTAATGAGATTTTAATATTAATCGTTTGATAAACCTTAAGGAAAAATAATGCCAAGCGTGAATAACTATTTTGATAATAAAGTGACCTCTATCGCCTTTCAAACGTCCACTCTACCTGCGACTGTCGGGGTAATGGAGGTAGGCGAGTACGAATTTGGCACTAGCGAATTTGAAACGATGAGCGTGGTCAGTGGTGCTTTAACCGTTAAGCTGCCAGATAGCGAGGAGTGGCAAACCTTTAACGCTGGCGAGCAATTCACCGTTGAAGCCAATCAAAAATTTAATGTAAAAGTTGAAGTGGAAACGGCTTATTTATGTGTTTATGGCAAATAGTGAGTAAATAAGCGCTTTTAGCAAAACCTCTATTACTATCAAAAACGCCAAGTTCATGCTTGGCGTTTTTTTTATGGTCCACTATTTACACAGCACTACATATTCTCTGTGTCAATTTAACAGTAAAAAGCGCTTGAATTCATTATTCTAAATTATTGGTATTCAACTTTAAAAATAATGAATGATAAGGGTTTTGGTTTATGGCAAATAAGGCTCAAGTACAGGCGGCTCTAAATCTTCGTCATGATTATGAGCGCTTAGCTAAGCAAGCTAAACTACGCTATGTCAGTGATGAGGAGCCAGGATTTGAGCGTCGCCGTCACGGACGCGGCTTTACTTATCGTGATGCAACAGGCAAAACGGTTAAAGACAAAAAATTGCGCCAACGTTTTGAGGCTTTGGTCATTCCGCCTATGTGGTCTGAGGTTTGGATATGCCAACATGAAAACGGTCATCTACAATCAACAGGGCGTGATGATAAGGCGCGTAAGCAGTATCTGTATCATGAGCTGTGGGATAATGTACGCGATCAAGCCAAATTTGAGGCGATGAGAGGCTTTGCGACCGCCTTACCTAATCTGCGCGCGCAAGTTGAAAAGGATCTAGAAACTGAGACTTTATCACATGATAATGTTCTCGCTGCGGTAGTCAAATTGCTAGAGACTACTTTGATCCGCATTGGCAATAGTCGCTATGCTAAGCTAAACAAAAGCTATGGTCTTAGTACTTTGCGCAGTAAGCATGTGAGTGAAACAGAGAATGGCTTGGCCTTCGATTTCGTCGGCAAAAGTGCCAAAGCGCATCATATCGAGCTGCAAGATGAGCGCCTAATCGACATTGTGCAGGCCTGCTCTGAGCTGCCCGGGTATCAGATATTTAAATACTTAGATGATAATGGCGACAAACGCGTTGTGGATAGCTCTGATATTAATGAGTATCTGCGTCAGCATCTGTGTGAGGATAGCGAGGCCGCCTCGGACTGCGTGAGCAGACTTTATAGCGCTAAAGACTTTCGCACTTGGATGGCCAGTGTACTGGCAGCTAGTTATTTATATGATGAGCTACAAAACGATAACGGCGAAGAGATTCTAGCGAGCGCGCCTGATAGTAAGCTGCGGCAAGAGTTAGTTACCGAGATGGTCAAGGATGTCGCTGAAGAATTAGGTAATACGCCAAGCGTCTGTCGTAGCTCCTATATTAATCCTATTATCATTGAGAAGTTCTTAGCAGGAGAATTCTATGAGGATTATAAACACGCTCGGCGCGGACGCAGAAAAAAGCATCAAAGCAGCGAGGAAAAAGCCTTACTCGGGTTTTTACATGGCTTAAAGTAGGGCTTGTTGAAATAAAACTAGAAATGCGTTACTAATAGAGCAAGTTATCAAAGTATGTCAAAGTACTTCGTAGCTTATAACTTTTAATAATGATCGCTCAAGCCTACGCGCTTGCCGGCTACTGCTAAAGGATTAGCCTATGACCTCAATCACCTCTTCTTCAAAAGACTATTACGAGTATTATAATACCTTCAATATGTCGTCACTGCTGACAGAAATATTTGGCGATTATCCGGAGGATCGTCTCAATGCCTACATGGCTTGTTGTGGTCGTCATATTCGAGCAGGACAAGGCAACAAGATAGCGCTAGTACAAGAAGATACTGCTAATAACATTACTCGTATCAGCTTCGATGAGCTCGATAAAGCCAGTGCGCAAGTGGCCAATCTATTACAGTCTTATGGCGTAAAAGTAGGTGATCAAGTCGCTACTATGTTGCCTCGCACACCCGAGCTACTGATTATTGTGCTTGCTACTTGGCGCATTGGGGCAGTCTATCAGCCGTTATTTACCGCCTTTGGCTATGATTCGATTAAGTATCGAATGGATAAAGCAAAAACCAAAGTCGTATTTACCAACAGCGACAACCGTAGTAAGTTTGCCGACTTAGCGCAGCAGACAAAGATGGTACTAGTTGGGAATAGGGATGAAGCCCAAAAGTGGCCTGAAGATGATTATAATGAGAGTGTCGCTCAGCAAGCGCAAAGCTTTGAGCCAGTAGTCTTAGATACTGACGCGCCCTTTCTGCAAATGTTTACCTCCGGCACAGTAGGTAAGTCTAAAGGCGTCAGCGTACCGTTAGCTGCGCTGCCAGCATTTTATCTTTATATGCGTTATGCGATTGACTTACAAGAGTCTGATAATTATTGGAACATGGCCGATCCGGGCTGGGCTTATGGTCTTTATTATGCGATTACTGGGCCATTATTATTGGGTATGACCACTCATTTTAATGAAGCAGGCTTCGATGCTACTGATACCCGCGACTTTATGCTGCGTCACAACATTACTAATTTAGCCTCATCACCGACTGCTTTTCGCATGATGAAGTCGAGTGGTGTTTTTAAAAGAACGTCTGATGATGATAACGATGAGCAACCTTCATTACGCGTTGCCAACTCTGCAGGCGAGACTTTGAATACCGAGGTAGTTAGTTGGGTTGAGAGCCATCTAGGCTGCAAGGTTTGTGATCAGTACGGACAGACGGAGACTGGCATGACTTGCTGCGAGCATCATGCCCTACATCATAAGTGTCCAGTAGGTTCGATGGGTATGGCGCTGCCTGGTCACCGCTTAGTCGTATTAGATGAGGATATGCAAGTGCTCCCTGATGGCGAGCAAGGACAACTGGCTGTAGTAGTCAGTCAGTCGCCGGCCTTTTATTTTCGAGGTTATAGTTGGAATGAGAAGCAAGCTTTCGTTGATGATTACTATCTCACTGGCGATGTGGTTGAACGCCATAGTGATGGTACTTATTGGTTCTCTGGGCGTGACGATGATATTATCGTCACCGCCGGTTATCGCGTAGGACCAACGGATGTCGAAAACACGGTATTAGAACACGATGCCGTTGCTGAGTCAGCGGCAGTCGGCATCGCTGATGAGGCACGAGGTCATATCATTAAATCTTTTGTGGTACTAAAAGAAGGTGTCGAAGGTAATGATGAGCTTGCAGAGCAGATCAAAGCCTTGGTAAAAGAGCGCCTATCCGCTCATGCTTATCCTCGTCAGGTCGAATTTGTGGATTTCCTGCCTAAAACGCCGAGTGGCAAAATACAGCGTTTTTTATTACGTAGCTTAGCCGACAGCTGAACGAGCGACTAGGTAAACTCACTGAGAATAAAATTCAAAAATAATTAAGGAAGAACTATGCAAATACAAGGTAATAGCTTTTTAGTCACCGGCGGCGCATCAGGATTAGGCAAAGCGGCTGTACGCGCGATTGTTAATCAAGGTGGTAACGTCATCATAGCGGATCTCAACGAAGACGCTGGGCAAGCACTGGCTGGTGAGCTGGGTGACAAGGCGCGCTTTGTGCGCTGCGATATCACTAGTGGCGATGACGTCCAAGCGGCTGTTGAAAGGGCTGAAAAGGAATTTGGCAGTATTGAAGGTTCAATTAACTGTGCAGGCATTGGAGTTGTCCAAAAGCTATTGGATCGTGAGAATAATCCAGCCGATCTTGATGAGTTCACGCGCGGCGTCACGATTAATCAAGTCGGCTCATTTAATGTGGCACGCTTAGTCGCGGCGAGTATTGCTAAGCGCGTAGCAGCTAACGCCAGCCTTGATAGTGAACAAAATGCTGATAACGGTATCATTATCAATACTGCTTCTATCGCCGCTTTCGACGGTCAAGTAGGACAGGCAAGTTACGCGTCTTCTAAAGCAGGCGTGGTCGGCATGATGTTGCCGCTAGCGCGTGAGCTGACTCGTCATGGTATCCGCGTCATGACGATTGCACCAGGCGTGTTTGCGACCCCAATGATGCAGAGCTTACCTGAGAAAGCACGTACCCAGCTTGAGGCTGCCGTACCTTATCCTAAGCGTTTGGGCGCGCCTGATGAGTTTGCTAAGCTGGTTACTCATATCATCGACAACCCTTATCTGAATGGCGAAGTGATTCGCATCGATGGTGCGATACGTATGGTATAAAGGGTTAAGTCGTATCTCAACTTAATTCATAATTCTTGCACAAACCTTGGCATAGATTGTTGTTATCTTATGACTAATTTTTAGTTTTAAGAGAACAAAGTCTATGTCATTTTTATTTCCAACTACTCATAACAAACGCTTGCCGTTATTGGCTGTTATGACCCTTATCCTTATAACCCTGATTGGCTTAAGTGCTATAGTCTTTGCAAAAGATTCTGCAAAACTTAGCCAGCCTATACCCAGTGATGTCACTATCGATAAAGTCTATGTCGATAAGTCCGAGCGGGTATTAAAGCTATTGAGTGAGGATAAAGTCGTGAAAAGCTATCATATTGCTTTAGGCGACAGCCCAGCGGGTCATAAGCGCCAAGAGGGCGACGAGCGTACGCCGACAGGTAATTATAAGCTCGATTATAAAAATGAAAACTCTAGCTACTATCGCTCCATTCATGTGAGCTATCCCAATAGTACGGACAAAGCACAAGCCAAAAAACGCGGGGTCAGTGCAGGCGGTGATATTATGATTCATGGACAAAAAAATGGTCTTGGTCATTTGGCTACTATTACGCAGCAGCGCGATTGGACGGATGGCTGCATTGCCGTGACTGATGATGAGATGGATGAGATTATGAGTATTTATAAAGCAGGAATGCCGATTGAAATTGTAGAGTAGCTTTATCATCTCATTAGCTATCTATAGCGTTTGTTCTTGATAGAGCAAGCGCTTTTTTATTAGCAATAAATTTTTATTTAGGTACTGATTTTTTCTCTAAAATTTCTTGAAATAGAGCACATAAACACTTATTAATGAATAAACGTTTATATCATTGCTATTAGTAAGGTTTTTATCGTTTTATCGCTTGAAATGACGGCCACTATACCTTATATAGATAGCAACCAAAGGCAAATAGGCTAACCTAATACTTATAAAAGCCTGTTGCCATAATAAATTATCGAAGGATTAAAATATGAGATTTGAGAAGTTTACGCAGAAACTGCAATCTGCCATTCAAGAAGCGCAAAGTCTGGCGTTAGGCCGTGATAATACCGGTATTGATCCGGTGCATTTATTAGCAGTGTTATTGCAAGATGAGTCAAATATAGCGATTTGTCAGCAGGCGGGCGCATCTATTCCGGCGCTCAAGAACGGCGTGGCTAAAGCGCTTGATAATCAGGCTACCATCAGCGATCCAACAGGCGATGTCAATCTAAACCCAAACTCGGTGAAGATTTTGAACTTAGCCGATCGCCAAGCGCAAAAAGAAGGCGATGATTTTATTGCGACTGAATGGGTGCTTTTGGCACTGGCTGAGCAAGGCGAGACTAAGAAGATATTTGAGAGTGCCGGGGTTACCGCGGATAGGCTAAAGACAGTGATTGAACAGCTACGCGGTGATGAAACTGTCAATAACCAAAACGCTGAAGATCAACGCGACGCGCTCAATAAATATACTATCAATCTAACTGAACAAGCCGAGATGGGGAAACTCGATCCGGTCATCGGCCGTGATGAAGAGATACGCCGTACCATTCAAGTGCTCTCGCGCCGGACCAAAAATAACCCGGTGCTGATCGGTGAGCCAGGCGTTGGTAAAACTGCTATCGTAGAGGGCCTCGCGCAAAAAATTATCAATGGCGATGTGCCAGAAGGTCTGCGTCGTAAAGAAGTATTATCGCTAGATTTGGGCGCGCTTATTGCCGGTGCTAAGTTCCGCGGTGAGTTCGAAGAGCGCCTCAAAGGCGTGCTTAGCGATTTGGCCAAGCAAGAAGGTAATGTCATCTTATTTATCGATGAGCTGCATACTATGGTTGGCGCCGGTAAAGCCGACGGCGCGATGGACGCTGGCAATATGCTCAAGCCTGCGCTCGCCCGCGGTGAGCTACACTGCGTTGGCGCAACGACGCTAGATGAGTACCGCCAATACATCGAAAAAGATGCGGCATTGGAGCGCCGTTTCCAAAAAGTGCTCGTTGATGAGCCAAGCGTTGAAGATACCATTGCCATTCTACGTGGTCTCAAAGAGCGTTATGAGCTGCATCACGGGGTCGATATTCAAGACAGTGCTATTATTGCCGCGGCGCGCATGAGTCATCGTTATATTACCGATCGCAAACTGCCAGATAAAGCCATTGACTTAGTTGACGAGGCGGCAAGCCGTCTGCGCATGGAGATGGATAGTAAGCCTGAGGCTTTAGGTAAGCTTGATAGCCGTCTGATTCAGCTCAAGATGCAGCGCGAAGTACTCAAAAACGAAGAAGATGCTGGCGCGCAAGCGGAGCGTAAAGTGCTCAATCAGCAGATTGAAGAGCTTGAGAAAGAGTACGCTGATCTCAACGAAATTTGGCAAGCCGAAAAAGCGCTGGTTAAAGGTAGTCAGCAGCTCAAAGACGAGCTGGACAAAGCGCGTATCGCTTATGATAAAGCGAGCCGAGAAGGCGATTATGAGACCATGAGTCGCTTACAGTATGAGACCATTCCGCAGCTAGAACGCCGTATTACCGAGTCGGATTTAGCGGAACAAGAAGAGCAAGCAGATGACGCGATAGGCGGCAAGCTGCTGCGCACAAAGGTTACCGATAATGAGATTGCCGAAGTGGTCAGCGCGGCTACGGGTATCCCGGTCAGTAAAATGATGCAAGGCGAGCGCGATAAACTGCTAGCGATGGAAGATAAACTGCATGAGCGTGTGATCGGTCAAGATGAAGCGGTAGAGTCGGTCGCTAATGCGGTGCGTCGTAGCCGAGCGGGGTTGTCTGACCCAAATCGTCCTTCAGGCTCGTTTTTGTTCCTTGGGCCAACGGGGGTTGGTAAAACGGAGCTGACTAAATCGCTAGCGAATTTCTTATTTGATAGTGAAGATGCACTGGTTCGTATCGATATGAGTGAGTATATGGAGAAGCATAGCGTCAGCCGTTTAGTTGGTGCGCCTCCTGGTTATGTCGGTTATGAAGAAGGCGGTACTTTGACTGAAGCAGTACGCCGTAAGCCTTATAGCGTCGTGCTATTCGATGAAGTCGAAAAAGCCCATCCCGATGTGTTTAACATTTTGTTGCAAGTGCTCGATGATGGTCGCTTGACCGACTCGCAAGGCCGAGTAGTGGATTTCAAAAACACGGTGATCATCATGACTAGTAACTTAGGCTCGCACAAGATTCAAGAGATGGTCGGCGAGAGCTATGACGATATCAAGTCGGAGGTGATGGATTCAGTCGGCGAGCATTTCCGTCCAGAGTTCGTTAACCGTATCGATGAGATTGTGGTCTTCCATGCGTTAGGGCAGGCGCAAATGGCGGGTATCGCTGATATTCAGATGGAGCGTCTACGCGATCGCTTGCAAGAGCGCGAGCTAGATATTACTTTATCTGATGAAGCGATGAGTCAACTAGTAGCGGTCGGCTATGATCCAGTGTATGGTGCACGTCCGCTGAAACGTGCTATCCAGCAAGAGATCGAAAACCCATTGTCGTTGCGACTATTAGCAGGTGACTTTGTCGCCGGCGACATTATTAAAGTCGATGTCGGCCAAGATGATAAATTGACTTTTGATAAGCTTAGAATGAGCTAATAGCCATTTTAAATTGAGAGTTGATTTCTAAGCAAAACTAACCCTTTATCTGCCATAGTAGATAAAGGGTTTTTTATTGCATAATTTCTGTTCGGAGCGACCTGAAGCTTGCTATATTAGAAGACAGACGTCAGCTATAAAAATTAGACTAAAAATATTCAAAGGATAAAGACTATGTTAATGGATAGCCTAAGAAATAAACGCGGCCTAATTAGCTTACCGCTGACTATAACCGTATTACTATTTAGCACTGCCGCTTGTTCAGAACCAACGACTGCGACAGCAAATACAGAAAAAGCCAGTACTGGCGAGCGAGCAGAGGACAGCAAACCCAGCTTTACCACCCAAGCGATAGCGACTTTTGATGAGCCTTGGGCGATGACAGCGTTACCTAAAAACTCAAATAGCACTGAGCCAAAATTACTTGTCACGCAAAAAACAGGTGAGCTATTTATTGTCGATACTGCGACAGGCAAGAAGACGCAAGTCACAGGCGTGCCAAAAGTCGGTTATGGCGGGCAAGGCGGACTTGGTGATATTATCCTAGCGCCAGATTTTGCGACCACTGATGATGTGTATATCAGCTATGTTGAAGCGGGCACAGGTAGTGAGAGCAATACCTATGGTGCAAAGGTTATCAAGGCTAAGCTGACCGGACTGGACACCGCTAAGCCAAGCTTACAAGCGATCACATCGATCTGGCAGCAAGTGCCAAAAGTTGAAGGGCAAGGCCATTATAGTCATCGTTTATTGTTCTCCCCCGATGGACGCTATCTATATATCAGCTCAGGGGATCGGCAAAAAAAGGATCCAGCACAAGATATGATGATGAATTTGGGCAAGATTATCCGTCTACATCCTGACGGCTCAGTCCCTACAGATAATCCTTATGCTGATAATACGGGTATCAGTCAACAGTTCTGGACTACCGGTCATCGCAATGTGCTTGGCATAGCCTTTGATGATAAAGGCCGACTTTGGCAGCATGAAATGGGGCCAAGAGGCGGTGATGAGTTTAATTTGATCGAAAAGGGGGATAACTACGGCTGGCCGCTAGTGTCTAATGGCCGCAATTATTCAGGGACTGACATTCCTGATCATGACACGCGTCCTGATTTTACTGCGCCGAAAGTCAGCTGGACGCCTGTCATCTCACCGTCATCGATGAGCCTTTACGCTTCTGGCAGTCACAATGATTTCCCGGCTTGGCAGGGTAACGCTTTAATCAGTGGCTTGTCTTCAAAAGCGTTAATAGTAGTAGCGATGGATAAGGAGCAAGCGGCGGAGCGCTATCGCTATGATATGGGCGCGCGCATTCGTAGCGTATTGAGCGTCGATGGCGAAGTGTATCTGTTAGAGGATGGCAACAGTAGTAAGCTGTTGAAACTGGTACCTGATTAAGGCTTAACTCAAGTCTAAAGCACTCCTTGGTAAGGCTAACTGACAATGATTCTAGCGTATTACAACTAGGACGTACTATGTAATTTATTGATAATAAAGAGTTGTTTTGTTAAAGTAATGCTTCTAAAAAACTAAGGTTATGAAAACAATGGATCATGTTAAGGTTGAAAGGTTAGGCCCTTTTCCGAGGGTTAATAAACCTGTCTTCATCACGTCAGGTATTTTAATCGTTGGTTTTATCATTTTTGGGGCATTTTTTACTGAAACAGCAGGAGCGCTCTTTACCTTTTTACAAAGCTTTATTACTACCAATTTTGGCTGGTTCTTTATCCTGCTAATGAACGTCGCTTTAGCATTTTGTATTTATCTTATAGCGAGCCGTTATGGCGATATCCGGTTAGGCAATCAAACGGAGCGTGCGCAGTATCCGCTATTTTCATGGATTGCGATGCTATTTTCGGCAGGGATCGGTATTGGACTAGTCTACTGGGGAACTGCAGAGCCCTTGTATCACTATATGGCGCCACCAGTAGGAGAAGCGGAGACTATAGAGTCAGCCAAACAAGCGATGAATATCTCGTTTTTGCATTGGGGCTTACATGCTTGGGCTATCTATACTATCGTCGCGCTAGCGTTGGCGTATTTTCATTTTAGACGCGGTCTGCCACTCTCTATTCGCTCAACTTTATATCCTATTCTCGGTCAAAAGATTTATGGGCGCTGGGGTCATACGGTCGATATCTTAGCGGTATTTGGTACGATGTTCGGTGTTGTAACCTCACTAGGTCTAGGGGTTATGCAAATTAACTCAGGCCTTGAAGGGTTATTCGGTGTACCAAACTCTATCACTGTCCAGTTCGTTATTATTGCAGCGGTGACGGCGCTTGCTTGCGGATCACTGATGCTAGGGCTTGATAAAGGCATCAAGCGCTTAAGCGATATCAATATGGGCTTCACCGGTGTGCTCCTCGCTTTTATGGTAATTTTGGGTCCGACGCTATTTATCTTTGATAGTTTTTTTGAAAATATTGGTAACTATCTAGCAGCTGTAGTGCCCCTTAGTTTTTGGGGCGAAGCTTACAGCGGCACCGATTGGCAGGCAGGTTGGACGATATTTTATTGGGCATGGTGGGTGAGCTGGGCACCATTTGTAGGGGTGTTTATCGCTCGTATTAGCCGTGGTCGTACCATACGCGAATTTGTATTAGGGGTACTACTGATCCCTATGACGATCTTGTTTTTCTGGTTTACTACCTTTGGCGGCGTGGCTATCAACATGGAGCTATTAGCCGGTTTAGATCCCGCCGTAGCCAGCCCAGGCTTGGTGGAAGCGGTACAAGCTGATACTGGTAGCGCTATCTTTAAGCTCGTTGAGTACTACCCATTAACTCAGCCGATTACTTTTTTAATTGTAATTATGATTGTCTTATGGTTTGTGACTTCATCAGACTCAGCAAGTTTTGTCATTGATATGCTCACAGCGGGCGGCGATACCAATCCACCGAAGATTCAGCGTCTGTTTTGGGCGATTATGCAAGGCCTTATCGCTGCGATATTACTTGCAGCGGGTGGCTTAGGTGCATTGCAAGCTGCGGCTATCGTCGCAGGATTACCTTTTGCTTTGGTGGTGTTTACGATGATGTACGCTTTATGGCGTGGTCTTGGCCGTGATCGCTTAATTCTCTACCGCGCTCAGCAGCGTTTTATTACTGATGAGTCTATCGATCATAACACTGCGGATGAGTTTACCGATGAGCACTTACTCAAAGGACCGCCAAAGATTGTCAAAGGCGATTAATCTTTAGCTTAGTACTATAAACAGGTTATCAGTCTCAATCTTTAAGAAGGTTGAGACTTTTTTATGTCCATAACAAAAGCCAAAATAGCCTAAGTACTTGTATTAACCCTAGTTTTTAAGTCTCAAAACTTGATAAGCTATAACAAAGTATCCTTGATTATTTCTAAATTATTTTTGTATATTATTAACTGTATTTTTAGTATTGCATTTGATAAATGCCTTATATCTTGGTAAGGTGACGCAATTTTAAATTTTGGAAACGCTATGGACCATGTAAAAGTTGGCCGCTTAGGCCCTTTTCCACGGGTAAGTAAACCTGTGTTTTTAACCTCAGCTATTTTGATTTTAGTCTTTATTATTTTCGGCGCTTTGTTCAATGAACAAGCTGAAGTGGTCTTTAACGATGCAAAAGCTTTTGTCTCGTTGCGCTTTGGCTGGTTTTTTATCGTCGTGGTGAATTTGGCCTTAGTCATGAGTATCTATATGATATTTAGCCGTTACGGCGATATCAGACTAGGCCACCAGACTGAGAGGCCCGAGTATAACCTAGTCTCATGGATTGGCATGCTATTTTCGGCGGGTATCGGTATTGGCCTGCTATATTGGGGTACTGCTGAGCCGCTATATCACTTTATGGCACCGCCTTTAGGAACGCCTGAGAGTGTTGAAGCTGCTAAGCTTGCGATGAATATCTCGTTTTTGCATTATGGGTTTCATGTTTGGGCCATTTACGGTATTGTCGCTTTGGCTTTGGCCTATTTTCACTACCGTGTTGGCCTACCTTTAGCTATTCGCTCAACGCTTTATCCTTTACTCGGTAAAAAAATCTATGGACCTATGGGACATACGGTAGATACGCTAGCAGTATTTGGAACGATGTTTGGGGTTGTGACTACGCTTGGCCTAGGAGTGTTGCAGATCAACTCAGGTCTAGACACGCTATTTGGTATTCCCAATAATATTACTGTGCAAATTATTCTGATTGCTGTTATTACCGTATTGGCAGGCATGTCGCTATTTTTGGGCTTAGATAAGGGTATCAAGCGCTTAAGTGATATTAATATCCTATTTACAATTATCTTGCTTAGCTTTGTGATTATCTTAGGTCCGACGCAGTTTATCTTTAATAGTTTCGTTGAAAACGTTGGTAATTACTTGCATCAAGTGATTCCTTTAGGTCTTTGGACGGAGTCTTATGAAGGTCAAGAAAACTGGCAGTCATCTTGGACTATCTTCTACTGGGCATGGTGGATCAGTTGGTCACCTTTCGTTGGCGTATTTGTCGCTCGTATCTCACGTGGCCGTACCATACGCGAGTTTATTTTGGGCGTGTTATTAATTCCTATTACTATTCTTTTCTTATGGTTCACCGCTTTTGGTGGCTCAGCAGTTCATATGGAATTGATGGCAGCAGCTGATCCAAATATGGCTAGCCCTGGCCTAATCGAGGCAGTCAAAGCTGATACCGGTAGCGCTATCTTTAAGCTAATGGAGTCATATCCATTAACTGCAGCGGTTAATCTACTCATTGTAATCATGATTGTATTATGGTTTGTGACCTCATCAGATTCTGCTAGTTTCGTCATTGATATGTTGACCTCTGGTGGTGATACCAATCCGCCTAAGATCCAGCGTTTATTCTGGGCAGGTACTGAAGGCGTTATCGCAGCGGTGCTTTTAGCAGCTGGTGGTTTAGGCGCTTTGCAAGCGGCATCGATTGTCTCAGGCTTCCCATTTGCTATCGTGATTATGATTATGATGTATTCATTGCTGCGTGGTTTGAGCCGAGATCATTTGATTCTGTATCGTAATCAGCAATGGTTTACGACTGAGGAATCAGCGGATCATAACTCAGCCAATGAGTTTCGTGATGAAGACCTGTTGACAGGTCCACCTGCTCGTGAAAAAACTGATTAATCGGTAAATTAAAAGTCAGTTCAGTAACGGTTTCTTTTTAATAGCAAAAGCCTCAACTTATTAGCTAAGTTGGGGCTTTTTATTGTTTATTATTCGCAACCGGTAACTGTTTTGATAAAGATAACTGTCATCCATAAAAATAGCCTATCTTGTGGATAGGCTAATAGTTCAAGGACGCTATTGCTAAAGCCAAGGCTTCAACGCAAGGTCTGATGTTTATAGACTAGGACTGCTTTTCGATGTTGATGTATTTATCGAAGTTTTGTGCGTAGTCAGTGAGATTGTCGCTGAGCATTTGACGATACTGTTTGACATAAAACTCGACGATATCGTCTTTTTCTTTGGCAAAATCTTCACCTTTCACAAAGCCAATAGAAGCAACTGAAGCGCTATAACGCGCGGCGGCATAAAGTAGTGAAGCACCGACTTGGCCTGAGTGCGCATTTTCGCCTAATTGGCTATTAGCAACGCCAATGATCTCATCAGCGCGCTGATAAAAAGACTGCATCTCAGGAGTGATTTCGACCTTGTTTTCAGTATTGTCTGTAGTGGTAGCGTTTGGCATATTGGCGTCAGACATAAAAGACTCCGTTAAGTAAATGAGTTAAATCGTATGTTATTTAAATAGTTTGTATTTTGCAGAGTAGATATAGCTTCTTTTTAAAGACTACAAGCCGGCATCAGCTTTCAGGATTTCAGCTTTGTCGGTTTTTTCCCAAGTAAATGCGGTCTCAGATCCAGGACGACCAAAGTGACCGAAGGTTGAGGTCTGCTGATACATAGGCTGTAGTAGGTTGAGCATACGCGTAATACCATAAGGACGTAAGTCGAAATGCTTACGAATTAGGCGAATAATCTCGTCATTATCAATTTTGTTCGTGCCAAAGGTGTTGATAGAAATAGAAGTCGGCTCGGCTACTCCAATAGCATAGCTCACTTGTACTTCACAGCGATCGGCAATACCAGCAGCAACGATGTTTTTCGCGACATAACGCACCGCATAAGCGGCACTACGATCGACCTTGGAGGGGTCTTTACCACTAAAAGCACCACCGCCATGACGAGCCATACCGCCATAAGTGTCAACGATGATTTTGCGGCCTGTCAAACCAGCATCCCCGACAGGGCCGCCAATCACAAACTTACCGGTTGGATTGATATGATAGCGCGTGCCTTTATGCAACAGATCGGCTGGTAGTACATGCTTGATGATGTTTTCCATGATGGCCTCTTGCAAGTCCGCTTGTGAGATACTGGGATCATGCTGGGTAGATAGTACTACCGCATCGATAGCGACAGGGCGATTGCCATCATAGTTGAGTGTTACTTGTGCTTTGGCATCGGGACGCAGCCAAGGTAGCTCGCCTGCACGGCGCAGCTCAGACTGACGCTGCATCAAGCGGTGGGCGTATTCAATAGGAGCGGGCATTAACACATCAGTCTCGTTACTGGCATAACCGAACATTAAACCTTGATCGCCAGCACCTTGCTCTTCTGGGCTACTACGATCGACGCCTTGGGCAATCTCAGGCGACTGCTTGCCGATCATGTTGATAACCGCGCAAGTCTCGCCATCAAAACCTAAGTCCGAATGATGATAGCCGATACCATTAACAGTATCACGAACGATACGCTCGATATCGATATTAGCCGTGGTAGAGATTTCACCGGCTAATACGACAGCGCCTGTTTTAACTAAAGTCTCACAAGCGACTCGGGCATGCAGATCTTCACGCAAAATGGCGTCGAGTAGGGCATCAGAGATTTGGTCAGCCATTTTATCAGGATGGCCTTCGCTGACAGACTCTGAGGTAAATAAACTGTATTCACGCATAATGGGATCGCTTAATGGCAGGGACTGTTTTAAAAACTAGTCATTATTTATTAAATGTTATAAAAATAGGTCAAAAAAATTACCATATCTTACCGTGATTTAGCTCAAAACTCTAGGGTGACTTTACGAATCAGGGAAGCGAATTGAGATAAACCAAATTAAGTTTAACTTTGGGTATCAAGAGTTATAGAAGCTATCGTGCTCAGCGTCTTGCTGCCATTGATATTCAGTGTAATTAGCCACCTGATAAGCAGTAGCTATACCGTGTCTATCAGCAATAAACCCTAGCGCCATATCCATGCCGGCACTAACTCCTGAAGAAGTGTAATACTTGTCATCGACCACCCAACGCGCTTGTTTTATCCATTGCACTTGCTCGGACTGCGCGGTAGCCCATTGCCAAGATAATTTATTAGAAGTAGCTCTCTTACCGTCCAATATTCCGGCTTTGGCTAATAGAGCGCTACCCGTACAGACACTGAGTACCCAATCGGCTTGGGTACTCAATGAGACTAAAGCCTGTGAAAAATCAGTGGCTTTAACGACTTGCCGCGTGCCCATGCCGCCGACGATTAATAAAATATCAGTCGAATGGTTCAAATCAGCTATGGCCGTTGTCTGCAAAGCAGCACCATGTTTATTGCTAACAACCCCGCCTAACAATGAGCCATATTGAATCCGGTAATGCTCAGGCAAGCTTCCAAACATTTGAATAGGACCAAATAGGTCCAAGGTTTCAAAATTATCAAAAAGTAGGGCGGTCAGGGTTTGCATAGTATTGACTCGGTTTGCAAGATTATAATTCTAAAAATTTAGCTTTATCCTTAAACATACATTCTTCATACACCGGACAAGCGCCGCATTTCGGTGTGCGCGCCTGACAAGTATAACGCCCATGTAAGATCAGATAATGATGCGCATCGAGTAGTAGATCTTCTGGAATACGCGCGACTAGCTTCTGCTCAACGATTAAGACGTTTTTACCCGTCGCAAGGCCGGTACGATTACCAACGCGAAAGATATGGGTGTCGACTGCCATAGTCGGCTGACCGAAAGCTGTATTAAGCACCACATTAGCAGTCTTGCGGCCCACACCTGCTAATGACTCAAGGTCTTTACGGTTATCAGGCACTTGGCTGTCAAACTTATCGATCAAGTCGCGGCAAGTCTTTATCACGTTTTTGGCTTTTGAATTATAGAGGCCAATGTTTTGGATATAGGGTTTGAGCCCTTCCTCACCCAATGCATAAATGGCTTCGGGCGTATTAGCGACAGGATAAAGCTGATTAGTAGCAATATTAACGCTGACGTCAGTTGCTTGCGCAGAGAGGATAACGGCGATGAGCAGCTCAAAGTTGCTTTTAAAGTGCAGCTCAGTGACGGGCTCATCTATAGTGGCAGCGAGCTTTTCAAAGAACGGCCTGATATTGCGCTTGGGCATCAGTCTCGATGGCGGCGTATCAGCAGTTTTATTTTTAACGGTTTTACTCATAGGATGACGTCTTAGTTGTATTACTTTTTATAGCGTGTTTCGTTATAACGCGGCTAGCTCTTCTTGTAATGCGATAAGCTCGCTTTGCTTGTTGTCATTGGGACGCACGCTTAACTGCTTTTCTAGCTTTTTGATTTTGCTCCGTAGTTTTGCTGCAGCAATTGTATTTTTGGCTTGTTGCTCGCTAA
Source organism: Psychrobacter sp. 2Y5 (assembly GCF_051847375.1). NCBI lineage: Bacteria > Pseudomonadati > Pseudomonadota > Gammaproteobacteria > Moraxellales > Moraxellaceae > Psychrobacter > Psychrobacter sp. 2Y5. The sequence continues at coordinate 78,835 of NZ_JBPYDA010000009.1, forward strand.
TTTCGAGAGACTGGCTAGCGGCATTATTGAGCTTGGCCTCGACCATACTGACGACTGGCTTGGCATTACTGCTATCGGCGAGCTGCTTGGTGACTCGCCTTAGATGGGTATGATAACGCTGACGCAGATCGTCTTGTTCTTGTTCGCGCGCGCTAGTGGTTAGATCACGATGCACCGTCACTAGATCGATGCAATCTACCGGGCAGGGCGCAAGGCATAGCTCGCAGCCGGTGCAAAGATCGGTAAAAATCGTATGCATATGCTTACCGGTACCGACGATGGCATCGACCGGACAGGCAGGGATACACTTAGTGCAGCCAATACAGTCGTCCTCACGGATGATCGCGCGTACTTCGGTTGGACGCTGAGTGGCAGCATCTATCGGCCACTTGGAAGGCTCGGCAATGACAGGAATATCACCATCATCAATACTAATAGGGCTATCATTATCGCTATCTGCAAGGATTTGGGCAATAGCTTCGGTAACCGGCTGTCCACCAGGCACGCATTTATTATAAGGTTCGCCATCGACAGCGATCGCTGTCGCATAAGGCAAGCAGCCATCAGGGTGGTCACACAGTCCGCATTGGGTCTGTGGTAAGCAAGCATCGATCTGGGCGATCTTAGTTTGTGTTGCCCTTGGCAGCGACTCTAACGCTTGAGAATCGAACAATAGCGGCAGATCAGCTAAGCGAATCGGTAAGGGGTGAGTATGGTTATCAGACATGGAATACTGGCCTTAAAGCGGGCATATAATAAATAATAAAGGTATTGACTACCAGTTAGAATAGACTTTTAAGAAAGCGTAACGCCTTGCTCTGCAGCGATTTGAGCGATTAACTCATAAGCGATGCTGCCTTTAAAAGGTATCTTTGGCAGGTTTGATAAATCAAAAAAGTCTGCGTGCGACAGCTCATCTTCTTGCAGCACGAGATCGCCACTGTCATAACTGGCCCGAAAGCCGAGCATTAAGTTAGAAGGAAATGGCCAAGGTTGACTACTAACGTAGCGAATGTCTGATAAGCGAATGCCTACTTCTTCAAATACTTCTCGCACCACCGCATGCTCTAAGCTCTCACCAGCTTCTACAAACCCTGCAATCAAGCCATACTGTAACGGTAAGCTTGTCTGACCATAGCGGTGATGATGGGCTAATAATATTTGCATCTCGCCGGTCTTAGGGTTTGGGCGAGTAATAGCCGTAATCACGCACGGCTGTACACGCGGATACTGACGTAAGTGGCAAACGCTGCATACCATCGCCCGCTCACCAGAGTCCGCCGCGCTAACCCCCGCACTACAGCGACTACAAAACTGAGTATCCGCTTGCCAGCGCAGCAGCTGCATGGCCTGACTGATCTGATCGGCGAGCGCTACTGGAATCTGAGTGAGCAACTGCCGATAAGAGATAAAAGCGTTTATAGCGCCATTGTCATCAGCATCATTTGCTTGAATGTCAGTTTGGTCGATTGGCGCTGAGATGGAGTCAATATCATCGCGGATAGTCGGTAGCGTGAGTTGATTGATTTTTGCATAGTGATAGCTGATAGCATACGCGGCCGGAGCATTATTCGCTGTCAGACTAGTGGTTTTGGCGCTTATGCCGTTATCGCTATTCTTTATTTGCCAATGTCCACTTTGTTGCCAGTGGCTTGGCGCTAAGCTCTCTAACAGCTCAACACGGCCTAACTGATAAGGGGGTAGGTTGCGATCTGACTCAGCCGATAAGTCGATAGATAAGGGCTGCCAACCTGTAGATGTCTGGCGACATAAGACAGTATCTTTTTCGATTATAAAAGCAGTACTCATTCACATCCGTCCACAGTATTTAAGCGACTAGGCAGCCAGTAGTTGGCTTAAGCTATGTTGACCGACATCTAGCGAGCGTTTATTTACCGGACGATTACTCTCAAAACCATCTAAGCGATAATCCACGGACATCAGCACATCAGCCATGTGACTGAGGGTTTGCTCGCTGAGAGGCTGCGGGCTTGATAGAGAGGTTTGGGTGAAGCTTGCCAATTGACTAAACATATTTGCTAAAGCGGGTAATTCTAAGAAGCGTAGCGCTCCTGCCACTTGCCGAATCATCTCTGGTATTTCTTCTAGCATAGATAGCTGCGCATCATCTGCAGTTATATAATTAGTGATAGCGTGCTCGGCTTTTATGATATTACTACGGCTTTCTTGTACTAAAGCATCATAAGCAGTATCAAGCTGATGCAAAGAGATTTGCTGATTATTCAGCGATAAGTTAATCGCGCCAGGCGTATGCATTTTTGCCATAGCAATCGAAGCGTTTTCGGCAGCCATCAGCGCTAATAATAACTCATCAAAATCCTCAGGTTTTGGGTTGTCCCATTTGGCGACCGCGTTAGCTGCACTCGTGAGTAGAGCTGCAGTATCGCTTAGACCTAATAGGCTCAGACTAGAGCGCAGCTTAGCTATTTTAGTAGCGATATCAGCCGGTTGGATAGGAGTAGCGGTGACGGTATTGGCGCGTGCGTAACTATCCACTTGCTCCTTGATGAGATTTATTTTTTCTTGGATTAGCTCATTTGAGATGTCAGTAATGGCGCGGTTAGGACCAAACAAAAAGCGTTTCATCTGTTCGCGCTGTGATGACTCAAGCTGGTTGTTTGCGTACTGCTCACGCAGCTTTTGCGCCTGCTCATTGTCGCGGCTACAAGCAAAGCTGACCAGATCCGCAAAACGAATATCCATCACTGGCAGATAGCTATTAAACTGCTGCTCTAAGTAGATCAGGGTGTGTTTTTGGCTTAGAGATAAAGGAAGCAGGGTTTCGATATCGATTATCGCTGCTGCAGCGGCTTGCCAAAACAGGCTACTACTGTGGCCAGCGATATAAGCACAGGCGGCGCTCATTGCTTTGAGCTTCTCAGCTTCACTAGTCGAGATGTTGCCGTCTGTATTGGTCAATAAAACGCCAAGACCGTTGCGATAGACGTTGGTTAATAGATGACTATCAAGCCCAAGCGTGTCTAAGGATTGAAAGTTGGCTTCAGGGTTAGCGATAATCACGCTGCTGCGACCAAAGTCGGCAAAATAATCGTTATCGATAGGCGTTTCATCGGCATATGTTTGTAGCTTGTGAATAATAGGTAATAATAAGCTTGGCTCTACAGTCTCAGTCAATAGCACAAATTCGACATAGCGATCTAAGGTCATTATGGCCTCTGAGAGATCCATAATCAGCGCGATATTAGTATTATCTTGACTATCATGAAGCTGCTGCAAGCCCTGCGCGATAGCTAGGCTTAAAACTTGACCGCCTTTGAGCGATATCAGCTCAAAAATACGCGATAACTGCGTCAAAACTTCTACTGAGTCGAGCAATAAAGGCGCTTGTGTTTGATTGTCATTAAAGTCGCTCAAATGGATCTCAGCATTTTTTAGGGTAACTATGATTTCGCTATGCAATAAGTGCAAAGAGGGTAAGTCAAAGTTGGTGATACTAAGCGTAGGAGCGCTCAAAGTGGTTTGCTCAGACTGACTCATAGTGTTCCCTTATCAATTATAATTAATAGCCGTAAACGAATGATAGCGTATAGTGTTTAAATTCCATAGTACTTCTTGGCACAGCTTACCAATTCGCTAAGCTATCATTCATTACCGGATAGTCTTCAGCCAAATTCATAAACCAATCGCGATTCGCCTTATCATCTTGGCTGGAGTCGAGTAATAGCGACGCTAAATTGGCAAAGGTAGCATGAGCTGTCTGGCCTCCTTCGCTAGTAATATCTTCTTCAATCGCTAATGATACCTGACCGCCGGTCATCGCTAGATAGACTTCCGCCAAAATCTCCGAATCTAGTAAAGCGCCATGAAAGGTACGGTCTTGTTTGCCGACATCTAAGCGGCGCACCAGAGCATCTAGAGTATTTTTTTGTCCTGGATATTGCTGTTTAGCCATCAGCAGCGAGTCAGTGACTTGTACCCGCTCTGCAAAGTCTGATAGACCGACTTTGTTAAATTCCATAGTTAAAAAGTTCATATCGAACGAAGCGTTATGAGCGATGATTTCTGCGCCATCCATAAAGTCATAAAGCTTTTGTGCGACTTTATCAAAGGTAGGCTTATCTTGTAAGAAAGCCTCAGAGATACCATGAATACGTATCACCTCTTCATCCATACCGCGCTGCGGGTTGATATAGACATGGAGCTTTTCGCCGGTGAATTTTCGGCCGACCATCTCAACGATACCCACTTCGATGACTCTATCGCCTTTTAACGCATCAAGCCCAGTCGTCTCAGTATCCATTATCAGCTGACGATTGCTCTCACCACGGTGTGTAGGCTCGGGCAGTAACGGCTGAAAATGAGGATTAGCGCGGCTCGTATCGCCATCGAATGCTGGTAACTCGGCCGCTTGTGTATCAGAGTGCTGTAAATCAGTATCGGCAGTCATATCTGTACTCGCAGTATCAGTCATAGTAGAGGGCAGGACGCTCGCGTTATTTGCAGTATTTAAGGTAGTATTTAAAGTGGCATCTAAATGAGTATCTAAAGCTTGATAAGGCTGGCTAGTCGACTGCAGCCCAATAGGGCTATTTATATCGTGGTTTAGCTCGCTTTGTGTCTCTTCTTCAAGCTCATCATCCATGTTATCGATATTATCCATGTCGTCAATAGTATCAAAGTCATCGAGCCCTAAAGGGTCAAAATTCAACCAGTCATTTTCACTGAGCATCGGCTCGTTAATGGCGACTTTTTTTTTACTACTAGCGTCAGTGTTATCTATTATGCTACCGACAGAGGGGCTAGCAAGATTATGCGCGCTACTAGCAGTGACGCCAATATTGGCAAGCTCATCGGCTTTTTCATTACCCGCATGTCCGGCGTGACCTTTTACCCAGTGCCACTCTACCTTACGATCTTGGCGCAGCGCGTCAAGCTGTTGCCATAAGTCTTTATTTGCCACCGGCTTTTTGCCTGCTGTTTTCCAACCGCGCTTTTTCCAGCCGTCAATCCAGTCAGTAATGCCGTTTTTGACATAGCTTGAATCGGTCCAGATCTCTAAAGTGATATCGCTTGCGCTGTGCTGCAAGGCTTGTATAGCTCCCATCAGCTCCATACGGTTATTGGTAGTAGCCTCTTCACCGCCGTATAGGTCCTGAGTACCTCCATCACTAAAGATAAGATGCGCCCCCCAGCCACCAGCGCCGGGATTACCTTTACAAGCGCCATCGGTGTAAGCGATAGTGGTATCGGCTTTGGCGGCTAAGGGGTCCGCTTTATTTAGCGAAGCCGTCTGCGTAGAAGTAGTATGGGCGGCGGAACGATTATCTGACATAAAAACTCGGCGGTTGGATAAGAGCTAAAATAGAGAGTTTGATTATAGCAAATCTATAACCGATAAGGCGACTGGAGACACAAAACGCTATCCTCACAGATCCAAAAAGCAGCGCTCACATTTTCTGTTAGAATGATAACGGCTAACATTAAATCCCAACCCAAAACCCAAACTTAGGAAGACTTGACGATGGCTAAAGGCGCAGATGTTATTGGCAAACCTTTTACGACCTTGCTCGCTAGTATAACTGTCTGTAGCGTATTATGGCTAGCAGGCTGTAGTGAGACTGATCCTAAAGCTACAAGCGTTGAGTCTACAGTATCTCAGCCAGATGTTTCTATATTCGCAGGATGTTATACCGTAAGCTTTGACGAGCCGGCACAAATAAAGGTCAGCGAACAGGCCGACGAGTGGATTATGCAAATGAAAGAGCCTGCCAGTAGCGGGCGAGTCTGGGATGATCCTGAAATATTAGAAGTGGTGAATCACGAAGAGATTCCTAAATTCTTCTCGATTGATCCCGATAATGTCGATGCGGTCATCGCGCGCCCTGATAGAGTGCTGGTGTTAGCACATGTTAAACCTGCTTATGCCAATATTGACCCTTTACTCGATAGTGAGTATTTGTCTTATATTTACCGCGGCGCTAATACCATCTACCGCGTAGAGTGCGATGAGGTCAATACCGATATTTTAGCTAATCCGCATGCCAATATCGTCATTGATAATGTCAATGAAAGTATTTAGTCTTTATGCCAGTGCCAGTGCCAGTGCCAGTGCCAGTGCCAGTACTGATAATAGTGTCGATAGCGCTGCCAATACCTTTTGTATTGCCGATAACAACATCCAATAAGTAAATGGTCAAGAATTGAGTCAGATATTATGAATTTTTTGAGTTATGTAGTGTTAGGCGGTCTCTCTTATGCCGCAGGTTGGATGATTCGCACTAAAGTCTTAGATAAAGAAGCACCAGAGCAGCCTTACAATCTAAAGCATCCCGCTATCTTAGGGTATATGGGTGGGTTTTTTATCATTATGCTGATCGTATCTTGGTTGATTGGCCGTTACATGCTAGGTCATATCCATATTGACCTGCCTTTTATCATCGTTAATAGCCTCGTTGCGACCTTTGTGTTCTCTTTTGGGCTCAATCCAGAAAAGTCCAACTATGATGTGCCTGACTGATTGCTACTAGGGTAACTGCCGCTAGAATAATAGTGAATAGACAAACGAAACCACGGTCAACGAGAATGCCTCGTTGACCGTGGTTTTATCATGCAGGGGTAAATAACATTAAGAGACTAATAGTTAATCAGCTTATGACTTTTTATCAGTATCGCCATCCTTATCTTTTTCAGCTGATTTCTTATCCTTCTTATTTTCTTTATCTTTCGCTTTAATTTCTTTGTCTTTTCTATTGGCGGTGTCTTGATCAGCATCTTTATCATCAGGTGCTGACCGCTCTTTTTTCCATTTTTTATATTTTAATAAGTCTTTTTCCATCAGCTTTAAACAAAACCCTAACACTAAGGCGTCATCGATATGACCGATAAAAGGGATGAAATCTGGGATAATATCAATAGGGTTGAGGACATAAAGAAGCCCAACCACTGCCGCTGAAATAGTTTTGTAAGGAATATTACGGTAGTTCCCCTGATAATAGTCTTTGACTAAGCTCATAAGCAGCAGTAAATCTTTGGCGTAACGTTCAAGTCCGCGATCGCTTTCGACTTGGTCCTTTATTTTATCTTCTTTACTGACAATCAGCTTGATGCTCTCTAGCAGTCCTTTCTCATCTTTTTCTTTATTTTTATCACTCATAAATAAAATCCTTGTTTTTTATTGGTTGTCGATTGTCATTATTCTTACTAATTGATGGTTACTAGCTGATAGTTACTATAGCAAGGGTAAGCTTGAGCACCAAATGACTAGATAGGGTATTATGTATCGTTTTATTAAGTCTGATTACAGTTTGCAGGATAGTGATGACTAAAATAGTATCTAAGATCAACCGTTGGCAGTTTTTGCGTCATATGGGCGTAGGGGTAAGTGCCAGTTTATTAGCGAGCCAAAGTGTGGTTAATGCTATGGCAAATGATGAGTTATTGACGGTTGATAGCCTTACCGCGCTCACAAAAGATGAGCTACCGACGGCGTTATCTGGGTCTGAGGCGCATTCTTGGCAGGTCGCTCAGATAAGCCAGTGTATTAAACCGACCATTGAAACGCGGTTATTTGCAAGCTCCAACGTCGGCAGTCGTGACGCTCGCAACCAGTTGGCGTTGCAGCGCGTGGCCTGTGCTGGCTTGCAAGTGCAAAACCCTGAGATCGTCAGCCGTCAGTATCTACGCTTCGCTGGCACTGATTCGCAGCGTGCCAGTGACTTGCAGAACATCGCGACTGGAGCGATTAGCGCACCCAATTTATTGCTTGGCGTGCGCGGTGGTTATGGCGCCTCTCGTCTATTACCGATGGTTGATTGGGCAACGCTAGGTCGTCTAATGCAGGAGCGCGGCACTATTTTGACCGGATTCAGTGACGTCACCGCTATTCAGTGTGCGCTGCTCGCCAAAAGTAACATGAGCTCGCTAGCTGGCCCTATGCTCTATAGCGAGTTTGGTAAAACCGCGCCTGATCGGATCAGTTGTCAGCAATTTGTAGAAGCTTTAACTAATCCTAAGCTCACTATCGAAGTCAATAACGCCGAGCTTACTAGCCCAAAGCTGCCGGCTATTTTGGCAACTAATGACAGCCGCTCAATAACAGGCACGATTTGGGGCGGCAATCTCAGTGTGGTATCGGCACTGACAGGAAGCGAGTATCTACCGCGTATCGATGGCGGTATTATATTCTTAGAAGATGTCGGCGAGCAGACTTATCGTATCGAGCGCATGCTATATGAACTATATCTAGCGGGCGTATTCAAAAACCAACAAGCTATTGTATTCGGTGCATTTTCTGGAACTGGCGAGGATAGCTACGATAAGCGTTATGATGTTGCTACTGTCGTTCGTCAGTTGCACAAATTGACAAGGCTACCTATTTATAGTGGTATGCGCTTTGGGCATATCGCGCAAAAAGCGAGCTTCCCATTAGGAGCGACTTGTGAGATTCAACCAAACACTAGCGGCGGTTATCAGCTGAGCTTTTCAGATTACCCCACTATTGGCACAAGGGCTCTTCATGTTCAAGGGCTGTGGGCTTGATTGCTAGCATCTAAGCAGTACATTAGTTTTAACTGGTAAAACCCTGCAAATACTTCCATACTCAACAAGTCTATAGTTCTCTGAAGCATATATAGTTGCATTTGTCACTTGCAGCGCCAAAACATTAGCAAACCGTTAATGAAAGCAAACAAAACCCTCCTACTAGTTAAAGTATTTATTATTAAAATTAAAAGTACATTCAACTTGATCTTGAATCTATGAGTATTGTTGATATCTTATCTTGCCTATAAAGAAGGTACCCTTATGAAAAATTTACTATTGGATCAATTATTTCAAAATAAGCTAAAGATGACCTTATTAGCAAGTGTTCTTGCCCTAAGTGGCTGCAGTACTGAAACAGAAGAAAGTACTGATACTAATCAGATAGAGTCTAGCGAAGTAACGCCTGTAAATGCAGAGTCTAGCGACATAACCGCTGGACAAACCGAAGAGGGTATGGAAGGTAACACAAACAATTCTACTGAGGATGCAGAAGATGAAGGAGGGACATCATATTATTCTAGTACAGAAGGTGGGCAAGAAGTTGATGATACGGTCTATATTAATGAGAACAATTCAAACCTAGATCAAACACCGGCAGATGGCGTTCAATAATTTTTTTATATAGAAACATTGAGTAAGGTGTTTAGTAAATATAACCGCTTATTCTATGCAAAGAGTCATCATTAAAAATTAAGTATACTTATTAGTGCATAGATTGAGGTAAATAAAGTAGGAAAGTACAGAATATTAACAACAAAAAAAACCGCAAATCGTCATGATTTGCGGTTTTTTCTACTACTATAATGGTACCCGGAGCCGGACTTGAACCGGCACGCTATTTCTAGCGAGGGATTTTAAATCCCTTGTGTCTACCAATTTCACCACCCGGGCAAAACTTATTTTATCTAATTGATCAACTAGCTGATAGACTGTCTAGTTACTAGATAAGTGCTCGCTATTATAAGCCGTTATCTCAATAATGCAAGTCAAAATTGAGATAATTTTTATATATAAAACTATCAATAAAAACTTGAATAGTTGAGCGATATAATTGGAGGCTGGAGTCGGAATCGAACCGGCGTCTACGGATTTGCAATCCGCTGCATAACCACTGTGCTATCCAGCCAAGGGTCACTATATTAGCAAAATTAATTCAAAATACAAGCTATTTTTTGGTTAAACTTTGCTTATTTATCGTCGGACTCCTACAAATATTAATTAATAGAGCTAATACAAGCAGTTAGCTTACTTTAATGGAGCAAGTTAGACGATATCTTTATTGTTGCGTTTGGCTTTTTGAATATCGCGATAGGTTGCGGTGCAAATCAAGACTAGCACCGCTAAAGTAATAGCAGGCCAGATCAAGATATACAGGCCGTAAATAAAAGTGTTATCCATATTGTCTCCTTTTTATGGCTGTTTAATAGGGTCTGAGCAATAGCCACTAAATAAGTACTTGTTAGCGGCTATAGGCTCACTACTGTATTTAGCAAAGGTTGGCTGACTTTCATCCGTGTCAACCAACTTTATCTTAACGCTTGGGAGTAGGAGTTACCTTAGCTTTTTTATCATAGTCGCCAACGCGTTGTTTGATTAAATCAAAATCAAAGCGCTCATTACCCATTAAGCTCACGAGTGTACAGACGATAGTACTAACACCATAAGCGGTTAAAGAGGCGACTAACACCATGTAATCGCGTAAGAAACCCGTTGCAAATATCAACATCAATATAAGCGTTATCACAGCCGCGCCCATACCCGCTTTACGTCCTAAGAAACCAAAGACCATAAGCCCAATAACCACAGCTGCGCCAACGCTCGCCATGACCTCAAAGAAGAGGGCAGTGATACCGGTAATCGGGATCAACTCAAAACGGGCGATACAGAAGAATATCAACGCGACAATGACCGCAGAGGTAAACGCAACATTGGTGACGCGGTTCCAAAACACACTAGCGATAACGGGGAAGACGACCGCGCCCCATAACGCGCCAACGAATACTAGCATCACTAAGATGTCGAGTTTGAAGCTGGCAAATATTAGACCAGCAGCAGTGGCGACGATCATCGTACCACGGCCCACAAGCATCATCGTTTTTGGTTTGACATTGCCTTTTTTGGCGATATTTTTGCCGTAGACATCCGCCATCATAATCGTCGATAGTGCGGACAAATCAGAATCCGCCGTCGAAGATAATGAGCCGATAACTAGAATAAAGAACAGCGCAATAAATATAGGATGTAAATAGGTGCTAACCATTTGTGGAATCAGGTTATTCATATCGCCATTTAGCGGCTCAATACCTATAGTCAGCGCCATCAGACCTATCATACCTAGACCGATAACGATGCCTGCGTAACCGACAGTAGCGGTGACAAAGGTAGCTTTAATTTTGTCTTGATCAATAGCAAACAGCCTTTGGGTAATCGTTTGATTACCAATCGCATAAGCTAGTACCGCGACAAAGAAAGGCGCTCCTTGCATTAAGAAGGCTTCTGATGAGAAGAAGTCTTGCTGCTCAAGAGTTAGATTAGATAATCCTTCTACCATGACGGTAGGACCGCCCATGGAGAATAGCACGGCAGGAATGATCACCACACCGATAGCCATTAAAGCCACCAGCTGAGCAAAATCGGTAAAGACTGAAGCTCTAAAGCCTGAAGTCAAAGTATAACTTAAGACGCCGATACCGGCGATGAGTACACCAGTCTGAAAGGATAAGGGTGATAATACTGACACTAGCGCACCAGCAGCAGTGAAGTTGACCATCAAGCTAATTAAGCTGCCCATAAGATTAGATATGGCTAAAATCAATTGGCTTGATGAGCCGTGGCGGGCGTGGATAAGCTCGCCTAAAGTATGACCGTTGGGGGCCAATTCGCGAAAGCGCATACCGAACGGGTAGATGAATAAAATCATCAATGCGCCCCAAAAGCCGTAATGAATCGGACCGGACACACCGTATTTATAACCGGAGGTAGCCGCTGCATAGAAGGAAGCCGCCCAAATCCAAGTAGCGGTCATACTAGCGGCGCCCATACCGAAGCCAACACCGTGTCCTGCGACCATAAAACCACTGGTCGATTCTTTGTCCTTTTTAATCAGTAAAGAGAGTAAGTAAGTACCCCCATAAAAAGCAACTAACAGTAAAATAACGGTTAGCGCCGAGAATTGAAACAGTGACTCGTTTTGCAAATTTGCACCTCACTATATCTATAATTAGGAATCAAAATAAAGCGAATACTAAAGTAAATCCCCTTAGTATTTAATTTTTGTGTCAATAACCTAACACAGATGTAACTTCAAATCTATTGACCGTCCAGTTAGCTTTAAGTTGTTTTTATTTACAAATACCTAATAATCTCCAGCCTAGATCTTACTGTAAGGTCTAATACAAGTGTTGTTACGTATATTATGAATAGCAACGAAATAAGTGATAAAAAAGATCTAATAAGCTTTGATATAAAGAACAACTAAGCTCAGGAAGAATGTTTTAATAGACGTAAGTGGGTAGGTTTTTACCGGTAACAGAGGTACAATATCACGCGTGAATTACACGGGTTTCCTTTCTGTTCATCGCCAAAATTTTGGAGTTATCATGTCAAGCGCGTCAAACACTACTGAACCATCAACTGAGCAAAAATCTGTCACGCTGTTAGATGGCAAAGCGCTCGCTAAACAGATAGAGCACTCACTGAGCCAGCGTGTGGCTACGCTTAAAGAGAAGACGGGACGTACCCCAAGCCTTGCGACGATATTGGTCGGTGCTGATCCTGCTTCTGCGACCTATGTGCGTATGAAAGGCAATGCTTGCAAGCGCGTCGGTATGGACTCTATTAAGGTCGAGTTGCCTTCTGAAACCACCACCGAGCAGCTCAAAGCAAAAATTGACGAGCTTAATAATAATCCAGATGTGCACGGCATTTTATTGCAGCACCCTGTGCCTGATCATATCGATGAGCGCGCTTGTTTTGAGCAAATTGACTTGGCAAAAGATGTCGATGGCGTCACTTGCTTAGGTTTTGGTCGTATGAGTATGGGAGAGTCAGCTTACGGCTCTTGTACGCCGCAGGGTATCATGCATCTGCTAGCGCACTACGATATCGAGCTATCGGGTAAGCAGGCGGTGGTAGTCGGGCGTAGTCCGATCTTAGGTAAGCCCATGGCGATGATGCTATTAAATGCCAACTGCACCGTGACGATCTGCCATTCAAGAACCGAAGATTTGCAAGCTCATGTTGAGCGTGCAGATATTATCGTTGGTGCTGTCGGCGTACCTGAGCTGATCAAAGCGGCTTGGGTTAAACCCGGCGCGGTAGTGGTGGATGCCGGCTTCCATCCTACAGATAACGGCGGCGTTGGTGATATTGAGATGAGCGGTGTGGCTGATATTGCTAGTGCTTATACCCCAGTGCCAGGCGGGGTCGGGCCGATGACTATCAATACCTTGATTCGCCAAACGGTTGAAGCCGCGGAAAAGTCAGCTAGATTAGATGCAGATCTAACAACTGGTGCGACAGGCTGATGACTACGTTATCAGATAAGTCATCGAAGTCTACAAACGAAACTAATAGTAATAAACCTGGTATTAATGAATCTGGCACCAGTGAAGCTAGCATACATAAAGTTGATAAAAGTAATAACGTCAAGCAAGATAGCATTGAGACGAGCCGTATTGACAGGGCGCAGCACTCCAAGAGCGAAGTCAGTATTTATGAGCGCTTACAATACCTCGGTCGCGACTTTGTCGATATTTGCCACTATGTAATTTTGTTTTTTATCAGCTTAGTGGTGGTGTGGACAGCGGGCAAAGAGTTTTTTTATATTTTCCAAAAAGGCTCAGCAGACTTAAAAGATATTTTATTACTGTTCATTTATCTTGAGTTGCTTGCGATGATCGGCATTTATTTTAAAACCCACCGTTTGCCCGTGCAGTTTTTGATATTCATTGCGATTACTGCTTTATCACGGCATTTAGTCGTCGATGTGCAGGCGGTATCAGAGTATTATCACCTCTGGCTATTAGCGACTATTTCGGTAGCGGTGATGATATTGAGCTTCTCTATTGTGATTCTGACTTGGACGGCAAAAATGTTCGGTCGTCCTGAAGACTATTACGACGATCACCAAAGCCCTAATACTGAGCACCATCTGCCCAGCTTTAATATCAGAAAACGCCGGTAGTAAGTTTGGTTGTGAGTCAGGTTCTTTTATCTGAAATAACTTCAAATAGATAAAAAAGAGCTCATTGATGAGCTCTTTTTTTTAGCTTAAAACGTTTTATTCATAATTAGGCTATTGCTAATTAGAGCCATTTCACTTTTTTAAACTTATAGTATAAGTAGCTACAAGTCGCAGCGATCAAAAATAAAATAACAAAATAAGAGTACTCCCAATGCAGCTCAGGCATAAAATCGAAGTTCATGCCATAGAGACCGGCGACAGCAGTCGGCACTGCCAATATACCTGCCCAAGCGGCAAGCTTACGTACCACCTCATTCTGCCCCATATTGACCATAGCCATATAAGTGTCCATAGCTAAGCTTAGCATCTCATTAAGACCGTTGACCGCATCTAATGAGCGCAGCAGATGGTCGTTTATATCGCGAAAATAAGGCTTAGCGGCATTAGGGAAAGCAGGCACTAAATCGCTTTTTTGATGATTAATAAAGAAGTTGCAGATATCTTGTACCGGCAGTATCACCGCGCGCATGTGTACCAGTTGTGACTTAATCTCATAGAGATTCTTTAGGGTGTCTTTATTGAATTCATAGGTAAAGATATTGCGCTCTTGCTCGCGTAAATAGCTACCCAGTCTATCGGTGATTGGTAGATAATTATCAACAATAAAATCAAGAACAGCATGCAAGATAAAGATAGGCCCCATTCTTAATTTTTCGGGGCGCAGATGACAATGTTCACGTACTGGTGCATAGGCGTTTGAGGGGCCAGTACGGATAGTGATCAGGTAGTTCTTACCCATAAATATTGCGGTCGTGCCATAGCGAATATAATTGTCTTCGAGCTTGGCAGTTCGAACGACTAAGAATATCGTATTGTTATTATAGGCTTCAACTTTGGCACGTTGATTATCAGCAAAAGCGTCTTCTATAGCCAGCTCATGCAGATCAAAAGCATTTTGTACTTCGGCGATGGTCTGTAAGCTTGGCTCATAAAGTCCTAGCCAAATAAATTGATTATTATTGGTCAAGGCTTTACTTACGTCGCTGAGCGCCAACTGGCTGATTTGTTTACCGGTCTTACGCGAGTAAGAGTAGCAGTTGACCACTTCAGCGTCGCTTGAGACGACGATATCCTCATAGCGTTCTGAGTCCGGGTCATAGACGGTCATGGTCTCAAGCGTATCTTCTGCCGTCGCGTCCGCATCACCATAAATATAACTATCGTAATCGACTAAGTTTAGCGGCGCCTCAACGCTGTTAGAGTAGATACGTTCGATATTGGAATCAGGGGCGATACGTATCGTCTGGGCTGACGGCTCATCATCACGGTGCATAGACGCTCTTCCTCGTCGTTAAAGCCTTAGTCGTTAAAGTTAAGTCTTTAAAATAAAACCTTTATTTATCTAAAGGTATCGCTATAACATAAGACCTGCCGCATTTTAGAAAGTGCTTGCTCTAAAAATAACGAGATGTCGAATATCACCTATCAAGTATTAAATATCAAGCGGCAGTTTATAAAGCATAACGCTTTAAGGTGTCAATATCGACGAGCGTCAGTAAGCTCTCATGGCAAGCTTCGAGCTTGATAGGCGGCGCTATGTCAAAGTCTAATGCTTCGACCCAGCGCAGCGCACAAATACACCAATAGTCACCGGGCTTTAGACCGGCAAAATTATACTCAGGTAAAGGCGTGATCAGATCATTACCGCGGCTAGACGAAAAGTTCAAAAATTCACTGGTCATTTTAGCGCAGACAGTATGTTGGCCAACGTCTTGGTTGCCAGTATGACAAAAACCGTTACGATAATACCCTGTGATAGGATCAAAGCAGCAGCTAGCAAGCGCGGTGCCTAGTACATTGGTTTGATTGATGTCGGGGTTTGGATGGTAATCTGTGGACATAAAAATTCCAAAAAAAATATGGGTTAGTGTAACACGGGTCTAGGGCGTAGGGATAAGTCAATAAACCAAAAACCGCTCTATTATTAGTGATTGATTATCGCGGTCTTACTACGCTATCAGCACACAACGGGTATCCGTCGCTATTCTCAACGGCTTATCTCTATATCAGTTAAAAAGTGATAGATGATTAAAGAGAATTGTGACTAGTCGAATCTCAACGGCTATGCTAAACTAAATCCTCAAGTGCTGTGAGCATTTCGCGTGAGTGTGTTCAAACGCTTTATGTTATATGTCTAATATAGTATGTCAAATGTTTGAAGAGCATAGCGATAGCTTTTATCATCCTCATCTATTCATTATCATAATTAAAAACGACTATACTTAAATCGGTCTAATATATAACGATCTAGATTTTAAATAACCTAAACTGAAAATGATTTGGTATTGAGATGACCTAGTTGCTTTATACGAATTGGGTCAGTGATAGTGCGTGCTAAAAATACAAACCGCTCATAAACTTATCATATCGCGTTTGCGTGATAAGCCAAACAAGGATTCATTGTGTCTGTCAGTTCTGATTCTACTAGCTTTGCTCACTCCTCTTCGGCGACTCAGCAGAGTACCCACACGGCACCTACAGGGGCTAGCAACGGCCTTTCTTACTTGAGTAATCATGCCGCCGAAGTGGCTAATAATTGGCTGCTACCTGATGGGGTTGGTGATGTGCTTTTTTCTGCTGCCCAAAAGCAGGAAGTCCTGCGTTATCAGCTCATCCAGCAGTTGATTACTCATGGTTATCAGCCAGTCAGCCCTCCGTTGATCGAATATACTGAGTCATTATTGAGTGAAGCCTCAGAAGATCTTAAGCGTCAAACGTTCAAGATTATCGATCAGCTGACGGGCCGATTGATGGGTCTGCGGGCCGATATCACGCCGCAAATTCTGCGTATTGACGCACATCATGGTAAGGGTATAGCGCGCTATTGTTATGTGGGCCATGTCATTCATACGCTACCGTCAGGATTATTTGGCTCACGCACACCGCTGCAATTGGGTGCTGAGATTTTTGGCTGTGATGATTTAAAGGCCGACATTGAGCTGATAGATGTATTATTTACTATGGTCAATGGCCTGAATCTAAAAGCGAGTCTTCATATCGACTTAGGTCACGTGGCGATATTCAAACGCTTAGCTGAGCTGGCACAGTTGTCTGCCAGTGACACCGATCAGCTGATGACGCTGTACGCCAATAAAAACCTACCAGAGCTTAAACGAATAAGTAAAGCCCTGCCGATGGGGAACGATTTTTATGCGTTGGCGCGTTTTGGTCATGATATGACCGGGTTGCTAACGAAGCTATCTGCTACTGCTAAGCAAGATAGCGAAATCGCGCAAGCAGTCGACGAATTACAGCGCTTGACCGTTCATCTGCAGCAGCAATGGCACTGTGAAGTGAGTATCGATGTCACTGAGCTATCAGGCTATCATTACCATACGGGTATTGTCTTCAACGGCTATATCAATAGTGAGACTCAGCCATTAGTACGCGGTGGACGCTTCGATGGGATGCAAAGTCAGGACAGTCAATTGACTGATGCTCAAGCGCCGCGAGCCGCGACTGGTTTTAGTATGGATGTTAGTCGATTACTGGCACATATTGAGCTTGAAGCGCCAGCGGTAGTCATTGTTGATTATACCGATATGACTGAGGCCGATAGTGCGTGCAAGCAAGCGTTACAGCAGCAAATCGAAAAATGGCGTCAGCAAGGGTACCGGGTAATAGTGCCCTTAAGCAAAGACGACTATCCAGCGGATGTCACCCATCGTTTAAGCCTAGTCGATGAGCACTGGCAATTAACTAATATCAATTAACTACTATATAGTACCAACATATATTGGTAGGGCAACGCATATAGTGGTAGGGCAACGCGCTCTAATCTTTATCTAAATATCTGATTTAATCCATAGCTAAGTCTGATGTTAAGCTTAGCTTTTTAATTTAATAGTCGTTTATTAACCTACTCAAATACATTACTGTAAGGATCTATCATGGGTAAGAATGTCGTAGTTTTAGGGAGCCAATGGGGCGATGAAGGTAAAGGCAAAATCGTCGACTTGCTTACCGAAAAAGCCTCAGCGGTGGCGCGTTTTCAAGGTGGTCACAACGCAGGGCATACGCTAGTTGTCGATGGCAAAACTACCGTACTGCATCTCATTCCTTCAGGTATTTTGCGTGACGATGTCACTTGCTTCATCGGTAACGGTGTGGTCTTGGCTCCTGACGCTCTGCTCAAAGAGATGAAAGAGCTAGAGGATAACGATGTGCCAGTACGCGAGCGCCTACGTATCTCACCGAATTGTCCGCTTATCATGCCGTATCATGTGGCGCTTGACCAAGCGCGTGAAGCCAAACGCGGCTCTGGTAAAATCGGTACTACTGGCCGCGGCATCGGTCCTGCATACGAGGACAAAGTCGCACGCCGAGCGATTAAGCTTGCTGACTTATTCCGCGATGACTTAGAAGAAAAACTACGTAATCTTATCGAATATCATAACTTCCAGTTGACGCAGTACTATAAAGTCGAAGCTATTGATTTTGATGAAACCTTTAAGCTGTGCCAAGAGTGGCGCGAAGAGATCAAAGGTATGGTTACTGATGTGACCGAAGATCTTAACCAGCTGCGTCTAGCGGGCAAGAACTTAATGTTCGAGGGTGCCCAAGGCACTTTGCTTGATATCGATCACGGCACTTATCCATTTGTGACCAGCTCAAGCGTGACTGCAGGCGGCGTCTCCACCGGTACGGGTATCGGTCCATTATATTTGGACTATGTGTTGGGTATCACTAAAGCTTATACCACGCGTGTTGGTAGCGGTCCATTCCCAACCGAGCTATTCGATGATGTTGGGGCGCATTTGGCCAAAGTCGGCCATGAGTTTGGCGCGACCACTGGCCGTGCACGCCGTTGTGGTTGGTTTGATGCTGAGGCGCTACGCCGTGCAGTAGTACTGAACTCGCTGTCAGGCATTTGCTTGACTAAGCTTGATGTTTTAGATGGTTTAGAAGAGCTACTGATCGGTGTCGGCTATAACTTGCCTGAGACTGAATGTGCAGGCGCCCATGATGCCGAGTTCTATGAGTCGGTTACGCCTAAATATGAAACTCTACAAGGCTGGAGCGAGTCGACCGTAGGTATCACTAACTATGAGGATCTACCAGAAAATGCCAAGATATATATCAAACGCATCGAGCAGCTCATAAATTGCCCAGTCGATATCATCTCAACCGGCCCTGACCGCGAAGAGACTATTGTCCTACGTGATCCGTATGATGCTTAGTCTATAAAAATGCTAAATAGATAACGAAGTCCCAGTGTCTAAATCATACTAGACATTGGGATTTTTGTATTTAAAACCTGTCTATAGATGATAGGGAGTTCAACACGCTCTAGTCATAATCGCTGAATGACTATAACTAAAGATATTTACGGTTTAGTAAGACACAATCATAAATTAACCCTATCATTTGTAGTGTTAATCATTATAATAGGCAGCAATCTTCCACTGAGGACAATGCGCTCGCATTGATAACGCATCAGTCCATCGGTTTATTTAGCTGATTGAGTGTGATGATCACAGATAACTTACCCATTTATTTTTACGGCTAACTTAATCCATTTTAT
This sequence comes from Psychrobacter sp. 2Y5, assembly GCF_051847375.1. Taxonomy (NCBI): domain Bacteria; kingdom Pseudomonadati; phylum Pseudomonadota; class Gammaproteobacteria; order Moraxellales; family Moraxellaceae; genus Psychrobacter; species Psychrobacter sp. 2Y5. Next base: position 98,127 of record NZ_JBPYDA010000009.1, read on the forward strand.
AGGAGCTTTTCATGGCTAACGAACGTACTCTATCTATTATCAAACCTGACGCAGTCGCTGGCAATCATATCGGCGCTATCTATGATCGCTTTGAGCAAGCTGGTCTAAAAATCGTTGCCGCTAAAATGATGCAACTTGATGACGAAAAAGCGGGCGGCTTTTACGCTGAACACGCTGAGCGTCCATTCTATAACGATCTAAAGTCATTCATGACCTCAGGCCCAGTATTAGTATCAGTACTAGAAGGCGAAAACGCTATCGCTAAGCATCGCGAAATCATGGGTGCTACTAACCCTAAAGAAGCGGCTGAAGGCACTATCCGTGCAGATTTTGCTAGCAGTATTGATGAAAACGCCGTTCATGGTTCAGATTCTGCGGAATCAGCTGAGCGCGAAATCAGCTACTTCTTCAATGATAATGAAGTTTGTGCTCGTACTCGTTAATACTACCTAAACGGCTTAGTATTTATCAGTATATAAGCGTTGCTATTAATCTTTGCTGTTGGGAGACTAGTAGTCAAAGACTCAAAATTAGACCTCAATAGCTTGATTATTATTAACGCAAAACGGCTTATACTCTATGGGGTGTAGGCCGTTTCTACTCTAGACTGATTAATATAAAGCTTCTTGTCTTATATTGAAATAGCCAGTAATTGCCCTAATATTCATTATTGCTTTATAATTGTGTTATTGCAGCTTAAAACATCTGGCTTTAAAAATATAAGGTTAATAGCGTTAGCAATCCTTTATCAGTATTGTTTATTGGTAGCATTCCATTGAACAGCGCTCATAACGGATTGCTCATGCTCCACAATATTGCCCAAGCTTTTTAGCTCAGGCAAAAAGGTATTTATTATGTCCATGGTACACACTTCCACGCCGTCAGCTGACACTCAGAGTAAGACTAACCTCTTAGGGCTGTCGCAAGATCAGCTTGCCAATTATTTTAAGAGTATCGGTGAGAAGCCTTTTCGCGCCACCCAAGTGATTAAGTGGATATATCAACACGGCGTCACCGATTTTGAGCAGATGACTAATTTGAGTAAGTCGCTGCGCGAGAAGTTAGCGCAGCATGCCTGCGTGACTGCGCCTAAGGTTATTCACCGTCAATATAGCGATGATGGCACCCGTAAATGGGTGTTTGAAGTCACCGGCGGCTCACTCGTTGAGACAGTGTTAATACCCGCTGATGATAGTAAAGTCGATGGACGTAAGACTTTGTGTATCTCATCACAAGTGGGCTGCGCGCTCGATTGCAGCTTTTGTAGTACCGGTAAGCAAGGCTTTGAGCGCGATTTAACTGCTGCTGAGATCTTGGGTCAGCTGTGGGTCGCTAATGCCTCTTATATGAGCGATGAGAATGACAGCTTAGAGCACGTTGATCCTAGCCTTTGGGAAAACAAAGTCACTAACGTGGTGATGATGGGCATGGGTGAGCCGTTACTCAATTATAAGCCTGTCGTCAGCGCTATGCAGCTGATGCTCAGCGATCATGCTTATGGTTTGTCGAAGCGCCGGGTGACGCTGTCTACCTCTGGTGTAGTACCTAAAATGTATCAGCTGGCACAGGATATCGATGTTGCTTTAGCCATCTCTTTACATGCGCCTAACGATGAGCTACGTAATGAGCTAGTACCTATCAATAAGAAGTATCCGCTAGCAGAGCTAATGGCCGCCGCTCGCAACTATGTGTTCGACGCCAATCCGCGCCACAAAAAACACGTCACTATCGAGTATGTGATGCTAGATGGTGTCAATGATAGCGATGTACATGCTCGGCAGCTAGTAGCGCTATTAGGGGATTTACCAAGCAAGATCAACTTAATACCCTTTAATCCGTTTCCGCATGCCGATTATGGTAAATCGAGTAATAACCGTATTCATGCTTTTAGTGATATTCTCAGCCAAGCGGGTTTTGTTTGTACGATTCGCCAAACTCGTGGTGATGATATCGATGCCGCTTGTGGTCAGCTAGTTGGGCAGGTCGCTGACCGTACGCGCCGTTCAGAGAAGTGGCAGCAAAGCATCAAAGACAGAAGCGCGCAAGCTGTTACTATTAAAGACAGCCGCTCGAAGCGCGATGCTAAGGCTTAGACAAACCTCAATATAGTGATAGGGCAATAACAGAGCAATGATAGTGCAATAAACCTTAACAAATAGTGTGAATGATTATTGAGTCGTTAAGGTAGATAAGAGGTAGACTAACGGTTTTTATCGGTATAAAGTCGTATAGATTCGATACCTTAGTACTTATTATTTTTTTAAAGTAACAAGGTAACAAGGTATAAAGGTGTTAATAATTGCTAGTAAGACCAAGGATTTAGGTGCTATGAGTGATGCGGATGTTAGTCAACCACGGTGTTTGTCCATGAAAGTCGAACCACACATACTATCGAGATCGCTATCTAAAGGACGCGGAATAATAATTAGTGCCTTATTAGCGATGCTGCTAAGCGCTTGTCAAAGTACAACCTCTCCCGATTTGTCAGGCAGTACCCGTTATCAAGGTTCAGCGCCAACAAGTAATAACAAAAACCTTGATAAACAAGAGATTGCCCGCGTTCGTACCTCACTTGCTGCCCAATATATCCATAAAAACGAGCTAGATGCTGCCCAGCGCCAACTCGAAAAAGCTTTTGCTGCCAATAGCCGATACGCGCCAGCCTATGATATGATGGGCGTTTTATTACAGCAAGAAGGTAGCCGTCTTAACCTTGAAAAGGCGGATGAATACTTCAAAAAAGCGATTGCCCTTGACGCAGATTTTGAACAAGCCCGTAATAATTACGGAGTTTATCTCTCGCAGATGAAGCGCTATAGCGAGGCGGCTCAGCAGTTTGAAATTGCAGGCTCTGCACTAGGTTATGAAGGCCGTATTAGCGCTCTAGAGAACTTAGGACGCACTTATTTACAGCTCAACGATAGTGCTGCCGCGGCAAAAGCATTTTTGCGGGCTTTAGATGGCAACCGTAACAGCTTAGTTGCTCATATTGAGCTGGTTGATTTATTATTAGCCCAAAACCGCGTTCAGCAAGCTCAGCGCTTGTATAATGAGACGCTAATACTGGTACAAGGGCAGGGCGTCAGTCCGCGTCTGCTATTGCAAGGGGTCAAATTGGCCAAAGCGCAGGGTGATAGCAACCAGCGTCAACAGTTATCGCGTCAACTATTATCTGCTTATCCGTTAAGCGATGAAGCAAAACAACTTAAGACTTGGCTCAACAATCCAGAGGCACCATGGCAATGACCGAATCATCACTAAATACTCAACTCAATGCGCAAAACTCATTTGGTGTCATGCTGCAACAAGCTCGCAACACTCAGCAAATAAGCTTGGAGACGGCAGCGGCTGAGCTGTTTATTTTAAAACGTCACTTGCAAGCGCTTGAAAACGAAAACTTCTCTGAGCTGCCGCAAGTTGCATTTGCGCGTGGCTTTGCGATTAACTATGCCAAATATCTAAGTTTAGATCCTAATACGGTCGCTAGCGCCTTCGATGCCGCTTACCCTAATGAGCTAAAAGACCGCTCAGCTACCAACGCCGAATCGTTACTACAGCCGATGGGGACGCTACAGCGCGATACTAGCAGCCGTATTCGTTTCAACCCGTTATTGATAATAGGGGTTGTTGCGCTCATTATTTTGGCTTTCTTTTTGTTTCGTATGGTGAGTAACGCTAGCCGCGATAGTGAAACAGCTGCGCCCGTGACTGATGACATCACGGCTACGGAGCAAGCTCAGGGCGCTGCAATAGTGACTGAGGACGATGGCGTTGGCGCTTCAGGATCAGCGCTTAATCTAGGCGGTGATAGCCAAAGCAATGCCACTTTAGAGGTCAAGCTGACCGATGCCGTCGATGTCAATATCACAGATGCTTCAGGCAATAGTCTGATGAATGGTGAGCAGACCAGAGGCAATTATACTTTGATAGGGATGCCGCCGTTTAGTATTCAGATCGACGATGTCGATAATGCCAGCTTAGTGCTCGATCAACAAGCGATTGCCCTTGAGCAGTATGCGACTGGTAATCGCGCTATATTTGAGCTTGCGCCATAAGGGTATAGTCCCTGATATTTAGAAGTTTATTCTATCTACTTTAAGTAAAGGAATTTGTATGTCAACGTCAACGCCTATTCATCGCCGCCCTACCAAAAAAATACATGTCGGTAGCGTAGCAATTGGCGGCGATGCACCGATCAGTGTGCAGAGTATGACCAATACCGATACTTGTGATGTGGCAGCTACAGTGGCACAGATTGAGCGCTGCGTGGAGGCGGGCGCGGATATGATGCGCGTTTCTACTCCTACGATGGATACGGTCAAAGCCTTTGGCGAGATTCGTAAACAGGTCAGCGTACCGCTGATTGCCGATGTGCATTTTGATCATAAGATTGCGCTGGCCGTAGCTGAAGCCGGTGCTGATTGCTTGCGTATCAACCCGGGTAATATCGGCAGTGATGCCAAGGTGCGCGAAGTTGTGGCTTGTGCTAAGCATCATAATATTCCGATTCGCATTGGCGTCAATGCCGGCTCCTTAGAAAAGGATATTCAGCGTAAGTACACAGAGCCAACCGGCGAGGCGATGCTTGAGTCTGCTATGCGGCATATCGATATTCTTGAACGTCTCAATTTTGATCAATATAAAGTCTCAGTCAAAGCCAGCAATGTATTTTTGACGATGGACGCCTATCGCTTGATATCGGCGCAGATAGATAATCCGCTACACTTAGGGGTGACAGAGGCGGGGGTCTATCGTACTGGTGCGGTCAAGTCGGCTATTGCTTTGGGCGGGCTGTTACTTGATGGTATTGGCGATACTATCCGTATTTCTTTGGCTGCTGAACCGGAGGAGGAGATCAAAATTGGCTTTGATATTCTAAAATCACTAAATATTCGCTCCAATGGCGTGAATTTCATCGCTTGCCCGAGCTGCTCGCGACAAGAGTTCGATGTCATCAAGGTGATGACGGCATTAGAGTCGCGTCTAGAAGATATTCGCGAACCAATGAACCTATCAGTGATTGGCTGCAAAGTAAATGGTCCAGGTGAAGCCAAAGAAGCTGATATTGGTATCGTTGGCGCCGCTCCTAAGTCCCTGGTCTACCGCATGGGCGACAAGAGCCACCTTATCGACACCAATAACTTAGTGGACGAAATCGAAGATATGGTACGTGCCCACGCGGCAGAGCTCGCTAAGTCACGCGAAAATGAGATTATTCGCGTCGGCTAGTTACTTATGAAATAGTAACTTATAAAGCAGTGACTGATAAAGAGCTGCTACTCAAAAGTATTGATATTCTATATTTAAAAAATAAAAACAACCGTATTAAAGTTTAAGGGTATAACCGCACCATGATTAAAGCTATTAAAGGGTTCAATGATATTTTGCCACAGCAATCGGCAAAGTGGTTACGCCTAGAAGCCGTTTTACAAAACGTACTGAGCCGTTATGGCTATGAGAATATCCGCTTACCTATCGTTGAGCAGACGGATCTATTTGCTCGCGCTATCGGCGGCGCAACCGATATTGTCGAAAAAGAGATGTATAGTTTTACCGATAAGTCAGAGCCGCCAACGCCTTTAACGTTGCGCCCTGAAGGCACTGCCGGAGCGGTGCGTGCGGTTATCGAGCATAATTTACTGCGCGGCGATACGCCCAAACTTTGGTATATCGGTCCGATGTTTCGCTATGAGCGTCCGCAAAAGGGGCGTTACCGTCAGTTTCATCAGCTTGGAGTCGAGAGCTTTGGTAGTGCCTTGCCAGACGCTGATGCTGAACTGATTGCGATGACCCATCTTATGTGGCAAGAGCTGGGTCTTAAAGACGAGATGCGTTTACAGCTCAATAGTCTAGGCGAGAGCGAGGAGCGTCATGCTTATCGCGATGCGCTGGTGCGTTATTTGACCAATAAGCAAGAGCAGCTCGATGAAGACAGCAAACGCCGTTTAACAACTAATCCGCTGCGCATTTTGGATAGCAAAGAGGCGAGTACACAAGCGCTATTGGCCGATGCACCGAAGTTAGCTGACTTTTTGGGTACGGAGAGTGTGGCGCACTTTGAACAAGTACAAACGTATTTGACTGAGCTTGGCATTGATTTTGAAATTAACCCGCATCTAGTACGTGGTCTTGATTATTATAACAAAACAGTCTTTGAGTGGGTAACCGACAAACTTGGCAGCCAAGCTACGGTTTGTGCCGGCGGCCGCTACGATGGTTTGATCGGTCAGTTAAAATCAATGGATAATAAAGGCGATAGTCAAGATAGTAAGCCGGTAAAGTCTGAGCCCGCTGTTGGTTTTGCGATGGGGCTTGAGCGCTTATTGTTATTGATAGAAGCGGTAGCACCTTTTGCAGAAGACTCTGCTTGTGATGTCTTTGTCGTAGCGCATCCAGAGGTGTATAGTGCCGGTATCGCTTATGCACAAAACCTGCGCTATACTCGCTCAGATCTGCGCGTAAAAATGGCTAGCGCCACAAGTTTAAAGTCGCAAATGAAAAAAGCCGATAAGTCAGGTGCCGCGCTAACGGTGATTATTGCGCAGCAAGAGCTCGATCAGCAAACGATTAGTATTAAAGATATGCGCCATGGTGAGCAAAAAAGCGTTCCTGAAGATTGGTTGGCTGATAGCGCCAACTTTTTGGGCCAGTAGTCTTCACTCAGACATTCATATAACACCACTTCTAATAAAGTATTCATTATAAATTTCATCAGGTAAATACCCATGGCTTTGAATCCTAGTTCGCCAAACTCAGACAACTCGATGCAGGCGCTAAAACAGTATGGCGGCAATATCGTTACCATTATATTATTGGCGTTGGCTGGCTATTTTGGTTGGACTTATTGGCAAAATAATCATGCCCGTGTGGATACCGTAGCTGCCGATCAATATGCTGATATACAGCTATTAAATGAGCAAGTCAGCTTAGCAGCGCAAAATCCAGACCTAGAAGACGACGCCCTAGCGGCACTGAGCGAAAGCCGGGATCAGCTCAATAGTGATATTGATAGTTTAGTTGGCGCTCATGGCGATTCAGTGTACGCTTGGCAAGCATTGATGATGAAAGCGCGGATGCAAGTGGATAATGACGATTTTGCAGGCGCGACAGCTAGCCTTAAGCAAGCGTTAGCTATTGATTTAGATGACGCTGGCCTCAAAGCCATTACGCGTCTGCGTTACGCGCAAGTGCTCTTAGCGGCTGATGACTTAGAAGCGGCATTATCTGAAGCGAAAAGCGATGTGCCAATCTCCTTTGAAGCGAGCCAACAAGAGCTACTAGGTGATATTTATCAAGCCCAGAACAATAAAGAGGCTGCTGTTAAAGCTTATAATAATGCCTGGAATCTGATTAGCGAGCGTAATGAAGCGCGGGCGGTACTGGCGCTAAAAATGGAGAGCTTAGGTATCTACCCTGAGCCCATTGAAGCTCAAGATAGTCTTATTCAGCAGACAGCGGCACCGCAAGGATTGACGGTAGATAATGCTGTAATGACTGACAATGGCAGTGCTAACAACGAAGTTAATAGCAGTAATGAGAGTAATAATAGTAACGAGCCTGAATAATAGATGCAGTAAATAAGTTATATTATCTGCGCTTTAGACGTTTACAAAGTTTAGTTTTAACCCTAATTATAGTAGTGGCTGTGTAATAAAGACTGATATTATCTTTAGCTACAGCTTCTTATTGACCGTTAATTTTTTGTAGTGAGAATACAATGACCCGATCTGTTCGTGCAAGCCAGACTATAAAAAGCAGTACCTTAAAAAAGACTGCTATGCAAATGGCAGTAGTGGCTTTGATGGCTACTGCTGCTGTGGGCTGTAATCGCGGTATAAAGCCGGTGGTCAATGATCCTGTCAAGCTAGTGCAAATTGCGCAGCCAATCAGCGTCTTGCAACCAGTATTCAGTGTTGATGCAGGCAAGAACGCTAGCAAAAAAGACCCGCTAGATCTACAAGTTGGCTATGAAAATGGTCAGATAGTCGTTGCAGGGCGTGGTGGTGATCTAACGGGCTATAATAGTAACGGTCAGCGCTTATGGTCGATTAACGTCGGTGAAGAGATTACTGGCGGGGTCGCTTTGGATGCATTTAGTCAAACCGCTGTTGTCAGTACTCGCGGTGGCCAGATTATAGCGGTCGATAGTGCTACTGGTGCAAAACGCTGGCAAAAACAGCTGTCAGGATCGGTGTTGACAACTGCATTGATTACCAATAATCGCGTTATCTTATCGGCGAACGATGGTTTTCTGCATGGTTTGTCGCTACAGAGTGGTCAATCGGTCTGGCAGTTTGCGACTAGACTTCCTACCATTAGCGTTCGCGGTGCTGCTGCGCCAACCTTATTAGATGATAAAACTGCTTTACTCGCTACTGCTGATGGTCGTCTGCATGCGATCACTCTGGATAATGGCTTGCCAAAATGGTCGCGCCGTATCGGTATCGGTACAGGTAGCAGTGAAGTGGAACGTATGAGCGATGTCGATGGTCAGCCTGTCATTGATAATGATCAGCTATTTGCTATCAGCTATAGTGGGCAGTTATTAGCTATCGATTTGGCTTCTAGAGAGGTCATGTTTGTCAAAGAGCTTGCTAGTCTTAAGTCACTTGCGGTCAATAGTCAGCAGGTTATTGCGACGAGCTTAGAGGGCAAAGTAGTGGCTTATGATCGTCGCAGCGGTGAGGTATTGTGGGAGAGCGAGGAGCTTGCCTATCGCAAGCTTACCAATCCAGTAATGATTGGTGATTACATCGCTGTCGGCGACTTGGATGGCATTGTCCATTTGTTTGATCCAGCGACAGGTACTATTGTAAGCCGGGTTGAGACTAAAGGCGCGCTAAGTAGCTTACAAGTGGATGGCACGCGCTTAATGATTCAAAGTAAAACGGGTCAAGTGGCGATATGGCAGCTACCAAGATCAAGATAAGTCTTCGCTGACTCGTTCAGTAGCTATGAGCTAATATAAGCTAAGCCATAAAACCTTGTACCTTATAAACGCTGCTCGTTCAGCGTTTAGTGCTTTTTATTAAAGCTTGTTTAAAGACGCGATTTGACGTACTCTTGCGCCCTGTTGATGGACTGCAGCGGAGTAATGACAGCAAATCCTGAGTGGTTTGCAGGGTGGATGGAGTCGTTAGGGCCAATTTTAATCTAGTTATTGTATATTATTTATCATTATCATCATTTATTTAAGTCTAAGATAGTGGGTAGTCTATTGCTGCTGTTATTATCTGCTACTGACTATTATCGAGAGTAACCCATGAGCATCAAGCCTGTAGTGGCTTTAATCGGTCGCCCAAACGTAGGTAAATCTACCTTATTTAACCAGTTCACTAAAAGTCGCCAAGCGTTGGTCGCTGACTTGTCAGGACTTACTCGTGATCGTCAATACGGTGATGCGGTGTATGAAAACAAAGCTTTTATTGTAGTAGATACTGGCGGTATTGGGGAGGCGGACGACGGCAGTGGCAACATTGATGACTACATGTCTGAGCAGTCGCATACCGCTATTCATGAAGCCGATATTATCGTTTTTGTCGTTGATGCTAGAGCGGGCATGATTGGCGCTGACGCCGAGATTGGTAAGTTTTTACATACCTTAGGTAAACCTGTCTACGTGGTCGCGAACAAAGTCGATGGCGTGCACGATTCTGCGCCGGCAGAGTTTTATGCCTTAGGCTTAGGGGAGCCTTTCCCTATGGCTGCCAGTCACGGACGCGGAGTCGGTAACTTGTTAGAGGTCATTACCGCTGACATGCCAGAGCAAGAAACCCTACAAGAGCCAAATGGTCTAAAGCTGGCGATTATTGGTCGACCTAATGTCGGTAAATCCACGCTAGTCAATAGACTGCTCGGTGAGGATAGAGTAGTGGTCTATGATATGCCAGGAACCACGCGCGACAGTATTTATATCCCTTATCAGCGCGATGGCAAAAATTATGTGCTTATCGATACTGCTGGCGTGCGTCGCCGCGGCAGAATCGATGAAAAAGTAGAAAAGTTCTCAGTTATTAAGACTTTGCAAGCTATCGAAGATTCAAACGTGACCGTGATTGTCATTGATGCGCAAGAAGGCATCGTCGATCAAGACTTGCACATGATTGGTTATGCACTTGATGCTGGACGCGCGTTGGTAGTAGCGATTAACAAGTGGGATGGTTTGAGCGTTGAGCAAAAAGACTATATTAAGATTGAGATGGATCGACGCTTCAGCTTTATTCCTTATGTAAAAGTGCATCTGATATCAGCTCTGCATGGTACGGGTGTTGGCAATCTTTATCCGTCTATCTTGAAAGCCTATAAATCCTCCATGTTTGAGGTGTCTACCAACCGCTTAACACAGATACTGCAAGATGCTGTGGCGGCTAATCCGCCGCCTACCGTGTCAGGTCGCCGTATTAAGCTGCGTTATGCTCATATAGGCGGACATAATCCGCCTGTGATTGTGATCCATGGTAATCAAACCGGCTCATTATCTAAGAGCTATCAGCGCTATTTAGAAAACCAGTTTCGCCAAGTGTTTAAGCTTGAAGGGACCCCATTGAATGTTGTCTTCAAGCTCAACGAAAACCCTTACGCTAATAAGAGCGACACGCCTACCAAGGCCAAAGCTCAGCAGCTTAAACAGCGAGAGCGTAATCGCGCTCATAAGTACACCTCGCGCGACAAAAAAAGCGATAAAAGAAACCATAACAAGCGTTAATCATTGCCGATAGGGTGTTGATAAATAAAAAGCGTTCGTTAAGGCAGGGAGTAATGCGTATTCCTTGCCTTTTTATTTTACGATAGAGCGTTATAACAGAGTCATAACTAAGCGCTGTATGGTCAGCGATTAGACCTCCACGCTCTTTTAACTCAAGTGGGTAATATGAGTAACCCCTCCTCTGCAAATGTTTCTTCCCTTATTCGGCGCGCGGTTTTTCAGGCTGTTTTGCTGATTTTTATCGTGATGTGCATTTTGTCCTTTTATTATGGCTTTGTGCAACACTATAAGCAGCAACGTCTGCAAGTGCAGCAGTTATCAGAGCTACTCGTGAATAGTGCCTCAACAGTAGATGGCGCACGCTTAGTGGCACGGCAAGTTGATATCTTACTAGCCGGCGATCCTGCACTAAGCAGTATAGTGTTTTATTCTTCTGACTCACCCATATTAGCGCTCGATAAAATCGATATCCAACAGCAAAATCGTGATTGGTATAACGCTTGGTTTGCCGATAGTATTAGCTTTAATGAGCCAGTTACCAGTCGCTACCTGAGCACGAGCAACTATTATATACCCTCAGCCACAAACGGCAATGAAAATACTGACGATGGAATAGAGAATACAGGCATAGAAGATAATAATCCTCTGGGGGCGCAGGATGTGTTGATTGGCTACCTTAATATCACTTTAGATATCCATAAATTGCGCATGGAATGGCTGTATCAAAACGCTTGGCTTTTATTTATTATTATTGGAGCGACGATTATCAGTCTGTTGTTATTACTGCGCCGTTTAACATGGGTAGCTGATAGCGTAACGGAGCTGGCTAAAGTGTGTCAAATCATTGTCAGTAACCCGGACGTTGAGCAGCTACCAGTGATCCAGCAACGTTTGTGCCTTAAAGAAACTAGAGATATTAGGTTGGCGTTAGTGAGTTTATTTAATCGCTCAAAAGCGCTAAAAAATAAACTCGATTCTTTAGCGGCTTTTGAGCAGCAGTTACATAATAAAGACCTTTCTCTCAATACTCAGCGCAATAATTTTCAAAGCATGATTACCCATGAACTTAAAACCTCGCTGAATGCTATTGCGGGTGGCTTACAGCTATTAGAGAGCCAGTACGCGAGTGCAGAGCAAAAAGATACTTTATCAATTATTCACAAAGGCAGTCAGCATTTGGAGGCGACGATTGAGCAAATTATCCAGCTCAATAAGATAGAAAAAGGTCAGATGAGTATCAATGTTAGTGAGTTCAATCCCTTGCAGCTGCTATCAGATTTATTTACTGAATTTGAGGAAGTTGCAAAACAAAAAGGACTTGAGCTTACCAGTCGCATTCATCACATTGATTATAAACTTGAGGGCGATACCAATAAAATTAAGCAAATATTAGCAACTTTGCTTGAAAACGCTATTAAATTTACCGACAGTGGAGAGATCAGCGTTGAGTCGCAGCTGACGCATTTTAATACTAGCGTTCGCTGGGAGATTAAGGTCAAAGATACGGGTATTGGTATTGATAAAAAGTATTTCGAGGATATTTTTACGCCATTTTTTCAGGTTGATCCTAGTCGTACTCGGCACTACGAGGGCGTAGGCGTAGGCTTGCCGGTGCTCACACAGATTGTACAGCTACTTGGCGGATCTATTGACGTCGCAAGTGAGCCAAAAGTAGGCAGTCAATTTACGGTTATACTCCCTTTACAAAGCGCTTATCAAAGTCAGTCGCGGTATTCGCAAAAGCCATTAGCAGGATTAAGCATCCTTTATTATTATAATGAGGAGATGGGTGTGTTAGCCGAGCAGCTGCGCGGTTTTGGTGCGGTGGTCAGTGGCAAGCAGCATGAGTTATCAGTCATACAAAAACTCAATAAAATGAAAGTTGATATGGTAATGATTGCCCAAGAGGTGCTGCCAGAAAAAGCTATACAGATGGCACGGTTGATTCGTGCTGAGGAAAATCGCTATCGGGTATTGATTATTTATTGGTATCCGCCGCATAAGCAAGATATCTTAGATAATTTTGAATACTCATTGAAAGCTGCGGGGGTAGACTTCTGTTACCCCGCTACTGAAGACAGTAAAGCACTTTATAAGCTGATCAAAAAAGATGCTAGATACTGATTTATAGAGACCAAGCTTATAAAGACAAGCCTCTAAAAAATAACAGTATAGCGTCTATCGTTTTCTAATATCGCAGTCGAATGTTTGATTAAAATTAGCAGTTATTGACTAGAACAAGTTTTGCGCCCAGCGTACCACATGCTGCCACATACGACTAAAGAAGCCCGATTGCTCTACATCATTCGTAGCGATAATAGGAACCGAAGCCACGGCTTTTCCTTCAATGACTGCCATCATCTTACCAACTTCCTGACCTTTGGTGATAGGCGCTTCTAGACTTTCTGGAATATCAACCACCGTAGTGATTTTATTTTTTTGCGTTTTAGTCGTTAGTATTTTTAGGTTATCACTGATAGCCAATTCGACTTCTTCTGCTTCACCGAACCAAACAGGTATCTTGCTGACGAATTGACCAGCAGGAGCTTTGGTGACGGTAGTAAAGTGACCATAGCCCCAATTGAGTAACTCACGCGACTGATCAGCACGGGCCTGTTGACTTTCTGTACCCATAATCACCGAGATTAGGCGCATACCATCACGATTGCTTGACGCAACTAAGCAATAACCTGCAGCATCGGTATGACCGGTTTTTAGGCCATCGACAGTGGAGTCTGTAGCGAGTAGGGCGTTACGGTTGCCTTGAGTGATGCCATTATAAGTAAACTCTTTTTCAGCGTAGATATCATAGTAATCACCGCTGTTTTTTATGATAGCGCGGGCAAGCTTAGCTAAGTCCAAAGCAGAAGCTTCGTGACCTTCATCTGGCATACCAGTAGAGTTCACAAAGTTAGTGTTTTCCATACCTAATTTTTGCGCTTGCTCATTCATCAAAATCGCAAACGAAGCTTCACTTCCAGCGATGTGCTCTGCCATAGCCTTTGAGGCATCATTACCTGATTGGATGATGATGCCGCGGAGCATATCGATAACGCTAGCTTTTTGATTCACCGGCACATACATACAAGACTGACTGCTACTGCCGCGGCACCAAGCATTTTTGCTCATAAGCACTTGCTCATCTTTGCTCAAGTCGCCTGAAGCCAGACGCTGCTCAATGATATAACTGGTCATCATTTTGGTCAATGAAGCGGGTGGCAATGGCTGGTTGGCGTTTTTCTGCGCCAATATCTCACCAGTATTGTAATCCATCAATACATAGGCTGTATTGTCCATTGTCGGTGGTTGGATAGCTGCATTGGCGGCTACTGCCCCAAGCGAAACACTGACACCGATTACTAATTGTACAAGCTGTTGTTTTACACGCTTAACTGTCATAAATTGTTACACCACATCATAAAACCAAAAGTATCTATCGTTAGCAAAACAGCACAACTTTCTGCAGGCTGCTTTCAATAGACATTAAATGAACCCTTATCATAAAGATGAAATGAGCATAAAAAACACAAAATTCAGCATAATAAGGTCGATAAAGCAAAGAGGATTGACTTATTGCTAGGGAGTCCTAAAAAAGTCTTATCAGAGCCATCATAGCTCCATAACTACCTTAGTGGTAGCAGTGAGAGCGACTGACGCTAGCAAGAATAATCTAAAAACCCACAAGCAGCAATAGCAGATAGCAGTATTGATTAAATTTATAAGGTTTAATCACTGAGGTCAAAGTACTGTCGATATTTTGTTGAGCTAAAAATAACTTTTTATCTATCGTGTTTAATCTAAAAAAGATCAGTCCGCTACAAAATAAAAAAAGCTTGCAGCGCCACTCAAAAGTTTGAGGGTAGCGCCAGCAAGCTTTCGTTTCGTACTCGTCAATTTAGTAATCACTAATAGGGTTACTAAAAATACAAATCGTCACTAGCACAAAATGAAGTTTATCTTAGAATCATTGCGTTAAAGTCATTAATAAGGGGCATCGGCTAAATCTTGGCAAAGCGCCTTATTTTCGCTTTTTGAAAAACCCATCGTCCAACTGCGAATACCTTGTAGGATTTGGCGGTAGTCTTGCTGAGTAGACAGGTATTGGATAGCCGCTTTAGGGTCTTCTAAGGTGGGCATCAGCTCCTGTAACTGTACATTATAAGACTTATAAAATCGCTGTTTTTGCTTACCATTGAGCATAGAAGGGCAGATCTCTGATAGTACTTGCATAACCGCAATTTCATGCTTGGTAATACTCATGCCAGACATATCTAGAGGAATAGTAGTGGCTACATTATCTGCTGCTTGGCTAACTTGAGACAACATCGCAGCGGACATGATGAGACTGGCAATGCCAACTTTAGAAGCCATTTTTTTGGCAACAAAAAGAGTAGAAAATATCAATTTATTAGTCATCCGGTATCACGCTCGCTTAACATTATTGAGTGGTATTATGGTAATAGTAAAAGCATAAAAAGTCACATAAAATATGAGTCGATGTGTAGATGTATTGTGAGCTAAAGGCGTTTTGTAGCAACATAGCCGTAGTATATTTAAGTACGTTACCCTAACCTTAACCGATAGCTTATTATTGTTATCTTACATACTCGTTATCGAGCTTTATTCCACTAATAGAGTGAAAAACAGCGACAACCATTATAGCTGATATAACAGTCAAAAATCATGACTTGTCATATCTGAAAATTTACTAGCTCAATCTATTTGACATCTCAAGGATAAAGCCTTAGTTTGTCATTTTAT
The DNA here is from genome assembly GCF_051847375.1 of Psychrobacter sp. 2Y5. Taxonomy (NCBI): domain Bacteria; kingdom Pseudomonadati; phylum Pseudomonadota; class Gammaproteobacteria; order Moraxellales; family Moraxellaceae; genus Psychrobacter; species Psychrobacter sp. 2Y5. The sequence goes on from NZ_JBPYDA010000009.1 coordinate 113,593, forward strand.
ATTATAATAGCTTGTTTTTTTGACTCTTTGCTTTATTCAACTATTGGTTTTATGCGGCAAGGATAGCTTTATTTTATAAAAATAAATAGTGCAAGTTATGACTCACCAAACCCTATTAGGTATGTTTAGCCAATATGAAGTTTTTAATTAGTAATGATGACGGGGTACATGCTCCAGGGTTATTAGCGTTATATCGTGCGCTCTCTGCGATCGGAGAGGTGTACGTGGTCGCGCCTGACACCGAGCAAAGCGGCTCTGCTAGTGCCTTACGCATCTCGCAACCTTTGTATACCCAAAAAACCGCTTTAGGGTTTATCGCTGTTAATGGCACGCCGGCAGACTGTATATACTTAGCGTTGCATGAGCTCTACTGCGATGTTAGCTTCGACTGCGTCATTACTGGGATTAATTCTGGCGCTAATCTTGGTCAAGATGTTTTGTTTTCTGGTACCTTTGGCGCAGCATTGACGGCTCAGATTTTCGGCGTACCTGCTATTGCTACCTCACTGGTAGGCGGCGCTAGCAAAGTTAATAGGGACAGTCTCGATGACGAAGCAAGTTACTATACCATAGCAGCTGCAGAGATCGTCAAACTCATCACTGAAACTGATATCCTAATTGCGCTCAAAGAACTGCCTTATCATGTGCTAAACGTCAACATTCCTGACGTTAAAAGCGCCAGTAATATTCAAGGGCGTAAACTGACTTGTTTGACTCATAGCCAAATTGCCAAACCGGTACATCATATCGTCGATCCACGAGGTCGCGATGCATATTGGCTGTGCTTGCGTAAGTCGACGCATTCGCCGCTAGAGACTGCGTTAAGCCAAACTAACCCGAAGCCAGAGGCCAGCCTAGCACGATCAACCGCAGTGAATCAGCGTCACAATAATCACGACATTACCAATAATGTTACCGATGCTCAGGCGCTGGCAGATCGTTTTGTTAGTTTGTCGCCGGTCAGATTGCACCATACGCCGCTTACGAGCCTAGAGAACTTATCGGCTTTAGCACTATAAAAGCTTGGCCGTACTTGTGTCTCATCAACAGCTACAACAAATATCAGTAACCATAAGTATCAATTATCATCAGCATTTGTCAGTTTAGCTGCCAGCTTAATTATTAATTTATAGCCTGTCCATCAAGAGCATGGCGTACATGAACTATAGGGAATTTTGTATGAAAAAGCTCACTCGTAAGTCAACACTAACCACCGCTCTTGTCAGCTCATTGAGCGTAGCGACGCTTGCCATGACAGGTTGCGCGACGAAACCGACTTATCAAAACAGCAATGCTGCCGGCCCCACCATTGTCACCAATAGCCAAGGCGTGCCCAATTATCATCTGGTCAAACGCGGCGATACTGTCAGCCAAATTGCACAGCGCTATCGTTTAAACTATCGTCAAATCGGTGCGATTAATAATCTAGATAGCAAATACACCATCTATAGCGGTCAGTGGCTCAAGCTCTGGCAAGGTAATCAAGCGGCTACCAATAACACTTATAACGCGAATAACCGCCAGCCGGTCAGCCCTCGTCCAACGTACAATCCTAATCCTGCGCCAACGCCAACGCCTTCTGTAGTGCCTGCTTATGAGAACACAGCCACTTCTACCTCAGGCTACCAATATCCTAGCCAAAACCAAGTCGTCCGTAATTTTGATGCGGCTGGCGGTAATATGGGCATGTGGTTTGCGGGCCGAGAAGGGGATCCGGTACTGGCAAGCCAAAGTGGTACGGTACTCTATTCAGGTAATGGCTTAGAAGAATATGGCAACTTGATTATGATTCGCCATAGCGATAATTACATTACTGCTTATGCTCATAACAGTCAGCTGTTGGTGCGCGAGGGCGAGCAAGTTCAAAGCGGTCAACGTATCGCAACGATGGGTAGTAGCGGGCAGACCAATCAAGTTGGCCTAGAGTTTCAAGTCCGTCTCAACGGTAATCCTATCGACCCGCGTGCGGTACTAGGGCGTTAGCATAAGTGTGGTTTTGATTGCTTTTGTTGAATGTTTCTATTTATTATTGCTATTTATTGGTTCTGGAGCTGGTCATTGATAATATTGATGATCAGCTTTTTATATCGAATGTGCTATAGCTTAGAGCTAAATTGTATAGTCAAGCTGTAAAGCCAAAACTACCAAGCCAAAGGTTATTGCCAATTATGCAAACCACTGTCTTTAGTACCGAATCTTATAACTATCCGCAAAACTTCGCTGATATCAAGCCCAAACTCGAGCAGCTACAGCAAGCGATAAAAAAGCTGGAAGCCAATCTGATTGACGCTGATGAGAAAATGCTAAAGAAGCGTTTGCGGGCTGATTTAGGTTTGAAAGTTGATTATGCCAGCGAGCTTAACCCCAATCAGCTGTTGGCGGCAACGACTACCCAAGGTAAAGTATTAGTGATCGCGGGGGCAGGCTCTGGTAAGACCAAAACCCTCACTTATCGTACCAGTTATTTATTAGAAAATGGCGTCGCACCTAAGCAAATCTTGTTACTGACTTTTACCCGCAAAGCAGCCAATGAAATAAAGACCCGCGCCAAAACCTTACTGACGAATAGCTTGTCAGACGAGGAGTTAGCAGAAGACATCTTACCTACTAGCAAAGCGCTTAACGATATCACTAGCGGCACGTTTCACTCGTTTTGTAATCGGCTGCTGCGCCAGTATTCAGGTCTGCTTGGTATCAATCCACGCTTTACTATCTTAGATACTGGTGACGCCGAGGACGCTATAGATCTGATATATAAAGAAAAAAAGTACCCGGCGCAAACTAAGAAACAAGCTTTTCCGCGTAAACGTACCCTACAAAACCTGTTTTCTACTTCTAGAAATAGACGTATTCCTATCTCTAAGCTAGTTGAGGAAAATTATCCCGATATCGCTATCCATATCCCTATCATTGAGCAATTGGCGATTGATTTTCATGAGTATAAGCGCGCCAATCACTTATATGATTTTGATGATATTATCAGCCAAGTGGTGCGCCACCTAAAAACCAATGACAAATTCCGCCAGTTACTACAAGAGAGTTATCGCTACGTAATGGTCGATGAGTATCAAGATACCAACATTCCTCAAAAGCAGCTGATCGATCTGATTTGCGCTCCCGCGTCAGTATCGCTGATGGTCGTCGGTGATGACAATCAAAGCATCTACGCCTTTCGCGGTGCAAATTATGAGAATATCCTACTCTTCGGCGAGACTTACCCTGAAGCTAAGCTGATTAAGCTTGAGCAAAATTATCGCAGTACCCCAGCCGTGCTCGACTATGTCAATGCACTATCTGCGCAAATTACTTTGGGCTATCAAAAGCAGCTTTATTCAAACGCTAGCATAACCGGTGATAAGCCTATCTTTAGCCGCGCTAGTGATGAGACAAAAGAGGCTAAATATATCGCCGATAAAATCGCCACGCATAAAGCGGACTATGATTATAGCGATTGTGCGGTACTGTGCCGTACCTCTTTTCAATCCAACTACGTGCAGCTCGAATTTATGGAGCGCCGTATTCCGTTCATCGTCGTCGGTGGCATCAAGTTTGTTGAGCGCCGTCATGTCAAAGACGTACTTGCCTTTATCAAGATCCTGTATAACCCTAACGATACCATTGCTTGGCACCGCATATTGACCTTGTTTAAAGGAGTGGGAGCGGTCACTGCCACGCGCTTAACGCAAGCTATCAACAGTGATGACAACTCGTTTGAGCCGCTGCTATTACCAAAATTTAGTAAAAAAAGTCCGCAGCTTGAGCCGCTATATATTGCCTTGACTAAGGCGCAACAAGCGGAGTCCGTTGAGACCATCATTGAGCTGATCCTTGATTTTTATATTCCTATTCTAAAAACGGTTGAGGAGAACTGGCGTGAGCGCAGTGAGGATTTTCGCGTACTTAAAAACCTAGCCAATGAGCATAATAGTCTCGATGACTTTTTAGAGAGTTTAGCCCTCGATCCACCTAATGATTCGGTCGCTGCTACAGATAGCTCAGAAGAGGACGACAATGACAAAGTTACCATCTCAACTATTCATAGTGCCAAAGGGCTTGAATGGCCGATAGTTTTTGTCAATTCACTCGTCGATGGCATGACCCCGCATTATCGATCTTTAGATGATTTTGAGGAGCTAGAAGAGGAGCGTAAGCTGTTTTATGTGGCCTGTAGCCGCGCTAAAAACAAGCTCTACCTTACTGCACCGGATTATTTCGCTAGCTATTCAGGATATTTTGATAAGCCCTCAAGGTTTATCGCGGAGTTGCCTGCGGATAAGGTCGAGATTAAGCGCTCAAAGAAACTATTAGAGACGCTGGCGAGTGAGGATCCAGTTTGGTGGTAGTAGGATGGTGTTTTCTGTGCTGTGCTCTATGAGCTCAGCTGTATTTCTTGTAGTAACCCAACCTCCCGTCTCATAATGCTGATAACACCGAAATATAGACATAATGATAGGTGGAATACCTTTAAGTTATTAGAATCTAGGGCATATATAACTAAAAGTAATTTATCGAAAAATTTATTGTTAATAAATGCTTTAATATTCGCTATAATGCGTTACCATAACCACTTTAAATTTTCTGTCTTATTTATCTTAAAACTCCTACTACTATATAGTTTTTACTATTTGAAGGGTATGTTATGCGTTATGACGTTATTGTTATTGGTGCGGGCATGGTCGGCACCTCAATTGCTTGGCATCTACAAAAAAACAATTCTAAAGTGCTAATGCTCGACAGAAAGCTGCCGGGTCTTGAGACCTCTTATGGTAATGCTGGTCTTATTCAACGCGAAGCTATCCATACCCATCCTTTTCCGCGTCAGATCACGGAGATGTTTCGGGTATTGCCGAATCAAGGCACTGATATACGCTACCGAGTTCCGGCTATTCTGCGCTATCATCAAGCGCTATTACAGTACTGGAAGTACTCGTCACCTGCTTCAGTCAAACAGATTGAAAGTGAGTGGCAGACTTTGATTGCTCATTGTACTAGCGAGCATCAAACTATGATTGAAGCCTCGAATGCTGACGAACTCATCACTCGTGATGGTTGGCTACAATTGCATCGCTCAAAAGAGACGCTAAAGGCTGCTGCTGACACTGCAGAGGTCGACCGCGCCCAAGGCGTTGAGCACAAGGTGCTAAGCCTAGAAGAATTAAAAGCGCTAGAGCCAAATGCCAATTTTGACGGTTTTGTCGGCGCTATTCATTGGTTAAACTCTTGGCAGGTTTCTAACCCAAGCTTTCTAGTCAAAGCTTACGCTAAGAGTTTTGAGCAGATGAATGGCTCGATACTTGAGAGTAATGTTACTGAGATTCAGCCTGACAACAGTAATGAGGCTCAGGGTTGGAAAGTCGTTACCGATACCGATACTTATTATAGTGATAACTTAGTCATCGCTGCGGGTCCCTGGTCCAATGAGCTCATAAAACCACTTGGCTATAATCTGCCATTATTCCCGATGCGTGGCTATCATCAGCATTTCAAACTTCATGAAAAAAACACCATTCATCATAGTATGTTCGATATGGACAAAGGCTTTGTTATGGGGCCAATGCAGCAAGGCATCCGTATCACAACGGGCGCTGAGATGACGACGATGAATGCACCAAAGAACTTTGGGCAGTTAAAGACCGTACTTAAGCTGGCTCGCAAGATTCTACCTTTAGAAGACGCGGTAGAAAGTGAAGCATGGGCCGGCTCGCGTCCTTGTATGCCAGATATGAAACCTGTCATCGGACCTGCGGACAAGCATGATAAGTTGTGGTTTGCTTTTGGGCACAGTCATCAAGGCTTCACGTTAGGGCCTATCACCGGTCGGTTAGTTGAAGAGATGATCCATGACAAGCCGCTGACCGTCGATGTTGAGCCGTTTAATGCTCAGCGTTTCGAAAAAAAATAACACTATAATTTTAGCCGCCATCTAGTTAGCAATGTTGATGATTTGTATTTTAATCATCCGCTCAATAAATTAAGGATAAACCATGATTAAGAAGCTCCATAGCACTCAGCGTATGAGCAGAACGGTCATTCATAATCAGACTATTTACCTATGTGGCCAAGTCGGTAACAGCGATGACGATATCAAAGCGCAAACCCTCACGTGTTTAGAGAAAATTGAGAGCTTGCTCAACGAAGTCGGTAGCGACAAATCCAAACTGCTCTCAATGACGGTTTGGGTTAAGAGTATGTCAGATTTTGCGGCGATGAATGAGGTCTATGATAAGTGGTTTGAAGGTGTGCAGCCGCCAGCCCGTGCTTGCGGTGAGTCCGCTCTTGCGCGCCCTGAGTTACTCGTTGAGATGATCGCTATCGCGGCAGAGTAGGGAGCGGTCTAAATTAAAAAGGCATGGTATAGACTATCATGTCTTTTTTTAGTAAAAGATGATTTAAGCGACTGCTAATTGCTATCCACCTTTAAGCCATCTACCCCTGAGCCATCCTGATTTCAAAAGAGTTAAGAGTCCTGCTGATGAATAATACTAAAATCAATACGAAGATTTATAAGGCTATTTATCTGTTAGCCGAGGAGCTATTAGAAGCAGACCGGATAGGCGATCAAGCCGCCTTTGACGGGTTTTATACTGATCTAAAAGCGATCTGTGTGGACAATAAAAACACGGATAAAGATCATCCCGAGCAGTGGGAGACATTAGCGGATTTTACCGAAGATCTCGATGCAGCACTTGTTATTTATGATAAAGCCCTAGGTAAAGCGAAAGCTATCAATGCAAAAGATCACTTAGCTTCGATAGCTTTTTCGATGGCAGTGTTGCAACTTGAATTAAATCAAACCGATAAAGCTATCGAAAATCTGCAAAATGCTAAGATCGCTGCTAATAAAAGCGAAGATAAAGAATTTAAAGTTGAAATCGATGAATTGCTAGCGACATTATTAGCTGAGTAAGATTGATATTTAACAGAGGCTTAGTTTTTCAATACTAAACGGACGCTGCACTTACGGCGTCGTTTTTACACGCTCTTATCACTGTATTAAGAGTTTAATTTAATAAGGAAGTTAAAGGAAAATAATATGAGTTCAATAAATCATGAAGGTCGCGTACTGCACGAAGGACTAAACAAAAAAATCATGTCGGCTGAGGAAGCAGCTCGCTTTATCAAAAACGATATGAATGTTGGTATGAGCGGATTTACAGGGGCAGGCTATCCAAAAGCTATTCCAGCTGCCCTTGCTAAGCACATGGAAGCGGCGCACGCTCGCGGTGAAGACTTTCAAATTGGTTTATTAACGGGTGCCTCTACCGCCACTGAGTGTGACGGCGTATTAGCAGATGCTAACGGTATCAAATGGCGTACGCCGTATCAATCAGAGCCGGCCTTGCGTAAGCAGATCAACGCGGGTAAAGCCTTTTATTTTGACATGCACTTATCACACGTCGCCCAGCAAAGCACTATAGGCTTTTATGGCGATATGCATATGGCCGTTGTCGAAGTGGCTGGTATCTTGCCCGATGGCCGCTTGATTCCATCGACCTCAATTGGTACCAGTAATGCATGGCTTGAAAATGCGGATAAGATCATTTTAGAGGTTAACGCTCAGCAAAGCTTGATGCTTGAGGGCATGCATGATGTCTTTAATGATATCGGTATGCCGCCTAATCGCAAGCCGATTCCGCTAGTGACTCCAGGTGGCCGTATTGGCGTGCCGTACTTGCATTGTGATTTAGATAAAGTAGTGGCTGTGGTGTTAACTGACTCACCAGATCGTAACAGTAAGTTCGCTGATCCGGATGAAAAATCAAACAAAATCGCTAGCCATATCATTGATTTTTTCCATGAGGAAGTCAAAAAAGGCCGCATGCCAAAGAATTTACTACCGATCCAATCTGGCGTCGGTAATGTTGCTAATGCGGTATTGGCAGGGTTAGATAATAGCCCGTTTGAGAATTTAACCGGCTACACTGAAGTACTACAAGACGGTATGCTTGATCTGATTATGTCTGGCAAAATGACCATGGCTTCTGCGACGGCGTTATCACTGAGTCCTGTGGCACTAGAGACTTTCAATGCCAATATTGAAGAGCTGCGCGCGCGCATTGTGCTACGTCCACAAGAGATTACTAACCATCCTGAGGTCTCGCGTCGTTTGGGTGTATTGGCTATCAATGCGATGATCGAGTGCGATCTGTACGGCAATGTCAACTCAACCCACGTCATGGGTACTAGCATGATGAACGGCCTAGGCGGTTCCGGTGATTTTGCTCGTAATGCTTATACCTCATTCTTTGTTAGCCCATCAACGGCTAAAGATGGCGCTATCTCTTGTATTACGCCGATGGTCTCGCATCATGATCACACTGAGCATGATGTCATGGTAATCGTTACTGAACAAGGACTGGCGGATCTACGCGGCTTAGCTCCGCGTCAGCGTGCACAAGCCATTATCGATAATTGTGCGCATCCAGACTATCGTCCGATGCTGCAAGACTACTTCGATCGTGCCTCTGCTTCTGAAAATGCTGGTATGCAAACGCCGCATATTCTTGAAGAGTCCTTGTCTTGGCATCAGCGTTTTGTAGAGACTGGTGATATGCGTATTAAGTAGTCTTTGTAACATTATAAGACTTAGTAAAAATACCCCTTAGTTATTATTTAGCTAAGGGGTATTTTCATAAAAGACTGTTTTTAGAGATGATGTTAAAGAGGGTGTTACCAGTGCTTTAATTAAGCTTTTGTCCTAAGCGCATCGCTGCGGCAAGGTTTAGAGCAGTAGTTTCAATATTAGTATAAGCACTGGCAAACACCTCATCGATAGGCGCAAGCTGTTGAATGCTAGGCAGCACCACAGCAAACAGATCGTCCATAGCAGAGTTACTTTTAATGCTTTGATGATAGTCGTCATTATCAACCGCGCCGCAGATGGCGATCACAGGTTTGTTTTGTGCTTTTGCCATTAGTCCAACGCCATTAACGACTTTCCCCATCATCGTCTGAACATCTAATTTACCTTCTCCAGTAATGACCAAATCTGCCTCAGCAATATGCATGGTTAGATCCACGGATTTAGCAATAAGATCAAAGCCGGATTGCAAATTGCTATCAAGAAAAGCCATCAGTGCAAATCCTAGTCCACCTGCCGCGCCTGCACCTGCTAGCTGTGAATAGTCTTGATTATCGTATTGACTGTGTTGCTGAGCATAAATATGAGCAAAATTGGCTAATGCTTTGTCTAAAATATCGACTTGCTCGCTAGTCGCTCCTTTTTGCGGACCGAAGACGGCACTGGCTCCATTGATGCCGCATAGAGGGTTGGTGACATCACAGGCGACTGTAAAAGGGGGACTCACTTGCGGCAGTATTTCTTTAACTTTTGCATGCAAGGTGGAGGTATCTATATGCTGTAAATTGGCTAATTGCGCGCCACCATGAGTCAATAGTTCATTGTTTTTATCGTAGAACGTTATGCCTAAAGCCATGAGCATACCAAGGCCAGCGTCATTAGTAGCACTACCGCCTAAACCTATAATAAAACGCTGTGCACCGTGATCTAAGGCATCTAAAATAAGCTCACCTACGCCGTAGCTACTCGTCATTAAAGGATTTTGCTCTGTACTCGTTAACAAGGCTAAACCGCAAGCTTGTGCGATTTCTATCACAGCGGTGTTGTCTGCTAGCAGTAGGTATTTAGCGGTAATAGGTCGCATTAACGGATCGTGAACGGTTGTTGTTATCCAGCGTCCCTCAAGCGCGTAGGACAGAGCTGCAGCAGTACCTTCGCCGCCATCGGCCATAGGTAGTAGTGTATAGGTGGCATCCGTAAATCCTTGCCTGAATCCAGATTGGATAGCGCGACAAACCTCTATAGCATCAAGACTTTGTTTAAAAGAGTCGGGCGCAATTAAGCTATTCATAGCTGACCTCTCGCCATATTATTTGGCACATTATCGATATAGTATCTGCTACCATAACGTTTTATTTAACTTACTTTCTTTTAGTTTTTTTAATTGCAGGATACTATTTTGACTTCTTTTATCGCCCCTTCTATTCCTAGTATAAAACACAGCGACTTACAGCAACAGCTCCAGCACGTTATTGATAATAAGACTAAGCCAATTGGTGCCCTGGGCCGTTTAGAGTCGCTCGGACTGCAACTGGGCATGATACAAGGTAGCACTCAGCCGCAGATTGAGCAGCCGCAGATTCGAGTATTTGCCGCCGATCATGGTTTAACTAAACATGGCACGTCGGCTTTCCCAAGTGCGGTGACCGCGCAAATGGTACATAACTTTTTAAACGGTGGCGCCGCGATTAATGTGTTGGCGCATCAACATGATATCGAGCTTAAAGTGGTTGATGCCGGCGTGGCAACTGATTTTGAATCGCACCCGCAGCTCTTGACTCAATATAAAGTCCGTAACAGCAGTCGTGATGCGTTAACTGAGCCTGCGATGACTGATGAGGAATGTTTACTCGCCCTCAATAATGGCATGAAGGTAGCCAAAGCATTAACGGGTAATGTATTGATCGTAGGCGAGATGGGTATCGGTAATACCTCGGCGGCCAGTTTATTGCTCGCGCGTTTAGGCGATTTACCGATAGTAGATTGTATCGGACGCGGTACAGGACTTGATGATGCAGGTCTTCAGAAAAAACAGCAGATACTCAGCCAAGTTTTGCTGTTTCATAGCGCGACTAAGTCACCTTTTGCAGCGCTCGCGGCACTTGGCGGGTTAGAGATTGCAATGATGGCAGGAGCTTTGATACAAGCGGCTAATGATAGACGAATATTATTAATTGATGGCTTTATTGCGAGTGTGGCTTTATTAGTCGCAGAGCGTTTAGCGCCTGGAGTTAGTCAATACGCAGTATTCGCCCATCATTCGCTCGAACCTGGTCATGCGCAGTTATTAAAACTACTCAATGCTGAGCCGCTGCTAGATATGCAAATGCGCTTGGGCGAGGGTAGTGGTGCGGCACTCGCTTATCCTATACTGCAATCGGCCTGTGCTATTATTAATGAGATGGCAAGCTTTAGCGATGCTGGCATCAGTAAAAAAAGTAGTAGTGAAAAAAACAGCAGTGAAAAGAGTCTCTAATGTCCGAATCCAAACTAGCAAAGGCGACTAAAACGCCAGAGGTTAGCAATAAAAAGCTCTCAATTTGGCAGCGTATTAACCACGAATGGACACTGCTATTAGTGGCGATTCAGTTTTTGACGCGCTTGCCGGTGCCGACATTTAAACACTATCAGCCAGAGTGGCTGCACCAAAGTAGCCGTCATTTCCCAGCGGTGGGCCTACTTGTTGGTTCAATATGCGCGTTAGTATTTTGGCTAGTCAGTCTCGCGTTCAACCCGTTAGTTGCTGCGGTCATCAGCAGCGTTTTTGGGGTTCGGCTGACAGGAGCCTTTCACGAAGATGGGCTTGCTGATACTTGTGATGGACTCGGTGGCGGCCTGACTCGCGAGCGCACGTTGACCATTATGAAGGACTCGCGCTTAGGTACTTATGGCGTCTTAGGTTTAGTCTCAGCGCTGTTGATTAAAATCACCTTGCTGGCTTCCATGCCTATCGCTGTCGCTATTGTGGCTCTAATTATCGCGCATAGTGCATCACGGCTGCTTTGTATCAGCTTGATAGCTCTACTTCCTTATGGCGGCGAGATTGAACACGCCAAAGCCAAACCGATGGCGCAGCAGTTGACAAAGATGCAAGCGTTATTTGCTAGCGGCTGGGTTTTGTTAGCGTTCGCTATAGTGTGGTTAGTATTTCCAAATGCAATGAGTCAAATCAGTATTTGGCAGGGAGTGTTGGCATTGGCGCTAGCCTTAATAGCGACGGACTATATGCGCCGATTATTACGTCGTCGTTTGCAGGGTTATACTGGTGATGGGCTTGGCGCGACCCAACAATTAAGTGAAGTGGCGATTTATGCAGGGCTAGCCGCGACTATGCCTTTTTAAATACGTTAACTTATTCAAGTTATAAAAATGGAAATTTCTTCTAATGAAGCTCTATATCTGGCGTCATCCTAAACCTATTGCAGCGAGTGGCATTTGTCTGGGGCAGGCCGATATGGCGGTTGATCCGCGCAAACTTAAACGTCTGGCTAATCAGATTCAGCGTTTCGCCCGTAAACATAAGCTTGCTAAAGTCATTTGGGTCAGTCCGCTTCAGCGTTCGCTAAAAGTAGGCGAGATTTTGGCACAGCGAGGCTTTAAGATACAGCAGTCCGATAAACTATCTGAGCTGAATTTCGGCACTTGGGAGAGTCAAGCTTGGCCGCAAATTGGCAAAGCAAAGATTGACGACTGGTGTGAAAATTTTGCTGATTACAACTTTGAGACAGGCGAAAGCTTAATGCAGTTATTTGTTCGAGTAGAGGAGTGGTTGCAGTTACAAGCGAATCAAGAAGAAGTTGTCTTAGCTATTGGTCACGCAGGCTGGATTAATGCAGCCAAAATGCTAGCCGACCACCAGCCTATACCTAAGCTGGCAAGCGACTGGCCATCGCCTGCGGCATATAATGAGCTTAACGTTTTAGAGTTTTATTGAACTTAATGTGACCTTAAGGTTGTATAGATCGTTATTGCTTAACCAAGCTATTTTTGCAACTATATTTGTCTGCTTTATTTTTAGCTAAAGAAGTTATTTGTAGTAAAGAGCGGATGACAAGTTTAATGATCTCTCTTTTTAACCGTTAACAAACCATTATCAAGGATGATTTTATGACTATTGCTACCTTCAAACCCAGTTGGATGAATGAAGAAATCGACATGCTTTATGAGAGCGCCTATAAGCTCTTTAGAAATTGGGAGCAGCATGACGAAAAATGGCGTGACGATGGTATGCTCGATCGCGAGGCTTGGTTAGAGGCCGGCGAGATGGGGTTTTTGTGCGCCTCAATGCCAGAGGAGTATGGCGGCGCTGGTGGCGATTTCCGTCATGAAGCGGCGCTTATTTATGCGCAGTCTGAGGCCAATCAGGCAGGCTTTGGCGGCTTTTTGCACTCTGGTATAGTTGCGCCTTATATTTTGCATCACGGTACAGAAGAACAAAAGCAAAAGTGGCTACCTAAGATGGCAAGCGGCGAGATGATTGGTGCCATCGCCATGACCGAGCCGGGCACTGGCTCAGATCTGCAAAACATCAAAACCTATGCAGTAAAAGACGGCGATGATTATGTTATAAATGGTTCTAAAACCTTTATTACTAATGGTCAATTGGGTAATTTGATTATTGTCGCTTGTAAGACCGATAGAGAGCAAGGCGCAAAAGGTGTCTCGTTAATCGTGGTCGAAACCGATAATGCGCCGGGGTTTGAGCGCGGTAAAAAACTCAAAAAACTTGGCATGGCGTCACAGGATACCTCAGAGCTGTTTTTTAATAATATGCGCGTGCCGCAAGCTAATCTTTTGGGTACAGCCGAGGGTATGGGCTTTATGCAACTGATGCAAGAGCTGCCACAAGAGCGACTGATTGTCGCCTTAGCTGGTGTGGGCGCGATGAAGCTAGCGCTAGATTTGACCATTGACTACACCAAAGAGCGAACCGCTTTTGGTAAGTCGGTTTGGAGCTTCCAAAATACTCGCTTTAAACTTGCTGAATGTAACACGCATTATATCGCCTCAAGCGCTTTATGCGATGCTGCAATCGAAGCGCTGCTGAAAAAAGAGCTTACGGTTCAGCATGCCGCTTTAATCAAATATTGGGTCACTGAAAAGCAATGTATCGTCATGGATGAGTGCGTGCAGCTATTTGGCGGCTATGGCTATATGATGGAATATCCTATCGCACGCCTTTATGCTGATGCTCGCGTGCAGAAAATCTACGGCGGTACTAATGAGATTATGAAAGAGCTGGCTTCGCGCTTTATGTAGATTTTTTAGGAGTCTTCTTATTAAAAACCACTTTGTATTTATTGGCAAACAGTTAGCAGAGTTAGGCGCTTAAAACAATATTAACACCTGACTAGTAACAGGACTGCTTAAAGCTATTACTACTAAGGTACAGGCTAATTTATTTTCTAGCGTATAATTTCCTGCTTATTGAGTATTAAGTAAAGGTGTTTTATGAGTCGTAAGCTATGGTTAGTAGTGGGTATCATCAGTATTCTTGGTGGTATATTTGCTTTATTTAATCCCTTAAGTGCAAGCTTTGCGGCAGAGCAGTTAGCGGGCTTTATTTTTCTTTTGGTCGGTGTTCTGCAGTTTATAGCGTTATTTCGTGCTCATAGTACGGCTGGCAAGCTACTAGCAGCTATCGGCGGTGTGCTTGGGATTTTGATTGGTATTGAGCTATTACAAAACCCACTGCAAGGTATTTTGACTTTAACGATGGTTATCGCTATTTTATTTATGGCGACCGGTATCGTTAGAGTCGTTGTTGCTTTTGGGCTACGAGGAAGCGCTGCTTTTATACCAGTACTACTCTCAGGCCTAATCTCCATAGCTTTAGCGGTCCTAATATTTAGTGGCTATCCACAATCATCCACTTATATTCTCGGGGTGTTATTGGCGGTTGAGCTGATCTCTAACGGCATATCTCTACTGATGTATTCACGCGTGCAGCCATTATCTATTGGTAATAGATAACTCTTGCTAACTAATAGAAACATCAAAGACTTCATTAAATGGAGTCTTTTTTGGTTTCTGAGAGCGAATTTTGCTACACTCAAAAATTATGATCGTCATCTACGGTATTAAAGAAAATCTCAACCCTATCAAGGCGCAGCTCTCGGAGGTCATCCACAGTTGTATGCAGTCGGTATTAGGACTACCAGAGGGCAAAAAAGTACAGCGGTTTATTCCTTTGAATGCGGAGGATTTTTATTATCCTAGCGATAGGTCAGCGGCTTATACGGTTATAGAAATTAATATGATGGCAGGGCGGACGATGGCGACGCAAAAAACGTTAATTAAAACCTTATTTCAACAAATTGACGCTAAGATTGGTATTAAACCTATAGATATCGAAATTACTATCAAAGAGCAGCCAGCACATTGTTGGGGCTTTCGCGGAATAACTGGCGATGAGGCGGGTGATTTGAGTTATAGGATTAACGTTTGATGCTTTTTTACATTCTAAAGGCTATTTAAATCATGACAATACGTATGGCTATCTCTAAATTAGAAACCCAACGTCTAACGCTCAGACAATGGCAACCAGCCGATTATTCAATATTTGCGCAAATGAATGCTGATACTGAGGTCATGCGTTACTTTCCGAAAACCTTGACTGCAAAGACTAGCGATATCATTGCTCATAAATGTCAGCAGCTCATTGAAGATAACGGTTGGGGCTTTTGGGCGGTCAGTCTTAAAGAGGATACGAATGATAATTTCATAGGTATGGTGGGTCTAAATCAAGTGCATCAAGATATGCCGTTTGCCCCTAATATTGAGATTGCATGGCGCTTGCATAAAGACTATTGGCGTAACGGCTACGCGCTGGAGGCAGCACAGGCCGCGCTAAAATATGCTTTTAATGTTTTAGCACTTGAGGAAGTAGTCGCCTTTACCGCCGTAAGCAATCAGCCGTCACAGCGCCTGATGCAGCGCTTAGGTATGACTAATACTAATCAGGTCTTTGACCATCCTATGTTAAATTCCGATCACCCGCTTGCAGCGCACGTACTCTATAAAATGAGCCAAAAAGACTGGCAACAGCCATAGAGTAGTCGATAAAAATTTGCAATAAATTTTATAAAAACTGTCAACGCAGGTCAATAATCTGCTATAAATATGAGTACCGATACTACAATATTGCGTCTAGCGCATTTAAGGATGAATTATGGCGACTCAACATATTTTAGCTTGTATCGATGGCTCTACTGTCACCGAGTCCATTTGTGGTTACGCGGCATGGTATGCTAATCGGCTGAGCTTACCGGTTGCCTTATTGAATACGATTGACGTGCCTGCCTCAGTCAGGCGTGATCTCTCAGGAACCATTGGCGTTGATAGTCGTCAGATTCTATTACAAGAGTTATCGGAAATAGATGAACGCCGAGCCAAGGTTGCTAATAATTATAGCGACGCATTAGTACAGGATGCAAAAAGCTATATCAATAGCCACTTCGATGTCGCCGTTGACATCTATCAGCGTCATAGCAAGTTATTGCCTGCTATCGAGCATTTCAGCGATATGAACCGTGCTATCGTCATGGGACGCCGCGGTGAAGATCACAAAAACAGCCGCATCAATATCGGTAGCCAAATCGAAACCGTCGCGCGCGCATCGAACGTACCCATTCTGATTTGCTCAGAGCCGTTTCAAGAGCCAATTAATTATATGATTGCTTTTGATGCTAGTAAAACCGCTATCAAAGTCATCAAGCGTATTGCGAAGAGCGAAGTGTTAAAAAAGCTACAAGGCCATTTAGTGATGGTGGGTAATCATGATAACACTTCAAAAAATAGCCTATCCGCGGCAGCTGCAGAGTTACTAAATGCAGGCTATAGTATTGACTGTCATCACTTACCGCAAGGGGATGCGGTCAATGGCCTACTTAATTTTCAACTGGAAAATCATATCGATATTATGGTGATTGGCGCTTACGGTCATTCTAAATGGCAGCAGATGTTCCTAGGTAGTACGACGACTGAGATTTTAGCGAGCACGGTCTCGCCGGTGATTTTAGTGCGTTAATCTTTCGGCAAATTATAATGAATAAAGTTTTAGAATTGAGTTTTGACGCTTTAAAGTACCAGTCTTTAAATCGCTAGCCGCGAAAATTTATCACGATATTCCTTTGGGGTCAGCTCGGTCGCTCGCTTAAAAAGCCGAGTAAAAGAGGATAGATCGCTATAGCCAACCTGATAGGCAAGCGACTTGATAGTGACCGCTTGCGACTCCAGTAGTCTTTTAGCCTGCTCAATCCGCACCGCTTGAATATATTCAATAGGGCGCATATCGATACTGGTTTGAAAGCGTCTATTTAGCGTACGCGGTGTCACATTGACAATAGTAGCCAAATCACTGACTTGCAGCGGTTGATCGAAGTTGTTTTCGATATATTCTTGTACTTGCTTGACTAGTGCATCGCCGTGCGGCTTATGTAGGGTGACATTGGTATAGCTGTTTTGACTGCCTCTCTTGCTATCGATAATCTGGGTCTTTGCCACTTGCGTTGAGACTTCACGTCCGCAGTAACGCTCAATGAGCAGTAGCGCTAAATCATAAAAAGCGCTGCCACCTGCGGCGCAAAATATATTCCCTGATTGGGTGACGAACTGATTGTCTTGTAAGTCAACTAAGGGATAATCACTTTTAAATTTATCGGCATAGCCCCAATGGGTAGTCGCGGTTTTACCATTAAGCAATCCTGCCTCAGCCAGAAAAAAAGCGCCGCTACAGTTACTTGCGATATCGGCCTCGGTTGCTGACAGGCGCTGTAAATGCGGTAGCAGCTTTGCGTTTTGTTTAAGCACCTTATCTATCGAGTCGCCGATGGTTGGGATGAGCAGTAAATCACACTCGCGTACGGTGTTGATGTCGCAATGCGCTTGAATGACCAGCCGATTACTGGCAGTGAT
Source organism: Psychrobacter sp. 2Y5 (assembly GCF_051847375.1). Classification (NCBI taxonomy): domain Bacteria; kingdom Pseudomonadati; phylum Pseudomonadota; class Gammaproteobacteria; order Moraxellales; family Moraxellaceae; genus Psychrobacter; species Psychrobacter sp. 2Y5. The sequence goes on from NZ_JBPYDA010000009.1 coordinate 131,090, forward strand.
ATCGACGCCGCCAAGGCTCGCAATTTGCACCTTGAACTTTGGCTTTACTTCTAAATTCAAAAAACGCTGCCAACTAACTCCTGTAAAGGAAAATAAGTCCAGCGCTCCTGAAAGCACGCTACCGAGCACGCCATCAAATCCGAGGATAATCACTTCATAGGGCTTTGTTCGCGGCATTGGTTACTCTCCTTAATGACTATTACTTTTCATGCACTCTTTATATCAGTGTCGTTTTTCACCTTAATTATGTCATAAATGACAATACGGTAAAGCTAAAATTTAGCTTATGATTACTCTAATGCTAATTTATGAGCTTTAATAACAAGGGAATATTATGGCGGCCGATACTTTGATTAACGAATATGAATTACCTTTCCAACTCTACAATGTCTTAGATGTTGAGCGTTTAACCGAGCATACTAAGTTTTCTGAGCACAACCGCGAAACCTTTGATGCGGTATTAGAGACCGCTGATAAGATAGCGACAGATTTGTTTTTACCGCATAACCACTTAGCGGATAAGGACGAGCCGCAATTCGATGGTAAAACCGTCAGCATGATTGACGATGTCAAAGTCGCCTTTGATGCTTTTCGAGACTCTGGCTTTATCGCGGGTCGCTATAGCTTTGAAGATGGCGGTATGCAGCTACCTGAGACGGTAATGACCGCGGTGGCTGGTTATTTTATGGCGGCCAATCCCTCAACTACGGCCTATCCTTTTTTGACGACAGCAGCGATTAATGTCATCTCTCATTTCGCGAGCGAGGAAGTCAAAGACGCCTTTATGCCGCGTATGCTGACAGGTGAATTCACCGGCACGATGGCTTTGACCGAACCGCACGCTGGCTCATCACTTGCGGATATCAAAACGACTGCGACCGAGCAAGAAGACGGCTCTTATCGCATTAAAGGTAGCAAAATCTACATCTCAGGCGGCGATCATGAACTGTCTGATAACATTATACATTTAGTACTTGCCAAAATTCCGGGCGGCCCTGGCGGCGTTAAAGGTATCTCGCTATTTGTGGTACCTAAGTATCGTTTGCTTGAAGATGGTTCAATAGGCGAGCGCAACGATGTGCATTTAACAGGACTACTGCATAAGCTTGGTTATCGCGGTACCACTTCTACGGCGCTGAGCTTCGGTGATAAAGGCGAGTGTTACGGCTACTTAATCGGCGAGCCGCATTTCGGCCTGCGTTATATGTTTAAGATGATGAACGAGGCGCGTATCGGTGTGGGCTTTGGCGCGGCGATGATCGGTTATCGCGGCTATCAGTATTCCTTAGATTATGCCAAAGATAGAACCCAAGGCCGTATCGCCCCGAATAATAAGCCTGAGCATGCCGCTACTGCTATTATCAACCATGGCGACGTTAAGCGTATGCTGCTTGCGCAAAAAGCTTATAGCGAGGGTGGTATGGCATTGTGTTTATACGGCTCAAACCTAATCGATCGTATCAATACTAGCGATGATGAGACGCTTAAGAATGAGCTATCAGAATTGCTAGATTTATTGACTCCCGTGATCAAAGCTTGGCCGTCAGAGTATGGCCCCAAAGCTAATGATTTAGGTATTCAAGTGTTAGGCGGCGCGGGATATACGCGCGAGTATCATGCTGAGCAGTTTTGGCGTGACAACCGTCTTAATCCTATTCACGAAGGCACGAATGGCGTACAGGCATTAGATTTGTCATTTCGCAAAATTTGGCAAAATAAAGGCTTAGGAATGCAAATTCTTAAGCGCGAAATCACTAATGATTTGCAAAGTATTACTACACCTGAGTCCGCAAAGCTTGCGGGTAAGCTGATGCCTTATACAGAACATTTACATGAAGTACTTGTGCATTTGAGTAAGATACTACCGACTGAAAAAGCGCTGACTTTGACCGGCAATGCGCAAGCCTTGATGAATATCTTTGCCTCAATCGTGGTCAGCTGGATGTGGATTCGCCAAGCCAGTAAAGCCGAGCAGCTGCTGGCTCAAGAACAAGCGCGCGATAAGCAAAACTTCTACCATGGCAAAATTCAAGCGGCGAAGTACTTTATCGATTGGGAATTACCCACCATTCAACGTGATATTCAATTATTGAACAACGACAACTCAGTCTGTACCGATATGGAAGCAGAGTGGTTTTAGACTCGCTGAATAACTTTTACACAAAACTAATTTAAAGGAATAACCGATGATAGCTGACAATAAACAGCCCAATAAGCAGTGGCGACTCAAACAGCGACCTACAGGTCAGCCTAGCCGCGATACTTGGGACTATACCGAGACCGAAGTCCCCAGTATTAGCGATGGCGAGCTGTTGATCAGAATCGATTACATCTCTATCGATCCTGCGATGCGTGGCTGGTTAAACGATGCCAAATCCTACATCGAACCGGTGCAAGTGGGCGATGTTATGCGCGCTGGTACCGTCGGTGAAGTCATCGAAAGTAACAACGACAAATTTGCAGTAGGCGACTTCGTTTCTGGTCATAATGGCGTGCAATCCTATGCGGTCAGTGATGGCAAAGGTCTGCATAAAGTCGACCCTAATCTAGCGCCGCTGCCTTATTATCTTGGTGTATTAGGCATGCCAGGGATGACAGGTTATTTTGGTCTGCTCAAGACTGGCGAGCCCAAATCTGGCGAGACCGTTGTAGTCTCAGGAGCGGCGGGTGCGGTCGGTGGTCTAGTCGGGCAAATCGCCAAAATCAAAGGCTGCCGCGTTGTCGGTATCGCAGGTGGTCCTGAGAAATGTCAGTTCTTAGTTGACGAATTAGGTTTCGATGCAGCAGTAGACTACAAAAATGAAAACGTCAAAAAAGCGCTTAAGCAAGCTTGTCCAGACGGTGTAGACGTTTACTTTGATAATGTCGGCGGCGAGATTTTAGATGATGTCTTAACTCAGATAAATGTCCATGCGCGTATTGTGATTTGCGGCGCCATTAGTCAGTATAACAATACAACGGCGGTCAAAGGCCCTGCTAATTATCTATCATTACTAGTCAATCGCGCGCGGATGGAAGGCATCGTCGTGTTTGATAATATCAAAGAGTATCCGGTAGCGATGAAAGATATCGCCGGCTGGATTCAGGCAGGGGATATCACGGTAAAAGATCATATTGTCAAAGGTATTGAGACTTTCCCAGAGACTCTAATGATGCTATTTAAAGGTGAAAACTTCGGCAAACTTATCCTACAAGTAAAGGAATAACTGATGACGACAAACGGACTTGCAGCAAACACCCTAAGTAATTTACCCGCCTCCAATGTTGAGGGCAAACGTATTCTTATCACCGGCGGCGCCTCTGGTATTGGCGCGGCTAGTGCTAAGTTGTTAGCCAGTCGCGGCGCTAAAGTCGTGATCGGCGATATGAATGAAGAGCTTGGTGATAGTGTCTATAAAGAAGCGCTAGAGGCCAATCATAGCATTACCTTTAGACGAGTCGATGTCACCGATGGTGATGACGTTCGTGAGCTATTTAAGTTCGCTATGAGCGAGCTTGGAGGACTTGATGTGGTCATTAATAATGCTGGTATTGACCATGCGCCAAAACCTATGCATGAGCTGACTGATGAGGATTTTGATCGCAATATCGCGGTGAATCTCAAGGGCGTTTGGCACTGTATGCGAGCAGCGGTTGCTTGCTTAGCGCCTAATGGCGGCGGTCATGTGATCAATGTGGCTTCTATTGCAGGCTTGCGTTCAGCACCATTATTATCCGCTTATAGTGCTGCTAAACATGGAGTGATGGGTTTGACTAAATCAGCGGCTCACGAGTATGCCCGCGTTAATATTCGCTTCAATGCGGTTTGCCCAAGCTTTATCGACACGCCGATGGTCCAAAACACGATGGCAAAAATGGATGAACGCGCTCAGCAAGCGACCATTAAAGCCAGTCCGTTACGCCGTCTCGGTAAAGTGGAAGAAGTATCAGGCGCTATCGCTTGGCTTGCCAGCGATGAGAGCAGCTTTATGAATGGTCACGCCTTTACCCTTGATGGTGGTATGTTGGCTTAGGTGTATAAAATTTATAACTATAAGGAAAACTTATGAAAGATTTATTTGATTTAACAGGCAAGATTGCTTTAGTCACTGGTGCTAGTCGCGGGATTGGCGAATCTATTGCACGCTTGCTGGCGTCACGCGGAGCCCATGTTATCGTGTCAAGTCGTAAGATTGATGCTTGCCAAGCGGTAGCCGATAGCATCGTAGAGAACGGCGACAAAGCCAGCGCTTATGCCTGTCACGTCGGTGAGATGGATCAGATCGACGCTATCTTTGCGCATATTAAAAGCGAATTTGGTCAAATCGATATCTTAGTCAATAACGCGGCGGCCAACCCTTATTACGGTCATATCTTGGATACTGATTTGGGCGCTTTTGAGAAGACGGTCGATGTGAATATCCGCGGTTACTTCTTTATGTCTATTGCTGCCGGTAAGATGATGAAAGAGCAGGGCGGCGGCGTTATTTTGAATACCGCTTCAGTCAACGGCATAGTCGCTGGCGACAAGCAAGGGATTTACTCCATTACCAAGGCAGCTGTCATTAGTATGACAAAATCCTTTGCTAAAGAATGTGGCCCGCTCAATATTCGTGTCAATGCCTTATTGCCAGGCCTAACTGATACTAAGTTTGCCTCAGCACTGACGTCAAACGATAAAGTATTGAACATGGCGCTACATGCGATTCCGCTAGGGCGCGTCGCCGATCCTGATGAGATGGCAGGTACGGTACTATATCTAGTGTCAGACGCTTCAAGCTATACCACTGGCGCTTGTGTGCTTGTCGATGGTGGTATGCTTGCTTAACTTTATGTCTTTTATAACTTAAAGTGTTGAATGCATAAATTATCAAAGAAAAGGACAGAATAATCCATATTCTGTCCTTCTTCTAGTGCTAACGGTGCGTCTAAGCACAAGCGCCTTCAACCTTTTAATTCTGCAACACTGATGCCATAGCTTCACCGACATACTCTACATTATTGACGTTGAGACCCGCCATACACATCCGCGAGTTGGACACTAGATAGACACCAAACTCGCTTTGTAGGCGCCCAATCTGCTCAGGTGTGAGACCAGTAAAGCTAAACATGCCTTTTTGCCGAGTCAAATAGTCAAAATCATGCTCAGGCAGCTTAGCTTCCAATACTGACTTGAGCTTTAAGCGCATCGTTTGGATACGATCGCGCATCCCATAAACCTCGCTTACCCACTGCTGCTGCAGAGCGTCATCATTCATCACGATATCGACCACATGACCACCGTGAGAGGGCGGACTCGTGTAGATACGGCGCACGGTATAATTGAGCTGTCCGAACACGCGCTCCGCCTCATCGCTAGTTGGACAGACCACAGAGAGACCGCCAACGCGCTCGCCATATAGCGATAAATTTTTAGAAAACGAATTACTGACGAATACGGGTAGACCCATTTCAACTGCTTTGCGTATAGCATAAGCGTCTTGCTCCATATCTTCGCCAAAGCCTTGATAAGCAATATCCATAAAGGGAATAAGCTTGCGCTGCTTCATAACCGTCAGCAGTTGATCCCATTGCTCAATAGTCAGATCCATACCTGTTGGGTTATGACAACAAGGGTGCAAGAGTACCACGTCATACAGGTTTAACTGATCAATAAAATCGAGCATTTCTTCGAACTTAAGGCTACTAGTGGCGTTATCATAATAAGGGTAGCTGCCGACTTCGATATCACAACCGGCAAAAATAGCAATATGATTACTCCAAGTTGGGTCACTGACATAGCATTTAGAGTTTGGAAAGAACTGATGGATAAATTCTGCCCCTACTTTTAAAGCGCCAGATCCCCCAAGGGTGGCGATAGTAGCCACGCGCTTCTCTGCCAAAACTTGAGAGTCTTGACCAAATAATAAGTTCTGACAAGCGACACGATGCCCAAGTAAGCCTGCCATAGGTAGGTAAGGGCGAGGGGTAATAGGGTCGGCAATCATGTGCTCAGCAGTCTTGACGCATTCAAGCACCGGTAGCTTGCCTGCCTCATCGTAATAAATGCCAATACCTAAATTTACTTTATGCGGATTACTATCAGCGACGAACTTATCCATAAGACCTAAGATAGGATCGCCAGCGTAATAGTCGATATGTGCAAACATAATACTTTCTCTTAGCAATAAACCATCAAAAAGCATAAGCCAGAAACGCCGTTAACTCAATAAGGAATTTGGCTTACGATAGTTTCAGTAACTGTCATTAAATATATTTGGGAGAGAGTATCAGTCTGACGATAACAATAATAGACCCTACTTAATAGCGATGCTGAAGATTATGTGACACACAAGTCGTTATCAAAGCCTAATCATTGCAAACTCTTGCTATAATGCCTATCGAAATCGAATAAAGACTATAAACTATGCCACAAAATCAAAACGCTGTAGAACAAAGACCGGTATTTATGCCCAGAGTCAATAGTGACAACTTGGTCAAAACGGATATGGTTCGTTTTGAACGGCATGTGGGATTTGCTAGCAGACAAAAGAAAAAATCTATCAACGATCTGCATCAAGTCATTCGCAAAAAATATGGCTTTAATAACGTCTTGGAGATGTCGAGTAAATCTGGTAATAAGCTCAGTTTTTTACTTAGTCCACTCAGTTTACAGCTCACTGATGAGCATAGTGGCGGTCAGTATAGTGTCGAGAATATCTTTCAGGCGAGTAAAGTTTTTGAGCGCGGCGGTCCTTTTACTGACCTACTCGATACGCCACCAAGACAAGCCAAAAAAGATGAGCGCTTGCACAGCTCAGGTCATCTTATTGGCTACAATGATTTCGGTATGGAATGGAATTTAGAGCCGTTGACTATGTTTTATGACTGGCTATACGTCAATGCTCTCAAGCAAAATACACAGCTACATAGCGATGTGATGCAGTATCAAGCGGTTACCGATATTACCTTTAATCCTAAAAAATCTATTCACAGCTCCGCTTATGCGCTAGCATTATTTGTGGCGCTAAATAAACGAGACCTACTCGATAACATAGAAGACCCGATAGCGTTTTATGATCTATGTGATGGCTTTAGAGTGAGTAATACAGAGCAACTGTTAGAAGAGGGATGGTTTTAGTCTCATTGATACGACTTTGCATACGCTTGTGCCTGCTCATCTCTTTTAAAACCGGTACTAAACTTCCTATATAATGGGACTCATCTCATTTGTGAATATTTAACATATCCTATTGCAAATCCATTCAATTTAAGCTTTTTTTAGTAAGAAAGGGCTTTTAATTAGCTAAAACGGTGCTTTATGTTTAACAATTCGACTCGGTTAAATAAATACATCAGAGAAAGTGGCATCTGCTCTCGGCGCGACGCTGACCGCTTTATCGAACAAGGAAACGTTTACGTCAATGGTAAGCGTGCTCAAGTTGGCGATCAAGTGGTTGCTGGAGATACGGTAAAGGTTAACGGACAGCTCATTGAGCCGCAAGACGCTGATGATTTCGTATTTATTGTACTCAATAAGCCAGTCGGTATTGTCAGCACTACGGAAAAATCTGAGAAAAACAACATTGTCGATTTTGTGAGACATAGCGTGCGTATTTTTCCGATTGGCCGTTTGGATAAAGACTCTCAAGGTTTGATTTTTTTGACCAGCAACGGTGATTTGGTCAATAAGGTGTTACGTGCTGGCAATAACCATGAAAAAGAGTATCTAGTGACGGTGAATAAACCGATAACCGAAAGTTTTATTGAGGGTATGGCAGGCGGTGTGCCTATTTTGGGGCAGATGACAAAAAAATGTCCAGTGACTAAAGTGGCGCCCACTGTATTTAATATTACCTTAGTGCAAGGTCTAAACCGTCAAATTCGCCGTATGTGTGAGCATTTTGGCTATGAAGTTGTCAAGCTTGAGCGTACGCGGATTATGAATGTCAACCTCAAGGGTCTTGCCACTGGAGACTGGCGAGACTTGACCCAAAAAGAGATGTCCGTTTTGCTTAAGTCGATAGAAGACTCTTCTTCGCAAGATAGTAACGCCTCCAAGAAATCTACTAATACTCGACGAAAAAAATCTGGTAACAACCCCTCATCAAAGTCAAAAGCGTCAAGATCTCAGGGTGCAAAAAGTAGTAATAAATACTCGAAGGATAGCGCTAAAAATCCAGCGGGTTCTAAAGTGGGGCGTCCTTCTGGACGTGGTAAAAGCTCTGGCGGCAAGGGCAAACCTGCGGCAAATGGCAAGCGTCCTGCAAAGGGACGAGGGTCTAGGCGCTCCTCTAAATGAGAAAGGGTTGTATATTGTTCAGACCATTTAAGACGAAATAATTTAAGAAAACGCATAAAAATACCCCATAAGTTGTATCCAACTTATGGGGGTCAGTTCACACTCGTATATGAGCAGTGAGGCTTTTTAAGTATTTGAACATCTATCAAAATATAATGATAGTGGTTAAGCGTCAAAGTAGTTAAGCATTACTCTTCAAATACTCTAGCATAGTGTCTGCATCTGATACTTCAAATGGGTCTATTGGGCAGTTGTCGCCAAAATTAGGTTCCTTAAACACCTTTTTGACTGCTTTATTGTCGACATACATCGAATAACGCCATGAGCGCATACCAAAGCCAAGATTGCTCTTATCAACCAGCATGCCCATTTTACGCGTGAACTCACCATTACCGTCAGGGAGCAAGAATACGTGTTCACGGTTTTGCTTGAGGCCCCATTGATACATGACAAAGGCATCATTGACAGAAACGCAAACGATCTCATCTACGCCTAGCGCCTTAAACTCATCATACAGCTCTTCATAACGGGGCAGATGGCTGGTCGAACACGTCGGCGTAAAAGCGCCCGGTAGTGAGAACACCACCACTTTTTTATTGGCAAACAACTCATCTGTGGTTAGGTCATACCATGTGAATGGGTTGTCTCCGCCGATAGATTCATCACGAACACGAGTTTTGAAAGTCACATCAGGGACATGGGTAATCATTATTTACTCCGATTTAGGTTATTGTCTTTTTGTTTTAGAATGCTGCGTTGATATGATAATGGTTATAGCCGTTCATAAGCAAATTTTTAAGGGTATATGATGTAAGATACTACTCTTTAAAGGATCATTACCAGGCGCCTGATATCGACATCAGAGATGGTAGAGACCTGCAAATAGTTTCTAGTTATCTAATGCCTAATCAGATCCATTATGCCACTACACATTGTCTCTATAGTTGCTTAAAACCATTGTAGTAGGTAACACACTGCTAGGAGATATAGATGAGTGAGTGTTTTTTTAATTTCACTTTATAATCTATAATCTGATAGTGTTGAGCTATGCTGAAGAAACCGTACACCTAAACTTGGTAAACTAAGCGTCTTAACCGGAGTTTACCATAACCAAGAAAGTAAGAACTTACAGTGACGAATTTAAAGCTGAAGCCGTCAAGAAGATAGCGGATAACAGTGGCAATATTTCAGCTACTGAAAAACAGCTCGGTATAGCCATGTAATCCTTATCTAACTGGCAAAATAAAGCGAATCAAGGCAAGCTTAAAGGGTCTGAGCAATACGATCCTGAGCTCGTAGCAGTACTAGAAGAGAATAAACGCCTTAAACGGCAACTCAAAGTTGCCGGGGAGGAACGAGAAATTCTAAATGAGGAGGGATAAAGCGAAGCACTGCTTCGCCCCGACGAAAGGGGAGAGCTATGCTCGAGTGAGGCGACAGTGTACTTCGCGAAAAGCAGTTAGTGAAGTATGTCTTTATCAAAGACAACCAGTAGATATTTAGCATTACCACTATGTGCCGTGTATTAAGCGTTAAGCCCTCAAGCTACTACGACTGGCTGAGTTGTGACATCAGCGAACAGCACAGGTATACCGCAATCAGTGCGAGCTACTAGTTAAAGCCGCTCATAGTGAAAGTAAAGAGCGTTATGGTGTTGAGCGACTACATGTAAAGCTGATCGAGCAAGGCTATGATATCAGTCGATACATGGTCAGAAGCATCAAAGAAGAGCATGGCATCAAATGTCGTCGCCACAAGCGCTTTAAGGTCACCACTGACTCTAATCATAATAAGCTCATCTATGACAATGTGTTGGATCAGCAGTTTGACGTCAACCGCCCTAACGAAGCATGGGTCAGTGATATTATCTATATCTGGACAACCGAGGGCTGTCTGTACTTAGCAGGCGTTAAAGACTTATACACCAAAGAGCTGGTCGGCTATGCCATCAACAAACGTATGACCGCAGATATGGTCTTCCGTGCCCTTAATATGGCGATCAAGAACAAACAACCTGATAAAGGGCTAATCGTTCACTCTGACAGAGGTAGCCAGTATTGTAGCCATGCCTACCACAAGATCATCAAGCAGCATCAGCTCTTAGGGTCTATGAGTGTTAAGGGCAACCACTACGGGCATAGCCCTCCGCCTTGCACTCGGGTAAGTGTCTCCCAGACACTTACTTTTCCTCGCTCATTTGACAATGCGCCAATAGAGAGCTTCTGGGGCGTATTGAAGAATGAGCTAGTATATCACCAAAACTATAAAACAAGGCTTGAAGCGATCAGCGATATTATTGGCTATATTGAGTTATATTATAATCAGATTAGGATTCAAAAGAGCTTAGGATATAAATCGCCAAGACAGGTGTGGTTTGATTATTATCGTCAGGCTGCGTAATCAAAATCTCCCAAGTTTATGTTTACGGGATTGACAGCAGAGGTCAGCTAGAAATTACAAAGGAGTTTAAATCTGACTATCGTCAATTATCAAAGAACATCACTAATAATGACTATTACAGCGGATATTCATTGTCTGTGGTTAATCCAAAAGAGAATGAGATAATTAACTCTACTAGTAACGAAGCGACCCGTGCATCGTCATCATTGATGAAGTATGTGATGCATCTTCTGCTAATAGTGGATGTGAGTTTTAAGCTTTGAGCTAGATAAAAAACAGTGTATTAGCGCGGAGTATTTAGTCGGTCATTACCTTTTTTAGTCAAAGTCGCTATTTGCTGAGTAGGATTATTAATGAGACTGGTAAACATTATTTATATGACATAATAGAATGAATAATTTATGAAAAATGAAATGAAAACCCCACTTGCTTTTAGAAGATACCCTTCAACAACTGCTTTGCAATGTTTTGAGACGGCTGCTAGGCACTTAAGCTTTACTAATGCTGCGCAAGAAATGCATATGACACAAAGCGCAATTAGTAAGCAAGTAGCTCAGCTAGAGGAGATGTTAAACCTTTCACTTTTTTATCGTACACCGCATCGAATATCGTTAACACCAGCAGGTAAGACTTATTATCTTGAAGTGTTAGACATTCTCAAACATATCGAAGCGGCAACTACTAGCCTGATGTCAAACAGTGACAACTCAGAAATACTCAAAATTGTCTCACACCCTACCTTCTGCTCGCGTTGGTTGATGCCTGCATTAAGTGGATTTAGCCAAGCGCATCCGTTGATTAACCTGAATATAAAAGAGCTAGCTGGGCCGTTTTTTTCTGAAGATCAAAATGTCGATGTTGCTTTTTTATATGGTGACGGAATATGGGCAGGCATGGAATCTATCAAGTTGTTTGACGAATATAGTGTGGCTGTCTGTCACCCTGAGTATTTAACAGACAAATCACCATGCACACATAATTTAGATAACTGCACCTTGTTACAACTCAGCTCACGTCCTAGCGCTTGGTATGAATATTTTAGGCAGCAAGATATCAGCATTGATGGTACCTTTGTGGGTCCACGCTTTGATACTTTTCATACCACTATATCGGCGGCATTACTTGGATATGGTATCGCCTTAGTACCATTACGTTTAGTAGCCCCAGAACTGCGATCAGGCGCACTGGTGACAGCATGGAGCTATGCTGCAAATGGTAGGGGCGCGTATTATATGTCTTATCCCTTATCCTTGGGCAATTCACATAAAGTGAAGGTTATTTTGGAATGGGTCTCAGCTTATCTCGAAAAGTCAAACGAGCATAAAAAAGACTTAGATTTTATATTGTGATATAAGCTAAATTTTGACTTTTTGTCTATCAAGAACTTTAGAAAATACAGCTAATAGACACCTAAACAAGCCGGCTATATGCCGGTTTTTTGTGGCAATGAATTAAAGGAATGGCGTCACAACTATTATTCGTTTGCTGATGAGATAGAGTTTTGCTGAAATGAATGTCTAATTCAAGGAAGGTAAGAGATGCTCATGGAACAGCTATACAATGTCACTGATGCTTTTACGATGGTGCATCCGCTGACTTTAGTCAAAGGTAAAAACGCAAAAGTTTGGGACGATAAAGGTCGCTGCTACATTGATTTTGTCGGCGGTATCGGTGTCTTAAACTTTGGCCATTGCCATCCTCATATTGTCAGTGCGATTATTACGCAAGCACAATCACTCATTCATTATGCTTACAATGCAGCGGCGCATATGCCGTACCAAACCTTTATGCCCAGATTGTGCGAGCTTATTCCTATCAAAGGTGAGCTTTCAGGCATGCTAACCAATTGCGGTGCAGAAGCTACCGAAAATGCCATAAAAATCACTCGCCTGAAGACAGGTCGCACTGGCGTTATTGCTTTTGATGGCGGCTTTCATGGCCGTACGCTTGCAGCGGTTAATCTAAACGGTAAGGTCGCTCCGTATAAGCGAGGGTTAGGTCCTTTATCGGGTGGCGTTTACCATATTCCTTTCCCAAGCTCCGATAATGATATTAGTGATCAACAAGCTATCGATGCCTTGGATCGATTATTTTCTGTAGAGACAGATGTTGACAACATCGGTGCCATTATTGTGGAGCCAGTACAAGGCGAGGGTGGTTTTCAGTTAATGTCAGCCACATTTGCCAAATATCTGCGCGCCTTTTGTGATGACAATGGAATCTTACTCATTATGGATGAGATTCAGTCCGGGTACGGCCGCACTGGTACACCTTTTGCCTTTATACATTTAGGGATTGAGCCTGACATGATATTACTGGGTAAAAGCATTGCTGGAGGCTTGCCATTGGGTGCGGTGATAGGCAAAGCTAGTGTAATCAACGGTCTACCAAAAGGGAGCTTGGGTGGTACTTATTCAGGTAATCCAGTGGCCTGTGCTGCTGCGAATGCGACTATAGATATCATGCAAGAAGATGAGGTATGGCAATCTGCTAATCATTATGCAAAGACTATCGAAGACACAGTAGGTCAGTGGCAGCAACAAGGCATCTCCCCGTGGTTGCATGGACTCACTGGAGTGGGTGCTATGCGCGGTATAGAGCTACGTCATCCTGCTTATGGCACGCATCCAAGCGTTATGTCTTATGTACTAAAACAAGCTAGAGAGCGGGGATTACTACTGATGCCAAGTGGAAAGCATCGGCATATTATTCGCCTATTACCACCGCTGACGATTGAACCTGACACCTTAACCTCTGGACTCGATATTTTGAAAGAAGTACTCGCTGCTATCCCTAATGAAGCACCGAAGTCATAGTCTTCAATACGGCCTGATTATTATTACCATCGTATACGAGTACATTATATATTCAACTAAAAACGCTCTATCAAGCAAGCTTTACCCAACAAGGATACTTATCTGTGAAAAATATATTTATAAGCAGTGATGATATTCGCCATGATTTCTCTATAGCGATGTCAGAGATGTACCAAAAAGAAGTGCCATTATATGGTGACCTTATCGATTTAGTAACTGATGTCAATACAGAAGTGCTAAGCAAGCAGCCTGAGATTAGAGGGCAGCTTGAACATACCGGAGAGATTGAACGGCTTAATCTGGAGCGCCATGGAGCAATCAGATTAGGTACCGCTGCTGAGCTTAGCATGATGCGTAGACTTTTTGCAGTGATGGGCATGCATCCTGTTGGCTATTATGATTTGGCACCCGCTGGTGTGCCTGTGCACTCTACTGCTTTTAGAGCAATTGATAGCCAGTCATTAAGTAAGAGCCCCTTTCGCGTGTTTACCTCTCTCTTGCGTTTAGATTTGATTGGTGATGAAGCCCTAACGCAAGAAGCAATAGCAGCCTTGGATAACCGCAGTATCTTTACTGATAATGTGGTCAGCCTGATTGAACGCTTTGAGGAGCAGGGGGGTCTAACGGCTGATGACGCAAAGCAGTTCGTCAAAGAAGCGCTAGAAACCTTTCGCTGGCATGATAAGACTCCAGTCTCAAAAGCGCTATATCAACGACTATTATCGCAGCATGGACTAATTGCCGATGTCGTTGGTTTTAAAGGGCCTCATATCAATCATCTGACCCCTAGAACCTTAGATATAGATGCGGTGCAGGCAGGTATGCAGGCAAAAGGCATTCCGCCAAAAGCTATCATAGAGGGGCCACCAAGACGAGATTGTCCTATTTTATTAAGACAAACCAGCTTTAAAGCACTAGAAGAAGCGGTTAGTTTTGAGAACTCAGCAGGCGGCTATGATACCGGTCATCACACCGCGCGCTTTGGTGAGATTGAACAGCGCGGTGTGGCTTTAACCCCTAAAGGCAGAGAGTTGTATGACAAATTACTTAGTCAAGCTCGTAGTCAGCTAGGTGCAACTCCGAATGCTGAAAACGCCGCTGAGTATTATCAAATGCTAGAAAAATCATTTAAAGCTTTTCCTGATGATTATCAAACGCTGCATGATGAAAGACTTGCTTATTTTTATTATCAAGCGGTATCTGATACCTCAGATACGAGTCGTACTGACTCTAATTTGGACGCAGATTCTATATCAAATAACGCCATTATAGAGCTGATCGAACAAGGCGCTATTCGTCTTGAGCCTATCGTCTATGAGGATTTTTTGCCAGTAAGTGCTGCAGGGATTTTTCAGTCCAATCTTCATGATGACAAACAAAGCAGTTATGAGGGTAACTCAAACCAGCAAGAGTTTGAGGGCGCATTGGGGGCAGGTGTACATAATGAGCTTGAGCTATATCAAACGATGCAAGCCCAAAGTCTTGAAGAGTGTCTGAGTGCATTAAATAGCCATGCTTAGTGTGGCAATAGATGGAAGTATCCTATTGATAAGAGAGTTATTTAAGCATCATTCCAAAAAGGAATGCTAGTAGGAGATTAATTATTTTGCAACTTAGTTTGCTGCAAGGTAACTTAATAAGTCTTCCAAGGAAGTAAAATCAATATAAAAGGATTAGTTATGATTAAGCAGTATATGTCCGCTATGGGTGTCAAAGAAGAACAATACCAAAATGGCGACTTTGAGGTTAACAGCCCTATAGATGGTTCTGTTATTGGTAAGATTACCCTAGACAGTGTTAGTGATGTCGATACCAAGATTGCTAACGCTAAAAAAGCCTTTAAAGAGTGGCGTGTGGTTCCTGCTCCAAGACGTGGTGAGCTCGTTCGCCTGTTGGGTGAGGTGCTGCGTGAGCATAAAGAAGACTTAGGAATGCTAGTGTCCTTTGAGGCGGGCAAGATTAAAGAAGAAGGCCTAGGCGAAGTACAAGAAATGATTGATATCTGCGACTTCGCAGTTGGGGTTTCACGTCAGCTCTATGGTCTAACGATTGCATCAGAGCGTCCAGGTCATCATATGCGTGAGACATGGCATCCTCTTGGTGTGATTGGCGTTGTCTCCGCCTTTAACTTCCCAGTTGCGGTTTGGTCTTGGAATACAGCACTCGCTATCGTTTGTGGTAACCCTGTAATTTGGAAGCCATCAGAAAAATCCCCTTTAGTCGCTTTAGCCTGTCAGGCAATGTTTGAAAAAGCCTTAGCCAAATTTGGTGATGCGCCAGATCATCTCTCACAAGTATTATTAGGTAAGACAGATGTTGGTAACGCCTTAGTTGAAAGCAAAGATGTTGCTTTAGTTAGTGCAACGGGTAGTACCCGTATGGGTAAAGAAGTAGGACCAAAAGTTGCAAATCGTTTTGGTAAGTGCTTGCTTGAGCTTGGTGGTAACAATGCCATGATCTTGGCGCCAAGTGCAGATTTGGATCTTGCGTTACGTGGAATTTTATTCTCAGCGGTTGGTACAGCAGGTCAGCGTTGTACGACATTACGCCGTGTATTCATGCATGAATCTGTTAAAGACGAGATTTTGCCACGAATTAAATCCGCTTATGAAACCGTCACTATTGGTCATCCGTTAGAAGGCAATCTGGTAGGTCCGCTTATTGATGAAGATAGCTTCAATAGTATGCAACAGACCTTAAAGAAGGCAAGAGAAGCAGGTGGTAAAGTCACCGGCGGCGAGCGGGTACTCGAAGATAAATATCCTAATGCGTACTATGTGACGCCGGCTATTGTAGAGTTTGATGAGCAAAATGATGTTGCTAGAAGTGAGACTTTTGCACCCATTTTATATGTTATGACTTACAAAGAATTTGATGACGCGATTGAGATGCAAAACGATGTGCCTCAAGGCTTATCATCATGCGTATTTACCAATGATCTGCGTGAGGCTGAAACCTTTTTGAGTGATCGCGGCAGTGATTGTGGTATCGCTAACGTCAACATTGGTACCAGTGGCGCTGAAATTGGTGGAGCGTTTGGTGGTGAAAAAGAAACTGGCGGTGGTCGTGAGTCAGGATCTGATGCTTGGAAAGTCTATATGCGCCGTCAGACTAATACTATTAATTACTCAAAAGAGTTGCCACTGGCTCAAGGTATCAGTTTTGGTTAACTCAAACTTTAATTGTTGATGAGTAAAGGATACTTTCATTCGGTTAAGCGCACTTAAAATGCGCTTAACTGTCCTTGGCTTGAACTGTTCACTATCTAAGCGTTTTTGCAATCTAATTGCGGAACGTAAATTAGGTTGTAAAAATAGCGGATAGCCATCTGAAGTAGTATTAATTTTCAACTTTCATTTTTAAATTTCATTCCTTTCTCAAAGTCTATTTTTTCTAATGCCATAGTGTGCTTTTAACAAAGTAATTGGATATTGTCTTGATTGATTTTTAAGGTAGTCCATTTGGAGAACTGATTTCGTTTGTCAGGTTCTTTTTAACTGTTCGATGATTAACACTATGCTATGAAAATATACCAATGGATTTGGTTGTAACTACTAAGGATAGGTAGATATATTATGATTGCAGATAAACAAAAAAAGCCACATGACCCTGATATCGATGGTTATGACCCTTCTTCTAGCTTCCTGCTAGATATTGCTCCGCTTGTATTAACAGCCATTATTCTAATGGTGCAATTCTTTGTCTTTAAAGATTTTACTCCGCATATTCCGCTAGCTTGTGGCATCTTAATCACTGGTTTATTTATGAAGATGCGTGGCCGCAGTTGGGATGGTATGGAAGAGCGTTTCTTGAAGGTCATTAAAATCGGTCTGCCAGCCATGATCATCTTGATGGGTGTCGGGATGCTCATCGGTGCTTGGATTATTGCAGGTACCGTGCCAACGATTTTATATTATGGTTTTAGTGTCTTTTCTCCTTCTTCATTTTTAGTCTCTGTTTGTATTATTTGTGCCATCATTTCTGTTGCAACGGGCACCTCGTGGGGCACGGTTGGCACGGTCGGTTTGGCTATGATGGGTATTGGTCTAGGATTAGGCATTCCACCATCATTAACGGGTGGAGCTATCGTCTCTGGAGCTTTCTTTGGAGATAAAATGTCTCCTTTGTCTGACACTACTAACTTGACTCCAGCCGCTGCCGGTATTGAACTTTGGGATCATATCCGCGGTATGTTGCCTACCACTGTACCGGCCATGGTTACGGCTTTGATTATCTACGCTTGGCTTGGTATGAGCTACGGTGCAGAAAATGTTGATTTATCCTCTATTAAAGAAATCCAAACCTCTCTAGCAGCTAATTACGATTTGAGTATTCTTACTTTATTACCTGCTGTTGTCGTAATCATTGCAGCCGTTATGAAAATGCCAGCTATACCAACCGTACTATCAGGCGTCGTAGTAGCAGGTTTGATCGCTTTTACGATGCAAGGCGTAGGGGTTAGTGACATATTTAATGTTCTACAAAATGGTTTTGTTAGTGAAACTGGTTTTGCTGTCGTCGATCAACTGTTGTCTAAAGGCGGCGTTATGTCAATGACCTGGGTTGTGACCTTGACCATCTTTGCCTTAGCTTTTATTGGCTCAATCGAGCATTACGGTACATTGAAGGCCATTATGGCTAAAATTAATAAGATGATTAAATCGAGAGTGGGGTTAGTCTCAACAACTTATGCCAGTACGCTCGGGGTCGGTACACTTATTGGTGACGTCTATACCACTTGTGTTTTACCAGGACGTTTATTGCAAGATAAGTACAAAGAAATGGGCTATAAGCGTACGACCTTGACTCGCTCTATCGAAGATGCTGGTACGCTTTTGTCGCCACTTATTCCTTGGAATATGGGCGGTAGCTTTGTCGCTGCGACTTTAGGTATTGCGACTTTAACTTACGCCCCATTTGCCTTTGCCTGCTGGCTATCTCCACTATTTGGCTTGTTATGGGTCGTCTTGAATAAGTTTATCCCTCGCGAAGAGCCTACTGCTATCAATAATGAGCGCATGATCTCTACTGTACAACAATTATAATATATAAGGAGTATGAGATGTTGCAAGAGCAATGTTTGTGGAGCCTCACTGCTCCTAAGATCGATCGCTACAATAAACTTACAAGTGATATGCAAACTAGTGTTTGTATTATTGGTGGTGGCTATACAGGGTTATCAGCGGCAATACATTTAGCTGAAAAAGGTGTAAAGGTTATCCTCCTTGAGAGCCAAGCTATTGGTAGTGGAGGCTCAGGGAAAAGCGTAGGACTAGTCAATGCAGGAACTTGGGCACGACCTGATGATCTAAATTTGGTGTTAGGGGATGTCGAAGGTGAGCGTTTAACAAAGGCGTTAGGACAAGCGCCAAGTTTAGTGTTTGATTTAATCAGGCGTTATGATATCGATGCGCAAGCGACTCAGGCCGGTAACCTTCATATGGCCCATAACGCTAAAGGAGAAGCTGACGTTGACATTAGGTATGAACAATTACAGCGACGTGGGGTAAATGTTGAAGTGTTAACAGGCAGTCGCTGTCATGAATATTGCGGCACTACTAGTATTAATAAAGCGCTATTAGATCACCGTACTGGTACATTGAATCCTTTAGCTTATGTAAATGGTCTAGCTAAAGTAGCAACTAATCTGGGAGTGAGTATTTATGAGCAGTCTGCTGTTGATAGTTTAGAGAAATCCGATGGGCAATGGTATGTAAGAACACCTGAGGCTAATGTAAAAGCAGAGCGTGTCATTATCGCTACCAATGCCTACACTAAAGGGGAATGGACTGAAGTTACTAAGACTTTCTACACGGTATCTTACTATCAAATTGCCTCCGAGCCTTTAACTGGCGAGCTCGCAGATCGAATCTTACCTCATAAAAATGGTGCTTGGGATACTCGTTTGGCCTTGTCCAGTTTTCGCCGTGATCATGATGACCGGCTGTTACTTGGTACAGTAGGCGGCAGTGCTTGTAAGCCTAAATCTTTTTATCAAGCATGGGCAAATTGCGTGCAAAAAAGCTATTACCCTTATTTGCCTAAGTTTAACTGGCAGTATGAGTGGTATGGTAATTTTGGCTTTACTCAAGACCATATCTTTCGGGTACTGGAGCCAGATGAAGGTATTTTAACAGCTACTGCCTATAATGGGCGTGGTATTACCACTGGAACACTAATGGGTAAATGCTTTGCTGATTATATTCTTACTGGAGATAGAAACAGTATTCCGCTACCTTTTAGAACCTTAGAAGAATCAAAAGTTGCTCTACCAGGTATAAAATCTGGATTTACCGAGTTGGGACTTACTTTGTATCATACAGGACAGTGCTTGAAAATCATTAGGTAGAATAACATCAATATGAAAACTACCTATTCAATATTTTATAATTGGGTAGTTTTTTCTATTCGTTAATCATAGTAGGAAATATGTCTAGTGAAAAAACTTTTAAAACCATCTCAAGCCATCATTGAGGTCCTTATACAATCGCTACAAGAAAATTATGGTTATGATTCTAGCCAAATCAAAACCGATAGCGAGAGCCTAGAGCACTGGGGCAAAGACTGGACCAAACATTTTGCGCCGGCCGCCTCTGCTATTGTTTTTCCAAAATCGACCGAGCAAGTGCAAGCTATCGTATTATTAGCCAACGAGCATAACGTGGTCTTGACCCCAAGCGGTGGTCGTACTGGTCTATCGGCAGGCGCAGTGGCTGCTAACGGCGAGATAGTAGTCAGCATGGATAAGATGAATCAGATTGGCACATTTTATCCCGCTGATCGCCTAGTAGAGATCGAAGCCGGTGTGGT